>NZ_CP184360.1:0-324600 GCF_048595755.1 Luteococcus struthionis
GTCGTGAACGTAATTCACCCCTCCGGGATGGTGGTCACCGTAGTGAACACTCCCGAAGGGGTGAATATTATAAGTCCGGCGGCGTCCTAGTCTCCCACAGGATCCCTCCTGCAGTACCATCGGCTCTAAAAGGCTTAACTTCCGGGTTCGGAATGGGACCGGGTGTTTCCCTTTTGACATGGCCACCGAAACACTATGGAGATATCTCGTAACCAGACACCCACCTGGTGGTGGGGGTTGGTTCCCGACCGTATCTCGGGAACCACACAGTGGACGCGTAACATCTTTGTAGGTAGTACAAGCCCTCGGCCTATTAGTATCGGTCAGCTCCACACATTGCTGTGCTTCCACATCCGACCTATCACCCGGTGGTCTGCCGGGGGCCTTACCAGATTAATCTGTGGGAACCCTCATCTTGAAGCGTGCTTCCCGCTTAGATGCTTTCAGCGGTTATCACTTCCCAACGTAGCCAACCAGCCGTGCCCTTGGCAGGACAACTGGCACACCAGAGGTTAGTCCGTCCCGGTCCTCTCGTACTAAGGACAGCACTTCTCAAGATTCCTACGCGCGCAGTGGATAGGGACCGAACTGTCTCACGACGTTCTAAACCCAGCTCGCGTGCCGCTTTAATGGGCGAACAGCCCAACCCTTGGGACCGACTCCAGCCCCAGGATGCGACGAGCCGACATCGAGGTGCCAAACCATGCCGTCGCTGTGAGCGCTCGGGCAAGATCAGCCTGTTATCCCCGGGGTACCTTTTATCCGTTGAGTGACGGCGCGTCCACATGCCACCGTCAGATCACTAGTCCCGACTTTCGTCCCTGCTCGAGGTGTCCCTCTCACAGTCAAGCTCCCTTGTGCACTTACACTCAACACCTGATTGCCAACCAGGCTGAGGGAACCTTTGGGCGCCTCCGTTACCTTTTGGGAGGCGACCGCCCCAGTCAAACTACCCATCAGGCACTGTCCCTGAACCAGATCATGGTCCTAGGTTAGATATCCAGAACAGCCAGAGTGGTATTTCAACGATGACTCCACAACCACTGGCGTGGCCGCTTCACAGTCTCCCACCTATCCTACACAAGCTGTACCGAACACCAATACCAAACTATAGTAAAGGTCCCGGGGTCTTTCCGTCCTACTGCGCGTAACGAGCATCTTTACTCGTAATGCAATTTCGCCGAGTTCATGGTGGAGACAGCGCCCAAATCGTTACTCCATTCGTGCAGGTCGGAACTTACCCGACAAGGAATTTCGCTACCTTAGGATGGTTATAGTTACCACCGCCGTTTACTGGGGCTTAAGTTCACCGCTTCGACTAGCGTCTAACAGTTCCCCTTAACCTTCCAGCACCGGGCAGGAGTCAGTCCGTATACGTCCTCTTTCAAGTTGGCACGGACCTATGTTTTTAGTAAACAGTCGCTTGGGCCTGGTCTCTGCGACCATCAACGCTTCCCCCAGCAAGTGGGTTCACGCATCAGGTCCCCCTTATTCCGAAGTTACGGGGGTATTTTGCCGAGTTCCTTCACCATGATTCTCTCGATCGCCTTGGTATTCTCTACCTATCCACCTGAGTCGGTTTGGGGTACGGGCGGCTCACAACTCGCTCACGAAGCTTTTCTAGGCAACATAGGATCACTCACTCATCCGACACAGTCGGACTCCCCATCATGTCTCAGGCACACAGACGGCGGATTTGCCTACCGTCAACCCTACACACTTGGCCCGGGACAACCATCGCCCGGGATGAGCTACCTTCTTGCGTCCCTCCGCAGCTTGCCTACTACACACTTGGTTCACAGACTCGCCACCACATCACCCGAAGGATCCGTGACAGCTCGCGTGCTTAGCATCATGCGCCTCAGCATGGACGTTGTTTCGCCGGTACGGGAATATCAACCCGTTGTCCATCGACTACGCCTGTCGGCCTCGCCTTAGGTCCCGACTTACCCAGGGCAGATTAGCTTGACCCTGGAACCCTTGGATATTCGGCGGACGGGTTTCTCACCCGTCATTCGCTACTCATGCCTGCATTCTCACTCGTGTGCTCTCCACGACTGGGTCACCCCGCCGCTTCACCGCGCACACGACGCTCCCCTACCCACCCACACACCTGCCACGAATGGAGGTTATTGTGTGAGTGCCACAGCTTCGGTGGATAACTTGAGCCCCGCTAAATTGTCGGCGCGGAATCACTTGACCAGTGAGCTATTACGCACTCTTTCAAGGATGGCTGCTTCCAAGCCAACCTCCTGGTTGTCTGCGCAACTCCACATCCTTTTCCACTTAGTTATCGCTTAGGGACCTTAGCTGATGATCTGGGCTGTTTCCCTCTCGACTACGAACCTTATCGCCCGCAGTCTCACTGCCACGCTCTCACTTTCCGGCATTCGGAGTTTGGTTGATTTCGGTAAGCTGTTGGGCCCCCTAGACCATCCAGTGCTCTACCTCCGGAAAGAAACACGCGACGCTGCACCTAAATGCATTTCGGGGAGAACCAGCTATCACGTAGTTTGATTGGCCTTTCACCCCTATCCACAGCTCATCTCCTCGGTTTTCAACCCAAGTGAGTTCGGTCCTCCACGACGTCTTACCGTCGCTTCAACCTGGCCATGGATAGATCACTACGCTTCGGGTCTAGAGCGTGCGACTCAAACGCCCTGTTCGGACTCGCTTTCGCTACGGCTTCCCCACACGGGTTAACCTCGCCACACACCACTAACTCGCAGGCTCATTCTTCAAAAGGCACGCCGTCACCCCGCAGGGCTCCGACGGATTGTATGCGATCGGTTTCAGGTACTATTTCACTCCCCTCCCGGGGTACTTTTCACCTTTCCCTCACGGTACTTGTCCGCTATCGGTCACCAAGGAGTATTTAGGCTTAACGGGTGGTCCCGCCAGATTCATGCAGAATTTCAGGGGTTCCGCACTACTTGGGGTAACGCTCACAAGTGATCAACTTACGTCTACGGGACTCTTACCCTCTCTGGTCTGCCTTCCCAGACAGCTCAACTTCATCGATCATTTCTTACTTGCCGACCACATGACAGTATGGTCCAAGCGGCCCCACAACACCGCATGTGCAACGCCTGTCAGCTCTCACACACACACGGTTTGGCCTCTTCCGCTTTCGCTCGCCACTACTCACGGAATCACGGTTGTTTTCTCTTCCTATGGGTACTGAGATGTTTCACTTCCCCACGTTCCCTCCAACTGCCCTATACATTCAGGCAGAGGTTGCCGGACATGACTCCGGTCATTTCAAGGTTTCCCTATTCGGAAATCCACGGATCACAGCTCGTTTACCAGCTCCCCATGGCTTATCGCAGGTTACAACGTCCTTCATCGGCTCTTGGTGCCTAGGCATCCACCGATCGCACTTAGTAGCTTGTAAAAATCTACAAAGATGCTCGCGTCCACTGTGCAGTTCTCAAAATACGGGCGGCACCACAACCTCACACCAACCAGGCGATCAGTTCGTGGCCCGACAGAAAGACCGCCGCAAAGCGACCAGCCCTTCAGGACCCAACAGCGTGCCACACCCAACCCCGGACCATGCCACTTTCCACTCCCCCACCACAGCAGGGGCTGTACTCACAACACACTCCAAAACATCAGGTGCATCAGTCAATGTTCCACAAACCAGAGCCACCCAGCCACAAACACATGTTGTGGAACCAGATGAAATGACAACCCCACCAAGGGGATTGTGCAAGCTCCTTAGAAAGGAGGTGATCCAGCCGCACCTTCCGGTACGGCTACCTTGTTACGACTTAGTCCTAATTACCAGTCCCACCTTCGACAGCTCCCCCCACAAGGGTTGGGCCACTGGCTTCGGGTGTTACCGACTTTCATGACTTGACGGGCGGTGTGTACAAGCCCCGGGAACGTATTCACCGCAGCGTTGCTGATCTGCGATTACTAGCGACTCCGACTTCATGGGGTCGAGTTGCAGACCCCAATCCGAACTGAGACCGGCTTTTTGGGATTCGCTCACCCTTACAGGCTCGCAGCCCATTGTACCGGCCATTGTAGCATGCGTGAAGCCCTGGACATAAGGGGCATGATGACTTGACGTCATCCCCACCTTCCTCCGAGTTGACCCCGGCGGTCTCCAATGAGTCCCCACCATAACGTGCTGGCAACATTGGACGAGGGTTGCGCTCGTTGCGGGACTTAACCCAACATCTCACGACACGAGCTGACGACAGCCATGCACCACCTGTGTACCGACCAAAAAGGGGCACCCATCTCTGAGTGTTTCCAGTACATGTCAAACCCAGGTAAGGTTCTTCGCGTTGCATCGAATTAATCCGCATGCTCCGCCGCTTGTGCGGGGCCCCGTCAATTCCTTTGAGTTTTAGCCTTGCGGCCGTACTCCCCAGGCGGGGTACTTAATGCGTTAGCTGCGGCACGGATCACGTGGAATGTGACCCACACCTAGTACCCACCGTTTACGGCGTGGACTACCAGGGTATCTAAGCCTGTTTGCTCCCCACGCTTTCGCTTCTCAGCGTCAGGAAAGTCCCAGAGAACCGCCTTCGCCACCGGTGTTCCTCCTGATATCTGCGCATTCCACCGCTCCACCAGGAATTCCGTTCTCCCCTAACTTCCTCTAGTCAGCCCGTATCGAAAGCAGGCTCAGAGTTAAGCCCTGAGTTTTCACTTTCGACGCGACTAACCGCCTACAAGCTCTTTACGCCCAATAATTCCGGACAACGCTCGCACCCTACGTATCACCGCGGCTGCTGGCACGTAGTTGGCCGGTGCTTCTTCTGCAGGTACCGTCACAAAAGCTTCGTCCCTGCTGAAAGCGGTTTACAACCCGAAGGCCGTCATCCCGCACGCGGCGTTGCTGCATCAGGCTTGCGCCCATTGTGCAATATTCCCCACTGCTGCCTCCCGTAGGAGTTTGGGCCGTATCTCAGTCCCAATGTGGCCGGTCGCCCTCTCAGGCCGGCTACCCGTCGAAGCCTTGGTGAGCCATTACCTCACCAACAAGCTGATAGGCCGCGAGTCCATCCCAATCCGCCAGAGCTTTCCAACACCCACCATGCGGCAGGCACTGAATATCCAGTATTAGCCACCGTTTCCGGCGGTTATCCCAGAGACTGGGGCAGGTTACTCACGTGTTACTCACCCGTTCGCCACTCGTGTACCCCGAAGGGCCTTACCGTTCGACTTGCATGTGTTAAGCACGCCGCCAGCGTTCGTCCTGAGCCAGGATCAAACTCTCCGTTGAAAAATATCGACACCCACCCACACAAAGCAGGCAGGAACGTCGTCAATCAACAATGAATCCAACCACTGACAAAGAACACCAAAAACTGGCATTCCAATCAATAATCATACTCAAAGAAACCCAACCACCAACCAAACACCCACCACCACAAAGACGGCAGACATCCAATCAATGGCACGGGAAAAATAAGGCATTGACTTTAGACACGCTGTTGAGTTCTCAAGATCCGGGCGCGACCCGCACACCACCCACCACCAGGTGAGATCCGCTTGGGGCGACTCGATCAAACTTACCTGCTTTGCATTTCAGCGTCAAGCTGAACCTGCTCGGCAGATCCGGTTCCACTCCGAGGAGCTTCCCCTGCCGCTCGAAGCGGCCTGATCTACTCTAGACCTTCGAACGATCCTTGTCGAATCGAGATTTCGTTGGCCTTGGGAAGATCATGAACACAATCTCTTGCGTCCTGGGCTCTCCCCTGTAGAACTTGCCGCCGTTTTGGCGACTCGAACTACTTTATTCATTCGGCCTTCCAAGGTCAAATCCTTGTCTGGCCTCCCCCTCACGCCGCGCTCGAGCCGGACGCATCGCGTCCAGTCGGTGTGTGTGAGGTGGAACCCGTGGGTTCGCGGCTCCTTTGCCCTGGGGCTCCGGTTCCGCGTCTCTCCGACGAGGCTTGGAATACATTAGGCAGTACCTGCCGAGAATGCAAGTTCGGGCTGCGGTAAGTTCCACCACAGCCCGAAATGGCTTGTCAATCCCCCGTCAGGGCTCCCGCGGTAGCGCAGCGGGGTGGCTCAACCACCGATCTGCAGACCGCCCACCGTCTTCTTGCCCCGTCGCAGCAATACATAGCCGTCAGCCAACAGGTCCTCGGAGCTGATGCGGCGGTCGGGATCGGTAACCTTCTCGTTGTTCAGGTAGGCACCCCCCTCGTCGACCGCACGGCGAGCGGCGGACTTCGAGGCCACGACGCCGGCGAGCGCCATCGCGTCGACGATCGTCGGCAATTCCGGCCCCTCGCAGGTGACGGCCCCGATCTCCTTCATCAATGCCTGCACCGTCGAGGCAGGAAGCTCTCGCAACTCTCCCCTGCCGAAGGCGGCCTGGGCGGCAGCCACCGCCGCTTCGCGTTCGGCAACCGAGTGGACCAGGTCAGTGATGTCATCGGCGAGAGCCTTCTGCGCGGCGCGGCGGAAGGGTTCGGTCTGCGTCAGGTGGTCGAGATGTTCGATCTCGTCGCGGTCCCGGTCACTGAAGACCTTGAGGTAGTCGATGACCTTCGCATCCTCCGCGTTCAGGAAGAACTGATGGAAGGCGTAGGGCGAAGTCATCTCGGGGTCCAACCAGACGGTTCCGGACTCGGTCTTGCCGAACTTGGTTCCGTCGGCCTTGGTCAGCAGCGGGGTGCACAGGCCATGCACCTTGGCCCCCTCACTGCGACGAATGAGCTCGACACCCGAGGAGATGTTGCCCCACTGGTCGGAGGCGCCCGTCTGCAACGTGCAGTTCTTGGTGCGGAAGAGCTCGCGGTAGTCCAGGGACTGCAACAGGATGTAGCTGAACTCGGTGTAGCTGATCCCCGACTCCAGGCGGCTGGCCACCACGTCCCGGGCAAGCATCCGGTTGACGCTGAAGTACTTGCCGACGTCACGCAGGAAGTCCAGCGTCGAGAGGTCCTTGGTCCAGTCGTAGTTGTTGACGACCTCGGCGGCATTGGAGCCCTCGAAGCTCACGAAGCCGCTGACCTGGGAACGGATCCGCTCGACCCACTGCTCCACGACCTCCTTGGGATTGAGGTTGCGCTCGCTCGACATGCGTGGGTCACCGATCAGGCCGGTGGCACCGCCCACCAGCAGCAGCGGCTTGTGGCCGGCATTCTGCAGTCGACGCCAGACCATCAACTGCACCAGGTTGCCGAAGTGGATGCTGGGTGCCGACGGATCGAAGCCGACATAACCGGTGATCGGTCCCTGGTCGAGGTGCTCGGCAAGAGCGGCCTCGTCAGTGGACTGGTACACCAGTCCCCGCCACTTCAGTTCATCCAGTACGGCATTCACGCGCTCCACCCTAATGGACCTTTCCTCGTGCTGCCCGCAGGGCCGCCGTCACGTCGGCCTCAGGAGGCCCGGACCGGTTCCCACCCGGCCAGACGCTCCTGGAGCTGGGCCAGGACGGTACTGCATTCCAGGAGCTGGCTGCGCACCGCCGATTCGGCGGTGCCGCCGCGTCCATCGCGGGCATTGATCGAGCCGCTCACGCTCAGCACCTCGAGCACCTCTGCGCCCAGGTGTTCGTCGATCCTGGGCAGGTCATCGGCGGTCAGGTCGAACAGTTCGATCTGGCGCGCCTCGCAGTACTGCACGGCCTTGCCCGAGATGTCATGCGCCAGGGCGAAGGGCACGCGTTGGCGAACCAGCCAGTCGGCAACGTCGGTGGCCAGGCTGAAGCCCTGCGGCGCACGCTCGGCCATGCGCTCGCTCTGGAAGCGCAGCGTCCCGATCATGCCCGCCATGGCAGGCAACAGCATGTGCAACTGGTCCAGCCCGTCGAACAGAGGTTCCTTGTCTTCCTGCAGGTCACGGTTGTAGGCCAACGGAAGACCCTTGAAGGTGGTCATCAGACCGGCAAGATTGCCCACCAGGCGGCCGGCCTTGCCCCGCGCCAGCTCGGCCACGTCGGGATTCTTCTTCTGCGGCATGATCGACGAGCCGGTCGACCAGGCGTCGTCGAGCTGGGCGAAGCCAAACTCGACCGTCGCCCACAGGATGACCTCTTCGCTCACGCGGGACAGGTCGACGCTGATCTGCGCCAGCACCCACGCTGCCTCCGCCACCAGGTCGCGAGCAGCGGTTCCGTCGATGGAATTCGGCACCGAGGAGTCGAAACCCAGGTCCTGGGCAACCGCCTGTGGGTCGAGCCCCAGGGAGGTTCCTGCCAGGGCAGCCGAACCATAGGGCGAGACCGCAAGCCGACGATCCAGGTCGGTGATCCGATCGATGTCACGCAGCAGCGGCCAGGCATGGGCCAGGAGGTGGTGCGACAGCAGCACCGGCTGGGCGGACTGCAGGTGGGTGCGCCCCGGCATCGGGTCACCCAGGTGCCGGGTGGCCTGGGAGTGCAAGGCCTGCACCACCTCGGCCACCTCACCGGCGATGGTGCGCAATTCCTCGCGAAGATAGCTGCGGACCAGGGTGGCGATCTGGTCATTGCGTGAGCGACCCGCGCGGAGACGACCTCCCAGTTCGGGGCCGACCACCTCGATCAGGCCACGCTCCAGGGCGCCATGCACGTCCTCGTCGCTGGGCGCGGGCCCGAACTCCCCGCTGACCACCATCTGGTCGAGCTTCGCGATCCCCGCCACCAGGTCGCTGTGCTCCTGCTCGGTCAACAGCCCGGCGCGCTGCAGTGCGTGCGCGTGCGCCACCGAGCCCGCCAGGTCATGACGGGCCAGCCGCCAGTCGAACTGCGTCGACTTGCTCAGTGCGAACATCGCCTCGGCCGGCCCTCCGGCAAAGCGACCTCCCCAGAGCATTCCCTCGGCGTGGCCTTCTTGCTTGCTGTTCACGAGTTCTCCTCTGGTTCGGTTCTCGGTTGATCGTAGCGATGATCGGCCCGCCGGGCCGGGGCGGACCGTGGCTCGGCGCGGTCAGGCGGGGGTGCCGCCACCCATCTCCATGAAACGGGCGGCCAAGCTCTCCCCGCCCCGTGGATCGCGGGTGACCAGCAGCACCGTGTCGTCGCCGGCGATGGTTCCCATGATCTCGCTCCAGGCCACCTTGTCGATTGCCGATGCCAGGTACTGCGCGGCGCCCGGCGGGGTACGCAGAACCACCATGTTGGCCGACGCGTCGGCCCCCAGCAGCACCTCCTGGGTCAGGCGTGCCAGCCTGGCTTCCAAGCCCCCCGCATCCGGGGCGGTGTCGGCGCCCGGCGCTGCGTAGACGAGATTGCCCTTCGAGCCACGGATACGGACCGCGCCGATCTCCAACAGGTCCTTGCTCAGCGTCCCCTGGCTCACCGAGATGTCCTCGGCGGCCAGCAGCTCGGCCAGCTCGCTCTGGCTGGAAACCTCACGGGACTCCACCAGTGCGAGGATGCGGGCCTGTCGACTGGCGCGGCTGGTCATCCCTGGGCCCCCCGTGGGGCGGCAGCCTCCAGCGCGGTGGGCAGGGCCGCGACGAAGCTGTCGAGCTGCTCCGCCGTGGTCACCAGCGCAGGGGCGATGCGCAGCACGTCGGGCCGCGGGGCATTGGTGATGAAACCGGCCTCCAGCAAGGCGTCATGGGTGGCCGCGGCGCGAGCGTCCGACAGCACGATGCCGCGCAGCAGTCCCTGGCCTCGCACCTGCTTGATGGCTGGGTGCCCCAGGGCCATCACCTGCTCGGCGAGGCGCTCCCCCAGCTGGGTCACGTGCTCCAGCAGACCCTCGGACTCGATCACGTCGAAGACCGCCAGCCCGGCGGCCGCAGCGACGGGGTTTCCACCGAAGGTGGTGCCGTGGGATCCGGGGGTGAACAGGTCGGCTGCCGGCCCCGTGGCGATGCAGGCACCGATGGGGAAACCATTGCCCAGTCCCTTGGCCATGGTCACGAGGTCTGCGGTGATCCCACTCGGGGTGTGCGCCAGCCAACTGCCGCAGCGCCCCATGCCGGTCTGCACCTCGTCGATCCACAGCAGGGCCCCCTGCTGGGTGGTGATCTCACGGGCTGCGGCCAGGTAGCCGCCGGGGGCGGGAATGACCCCGTTCTCGCCCTGGACGGGCTCCAGGACGACGGCGGCGACCGTCTCGTCGACGGCGGCGCGCAGCGCCTCGACGTCGCCGTAGGGCACGAAGGTGACCTCACCGGGCAGCGGTTCGAAGGGCTTGCGGTACTTCTCGCTGGAGGTGATGGCCAACGCACCCATCGTGCGGCCGTGGAAGGAACCCTCCATCGCGATGATCTTGGTGCGCCCGGTCAGGCGGGTGGCCTTGAAGGCCGCCTCATTGGCCTCGCTGCCCGAATTGGTGAAGAAGACCTTGGCCGCGAGCTCCGGCGAGTTCACCGTCACGATGGCGGCCAGCTTCTCGGCCAGGGCGATCTGGGCGGGCGTCGCGAAGAAGTTGGAGACGTGACCCAGGGTCGACAGCTGGCTGGTGATGGCCGACAGGACCGCCGGATGGGCTTGGCCGAGGGCGTTGACGGCGATGCCACTCAACAGGTCGAGGTAGCGCCTGCCGTCGGCATCCCAGACGTGGACTCCCTCGCCTCGGACGAAGACGCGCTTGGGCGCGCCGAAGGTGTTCATCATCACGTCGCCGTAGCGGCCAATCAGTTCGGCCTGACCGCCAGCCTTGTCCGTGTGTTCGGGGTTGCCAGTGTGTTCGGGCTGGTTCATTTCTGGTCCTTCTTGCCGGGGTCGGCGACCACCATCGTCCCCAGGCCGTCATTGGTGAAGACCTCCAACAGGAGGCTGTGCTGGACGCGCCCGTCGATCACGGTGGCGCGGGGCACCTTGCCCTGCACGGCCCGAAGGCAGGCCTCCATCTTGGGTCGCATGCCGGACTCCAGGCTGGGGAGCATCTCGTGCAGTTCACTGGCCGTGATCTGGGTGATGATCGAGTCCTGGTCGGGCCAGTCGGCGTAGAGGCCCTCGACGTCGGTCAGCATGACCAGCCGCTCGGCCTTCAGGGCGGCTGCCAGCGCAGCAGCGGCGGTGTCCGCGTTCACGTTGTGCACCGCGCCGTCCTTGTCGGGAGCGACGGTGGCGACCACCGGGATACGTCCGGCCTCGATCAGGTCGAGCACGGCGTCAGGGTTGACCTTGGCCACGTCACCCACCAGACCAAGATCAACATCTTCTCCGTCGACGACGGTGCCGCGACGCTTGGCGGTGAACAGTCCCCCGTCCTCGCCGGACATTCCGACGGCGAAGGGACCGTGCTGGTTGATCAATCCCACCAGCTCGCGACCCACCTGGCCCACCAGCACCATGCGGACCACGTCCATGGCCTCGGGCGTCGTGACGCGGAAACCGCCACGGAATTCGCTGTTGATGTCGAGCCGCTTGAGCATCGACGAGATCTGCGGCCCGCCGCCGTGCACCACGACGGGGCGCACCCCGCAGCGACGCAGGAAGACGATGTCCTCGGCGAAGGCGTGCTTGAGCTCCTCGTTGATCATGGCATTGCCGCCGTACTTGATCACCATGACCTTGCCGGCATACTGCGCCAGCCAGGGAAGCGCCTCGATCAGGATGGAGGCCTTGGAGACCAGCGCGTCGACGTCGTGCTTTCGAGCCAGGGTCATGACGAGTACTCCGCGTTCTCCTTGACGTAGTCGTACGTCAGGTCATTGGTCCACACGGTGGCCTGGTGCGCACCGTGGTTGAGGTCGATGGTGACGTCCACCTGTCGGTCGGACAGGTCCACCAGACTGCGGTCCTCACCGATGGCGCCCTGTCGGTAGACGCAGACACCGTTGAAGAACACGTCCAGGTTCTCCGGCTCGAAGGCGGCCCTCGTGGTGCCCGCGGCGGCCAGGACGCGGCCCCAGTTGGGGTCATTGCCGAAGATGGCGCACTTGAACAGGTTGTTGCGCGCGATCGAGCGGGCGACCTCGAGCGCATCGTCGAGGCTCGCGGCCCCCTTGACGGTGATCGCAACGTCATGGGCGGAGCCTTCGGCGTCGGCGAGCAGCTGCAGGCCAAGGTCACGGCAGAGGGCCGCCAGGGCGGTGGCGAACTCGTCGGGTTGCGGTGCGAAGCCGCTGGCACCTGAGGACATCAGGATGACCGAGTCGTTGGTGGACTGGCAGCCGTCGGAGTCGACCCGGTCGAAGGAGACGCTGGTGGCCTGCTTGAGGACAGTGTCCAGCACCAGCGGCTTGACGTCGGCATCCGTGGTGATCACGACCAGCATGGTTGCCAGTGCCGGCGCCAGCATGCCCGCGCCCTTGGCGATGCCGCCGATGCTCCACCCGTCCGGGCTGGTGTACGAGGCCATCTTGCGCACCGTGTCGGTGGTCATGATGGCCTGGGCGGCATCGGCGCCGCCCTGCACCGAGAGCTTCTCCACGGCCTGGTCGACCCCGGGCAGCAGCTTGTCCATGGGCAGGCGGACCCCGATCAGACCGGTGGAGCACACCGCCACGTCCTTGACGACGCAGTCGATCCCCGCCGCCACCTGGACCGCCGTCTTCACCGAGTCGGCCAACCCGTCCTTGCCGGTGCAGGCATTCGCGCCACCGGAGTTCAGCACCACGGCCTTGAGCACGCCGTCGGCACAGGCGTCGCGGCTCCACTGCACGGGGGCCGCGAAGATTCGGTTGCTGGTGAAGACGGCCGCAGCATCCTGCAGCGGACCGTCATTGACCACCAGCGCCAGATCGGGCTTGCCACTGGCCTTGATTCCGGCGGCCAGTCCGGTGGCCCGGAAGCCCTTGGGCGTGGTGATGCTGCCGGAGCGGTCGACGGGGATGGCGGCGAGTGCCTCGTCACCAAGGTGCTGCGGAAGGCTGGTCACGGTGCGACTCCGATCGTGGTGAGCCCGGTGGCCTCGTCGAGCCCCAGGGCGATGTTCATGGACTGGATGGCTCCACCAGCAGTGCCCTTGCAGAGGTTGTCCAGGGTGCCAACGGCCACCAACCGTCCGGCGTCGGCGTCGAGGGTGGCGTTGACGTGCACGGCATTGCTGCCGACGATGTGCTGGCTTTGTGGCCACTGCCCTTGGGGCAGCACCTGGACGAAGTGCTCCTCGGCATAGGCCTCGACATAGGCGGAGTGGATCTGCTCGGCCGTGACGCCCGGCTTCACCGGCGCGGTGACCACGGCGAGGATTCCGCGTGCCATCGGCACCAGCAGCGGAGTGAAGCTGACGCTCGGGTCGGTGGCACCGAGCTTGCCGAAGTTCTGCAACAGCTCCGGGACGTGCCGGTGCACTCCCCCGACGCCGTAGGCGCTGGCCGAACCGAAGAGTTCGGCTCCGAGCAGGTTGGGCTTGGGGGCCTTGCCGGCGCCAGACGAGCCGGAGGCCGCAGCAACGACGACGTCGTGGCCGTCGACCAGACCATGGGTCAGTGCCGGCAGCAGGGTGAGGGTGGTGGTGGTCGGGTAACACCCGGGCACCGCGATCCGCTTGGTGTCCCTCAACAGTTCCCGCTGGCCGGGCATCTCCGGCAGGCCGTAGGGCCACGTCCCAGCGTGCTCGGACTTGTAGTACTTGGTCCACTGCTCGGGGGACTCCAACCGGAAGTCGGCGCCGCAGTCGATGACCAGCACCTTCTCACCACCCGGCTGCGCAGCGATCTGCTCGGCGACGGGCCCCGAGGTCCCGTGCGGCAGGGCCAGGAAGACGACGTCGTGACCGGCCAGGTTCTCGGCCGTGGTGGGCAGCACCTCTCGCTCGGCCAGCGGCACCAGGTGGGGCTGGTGCTCCCCCAGACGGGATCCGGCGCTGGAGCCCGCGGTGAGATTGCCGATGGTGATCTCGGGATGGCCGAGCAGGAGGCGCAGCACCTCTCCGCCGGCGTAGCCGGTGCATCCGGCGACTGCCACAGTGAACGTCATAGGCATAACTATGCCACAGTTGGAATAACTATTCCTTCGTGTTCCGCGAAGCTGACCCAAAATCGTTCAGCGAAGCAACCCGCTGATCAGCGCACCGATGCCATGCTCGAAGGCCAACCCCTGCTCCACGGGGTCCACCGCCGCACCACTGCCCAGCTGCGCGAAGATCTGCAGATTCTGCTCCTCGGCCACGTGCCCCAGCACCAGGTGCAAGAGGGCTCGCGAACCCCGACGGGCGGCATCCGCCCCAACCACGGGCTCGAGGAGCGCCCGCACCCCAGCCAGCGGGTCGCCCTCACACAGACCGCTCGCCAGGCCGGTGGCCACCAGATCCGCGGAATCCCTGTGCCGCAAGAGCACCTGGCGCAGTCCAACGGCCCAGCCAGCCAGCGCCTCCGCCTCGGACGGCGTGGACTCGACCTCGGGAATCTCGACATCCGACACCTCGACGTCGGGCACCTCCCTCAGGATCCGGTCCGCGACGGCCGCCAGCAGGCTCTGCTTGTTCGCCACATGCCAGTAGAGGGCACCGGCCTTCACCCCCAGGGAATCCGCCAGGCGCCGCATCGACAGATCGGCCATGCCGTACTCGTCGAGGATGCGCACCGCGGCGTCGATCACCTCGTCGCGATCGAGCGCCATGAACCATCTCCTTGCCGTGACCACACCTGACTGGAACCACACACGCTACCGTGTACCCATGAATTGAACACCATTCAATTGGGTGCGGGCGCCGCTGCCTGCATCCCCCACCCACTCAGGAGAAGACGTGGACCTCGATCTCATGACCCAGACCGCCCTCGCCGGCGAGTCGATCACTCCGGAACAGGCGCTGGAGATCCTGCGCTGCCCCGACGAAGAAGTCCTTGCGCTGGTGAACGCCGCCAGCCAGGTGCGCCGCAAGTACTTCGGCAACCGGGTCAAGCTGAACTACCTCGTGAACCTCAAGAGCGGCATCTGCGCCGAGGACTGTGGCTACTGTTCCCAGCGGCTCGGAGGCCAGGCCGACATCCTCAAGTACACCTGGCTCAAGGACGAACAGGTCGAGGACGTCGTCGCCGCCGGGCTGGCCAGCGGCGTCAAGCGGGTCTGCATGGTGGCCTCCGGCACCGGGCCCTCCAACCGGGAGACCGACAAGGTGGCCGGGATGATCGAGAACATCAAGAGTTCCCATCCCGAGGTCGAGGTCTGCGCCTGCCTCGGCTTCGTCACCGACGAACAGGCGGCCAGACTGCGGGCTGCCGGGGCCGACGCCTACAACCACAACATCAACACCGCCGAGAGCCACTACACCGACATCTGCACCACCCACACCTACCAGGACCGCACCGACAACATCGACACGGTCAAGGGCGCCGGCCTGTCCCCGTGCTCCGGCCTGATCGCCGGCATGGGTGAGAGCCACGAACAGCTCGTGGAGGCCGTCTTCGCGCTTCGAGCCATGGGGGTCGACTCGGTTCCGGTGAACTTCCTGCTGCCCTTCGAGGGAACTCCCCTCGAGGGCCAGCGGACGCTGCAACCGCTGGAATGTCTGCGGATCCTGGCCATGGTCCGCCTGGTGCATCCCGACACCGAGGTCCGAGCCGCAGCGGGACGCGAACAGCACCTGCGCAGCCTGCAACCGCTCGCGCTGGAAGCGGTGAACTCGATCTTCCTGGGTGACTATCTCACCAGCGAGGGCCAGGCCGGGCAGGACGACCTGCAGATGCTCGCCGTCGCGGGCTTCGTCGTCGAGGGACACGAGGACGAGGGCGCGCAGCAAGGGCTCGAGCATGCGCAGGTGCCGATCCGCCGTCGCGGCGCGGGAACCGAACTGGCGCCCAACGCCTGACAAAGCAGCAGACGGCGAGCCACCCGAGCCGGTCGAGGCGGCATCCCCATGGGAGACCGGCCTCGACAGGCTCGGCCACCTGACACGCCCCGAGCTCGGCCACCGGACACGACCCCCGAGCCTGTCGAGGGGTCGTGCCCGCCGGGCGTGCGTCACTGCCTGAGTGCCGCCTGGAAGCGCTCCGCGGCGAGCTTCACCGCGGCATCGCGGGCAGCTGCCGCCTCGGTGTCCTTCAGCGTCTTGTCGGCGCCTCGGAAGTGCAGGGCATAGGCAAGGGACTTCTTGCCCTCCCCCACCTGCGGGCCACGGTAGATGTCGAACAGGTGACAGCTCTCCAGCAGCTCACCGGCTCCCTCCACCAGGGCCTGGCGCAGGTCCTCGGAGGGCACCGACTCGTCCACCACCAGCGCCACGTCCTCCTTGGCCAAGGGGTAGCTGGACAGGGCGCTGATCGTGCCGGAACCAGGCGCCCTGGACAGCAGCTGGTCGAGGTCCAGCTCCACCGCGCAGGCCCGCGCCGGCAGCCCGAAGTCCTTGATGGTCTGCGGGTGCAGTTCGCCCACCACGCCGAAGACCTCGCCGTCCACCAACAATTCGGCGCAGCGGCCGGGGTGCCACGGGGTGATCTGGGCATTGCGCCGGCTGATGGTCACCCCCAGTACCTGGGCGGCCGTCTCGGCCAGCGCCACCACATGGGTCCAGTCGGCGGGAACGGCCGGGGCATTCCAGCTGGCTCCCGTCCAGTTGCCCGTGACGATGCCGGCCAGCATCCGCGGCTGCTCCGGCAGGGCCGCCTCCAGCGCGGCGATCTCCTCGTCGGTGGGCCGCCCCGCCACGCTCGGACGTGGGGCCTGGACGGACTCGCCCTTGAGGAAGACGCGCCCGCACTCGAACAGCGCCAGGTCGTCCTGGCTGCGCGAAGTGTTGCGGGCAACGGCCTGGAAGAGGCCGGGCAGCAGGCTGGGACGCAGGTGTGCGTGGGTGTCGTCCAGGGGATTGGCGAGCCTCACCAGCGCACGGCGCGGGTCGTCGTCCTGCGGGGCGATCTTGTGCACGTCGGACTCGGCCACGAAGGGCAGGCTGATCAGCTCGACGAAGCCCAGCTGTGCCACCGCGCGGAGCACGGCACGACGCCCCTGCTGCTCCGGGGTGAGGCCACGGCCGACGGGGGCCTGCGGCACGATGCCCTCGATGGTGTCCAGGCCGATCTTGCGACCAACCTCCTCCACATAGTCGTAGGGGTCCACCAGGTCGGGACGCCAGGTGGGCGGAACCAGAGTCAGGCTGTCGCCCATGGCCGTGACGTTGACGCCCGAGGCCGTGAGGATGTCGATGACCTGCTCACGGCTGGTCTGGGTCCCCAGGATGCGGGCCGGAAGGTCGGCGCTCATCCGCTGCTGCGGCATGGCCGGCACCTCACCGACGATGGTCTCGCCCTGAGCCAGCTGGCCGCCGCCGAATTCGGCCAGCAGCTCGGCCGCGCGCCGGGCGGCGGCGTACCCCAGAGCGGGATCCACGCCGCGCTCGAAGCGGCGGGAGGCCTCGCTGGGCAGCTTGTGGCGACGATGGGCCCGCCCGATCGCCAACGGGTCGAAGTGCGCAGCCTCCAGCACGATGTTGGTGGTCTGCTCGTTCACCTCGGTGGCTTCGCCACCCATCACGCCGGCCAGACCGATCGGGCCGGAACCGTCGGCGATCACCATGTCGTCCTCGCACAGGGTGCGCTTGGCATCGTCCAGCGTGACCAGGGTCTCGCCGACGCTGGCCTGGCGGACCACGATCGCGTCCTGGAGACGGTCGGCGTCATAGGCGTGCAGGGGCTGGCCTGACTCGAGCATGACGTAGTTGGTGACGTCCACCGGCAGGGAGATTGAACGCATGCCGCTGCGCTCCAGGCGCTGCACCATCCACTGCGGGCTCGGCGCAGTCGGATCCACACCCGTCACACCCAAGGCGACGAAGCTGGTGCAGTTGGGGGTCTCGATCCGTACCGGATGCCCCGCCGAACGCGGTTCGGGCATCGCCAGCGCGTAGGGGTCTGCCAGCCGCACGCCGAAGGCCTGGCCGGCCTCCCGTGCCAGACCGCGCAGGCTGAGGCAGTAGCCGATGTCGGGGGTGACGTCCACCTCCAGCACCTCGTCGCCCCCGCCCAGCAGGGGCAGGGCCGCCATGCCCGGCGTCACCGGGGCGCCCTCGATGGCCTCCGGCAGCACGATGATGCCGTCGTGGTCACCGCCCAGACCCAGCTCGTCGGCGGCACACATCATGCCGTCGGAGACGTGCCCGTAGGTCTTGCGCGCCGCGATCGCGAAGTCGCCCGGAAGCACCGACCCGGGCAGCGCGACGACCACCAGGTCGCCTTCGGAGAAGTTGTGGGCGCCGCACACGATGCCGCGGCCGGCGGGGATGGTGCTGCCGTCCTCGGCGGTGGCCTCGGGCCCGTTGTGCTCGGGACCCACGTCGACGCGGCACCAGTTGATGGTCTTGCCGTTCTTCTGCTTCTCGGGGGTGAAGTGCAGCACGCGGCCCACCACGACCGGGCCGCTGACGTCGCCGCCGATGGTCTCGATGCGCTCGACATTGAGTCCGGCGCGGGTCAGGGCTGAGGCGAGCTCCGCGGTGGTGACCTCGTCGGGCAGGGTCACGAGTTCACGGAGCCAGGAAACGGGGGCCTTCATCGGGCTCCTCCCATCAAGGAACGGCTGAATCGGATGTCACCCTCGACGAAGTCGCGCAGGTCGGGGGCCTGGTTGCGTGTCATGACGCTGCGGTCGACGCCCATGCCGAAGGCGAAGCCGGAGTAGACCTCGGTGTCGATGCCACAGGCGGCCAGCACGCGCGGGTTGACCACGCCGCAACCGCCCCATTCGATCCACCCCTCGCTACGACAGGTGCGGCACGGGCGTGACGGGTTGCCGACGCTCTCACCGCGGCAGACGAAGCACTCCACGTCCACCTCGGCGCTGGGCTCGGTGAAGGGGAAGTAGTGGGGGCGCATCCGGGTGCGGATGTCGTCACCGAACATCGCCTTGGCGAAGGCGTCCAGCGTGCCCTTGAGGTGGGCCATCGAGATGCCCTTGTCAACGCACAGGCCCTCGATCTGGTGGAAGACCGGCAGGTGGGTGGCGTCGTACTCATCGGCACGGAAGACCTTGCCGGGGCTGACGATGTAGACAGGCAGATCGCGTTCCAGCAGGGTGCGGATCTGCACCGGGCTGGTGGCGGTGCGCAGCAGGGCACCATTCTCGACCGGGTCGATCCACAGCGTGTCCTGCAGGGCGCGGGCGGGGTGCTCGGGGTGCAGGTTGAGGGCGTCGAAGTTGTACCACTCGGCCTCGGCCTCCGGTCCCTCGACGACCTCCCAGCCCATGCCGACGAAGACGTCGGCCATCTTGTCCATCAGGGCGGTGACCGGGTGCAGGGCCCCCACCGGGTGCTGCACCACGGGCAGGGTCATGTCGACGGTCTCGCTGGCCAGCTGAGCCTCCAGCTCGGCGGCAGCCAGCACCTTCTCCTTGGCGGCGACGGCCTGGTTGATGGCGCCGCGGGCCTTGCCGACTCGGGCCCCGGCCTCCTTGCGGGCCTGCGGCGGCAGCGCGCCGATCTCCCGGTTGGCCAGTGCGATCGGCGAACGGTCACCGTTGTGCTCGATGCGGGCCTGCTTCAGCTCCGCGGTGGTGCCGGCCGCCTCGATCGCGGCCAGTGCGTCGGCCACCATCCGCTCCACTTGCTCGGCCTTCAAGGGGGTCACCTGAACCGGGTCATAATTCGTGTTCGGGCCGCTCATGGGCTCCTCTTCTCGTGGGGATCGGGCACACACGTGCCCGGGGTCTGGCATCGGGGCGACACCCCCGACCAAGGACTTCGCGGACTATCCGGCGTCGTGACACCGATGAGCCTCCCCGCGACCGTCACCCGGCCGGGGGCTCAGAAATCGACGTCCCACCATGGAGCCGAGACTACCAGTGACCGGCAGTCCGGCCCGAAGGCTTCCACGCTCTCCCGGCATGCGGTGGATCAGTGCTTGCTGCGCTGGGCGCTGGCAGTGGCATAGAGGCACACGGCCGCGGCGGTCGACAGGTTCAGGCTCTCCGCCTGGCCCCACATGGGCACCCCCACCACCTTGTCGGCCAGGCTGCGCTCCCTCTCGGGCAGGCCCCAGGCCTCATTGCCCATGATCCAGGCAGTCGGCTGGGCAAGTTCGTCACCGATCTCGTCCAGGTGCACACCTCCGCCATCGGCCGCGAAGACCTGCACGCCCTGCTGGTGGAGCCAGGTGACCGCGTCGCCGATCTCGACGCCCACCACGATCGGCAGATGGAAGATGCTGCCGACGGTCGCCCGCACCGTCTTGGGGTTGAAGACCTCCACCGAACCCTTGGTGAAGATCACCGCATCGGCGCCGAAGGCATCCGCACACCGGATCACCGTCCCCGCATTGCCCGGGTCGCGCACCTGGGCACAGACCACCACGAGCTTGGGCCGGATCACGTCGTCCAGACTGGCCAGCTGCTGGCGACAGATGGCGACCACACCCTGGGGCGTGACGGTGTCACTGAGCTGGAACATGTCGTCGGGATGCGCCCGCCAGCAGATCTGCTCATCGGCCATGGCCAGCAGGTCGGCATGGGCCTCGACGTCGTCGACGATCACCGCCTCGACCAGGTCCGGGCGACGCAAGGCCTCCCGCACCGCTTGGGCCCCCTCGGCCAGGAAGAGCCCCTGCTCGTCGCGTTCCCGACGAGCGAGCAGACGACGGGCCGAGCGCTGCTGGCCGCGGGAGATCAGCGGAAGGGGCTCGGACCGGGTGTTGTTCATGGCCTGCACACTAACGCAGGCGTCGCGCAGCCGCGCACCGGCCAGAACACGACGGCGGGCCGCCCCCGCAGTGGGGACGGCCCGCCGTCGATTGCCATGGTGCCTGGATCAGGCAGCGGCCTGGCTCTGGTTGGCCTTGGCGACCTCGACCAGGGCGGAGAAGGCCTTGGGGTCGTTGACGGCCAGCTCGGCCATCATCTTGCGGTCGACCTCAACGCCGGCATTCTTCAGACCGTTGATGAAACGGTTGTAGGTGATGCCGTCGGCGCGGCAGGCAGCGTTGATGCGCTGGATCCACAGCTGACGGAAGTCGCCCTTCTTCTTGCGGCGATCGTTGTAGGAGTAGGTCATCGAGTGGAGGACCTGCTCCTTGGCCTTGCGGTACAGACGCGAGCGCTGGCCGCGGTAGCCCGAGGCCTGCTCGAGGATCTCGCGGCGCTTCTTCTGCGCGTTCACAGAACGCTTGACGCGTGCCATGTCTTACTCCTTGTGGTTGTGCCGACCGTGGTCACGACGTGGGTCGTGGGGGTCGAAGTTCGTGGTGCCGCAACTACCTGCGGCGGGGAGGTCCGGACTGACCACCGAGCTGCGTGCAGCTCGGGCTGGTCTGCGCCGGGAGGTACTGGACGAGGCCAGCGACGTGGATCAGCGGCCCTTCATCTTGCCGAGCAGCTTGCGCATCTTCTGCGCATCGGTGCCCTCGAGAGCCTTGTCCGTCGACAGACGACGGGTGCGGGTGGTCGGCTTGTGCTCGTTCAGGTGGCGCTTGCCGGCCTGGCGGCGCGTCAGCTTGCCGGTGCCCGTGACCTTCACGCGCTTCTTGGCACCGGAGTGCGTCTTCATCTTCGGCATGGTTGCCGCTCCATTCATCTTCTTCAGGTGGCCCGTCGCAGCCTGCTGCGGCGGGTGAACCGGTTGCCCGGTTCGGGATGGCATCACCAGGGGCGATGCCAAGGTCTTGTCACAGATCCGGTCTTGTCACAGATCGATGTCGGGATCCATGTTGTCGGCCGGCCCACGCTTCTTCTTGTGCCCATTCGGCGTGTGGGCTGCCCGCAGCTCGGCCTCGGCCTTGCGCTCGGCCTCCTGGGCCGCCTTGCGCTCCGCCATGCGGCGATCACGCTCGACCTTGCCCTCCTCGCGGGCCTCGGTCTTCTTCTTGGTCGGCCCCAGCACCATCAGCATGTTGCGTCCGTCCTGCTTGGGCGCGGACTCGACGAAGCCGAACTCGGCCACGTCCTCGGCCAGACGCCTGAGCAGGTTGTGCCCCAGCTCCGGGCGCGACTGCTCGCGGCCGCGGAACATGATGGTGATCTTGACCTTGTCGCCGGCCTTCAGGAAGCGGACGACGTGACCCTTCTTGGTCTCGTAGTCGTGCTCGTCGATCTTGGGACGAAGCTTCATCTCCTTGATGATGGTGTTCGTCTGGTTGCGACGCGCATCGCGGGCCTTCTGGGCGTTCTCGTACTTGAACTTGCCGTAGTCCATGAGCTTGGCCACCGGCGGGCGGGCCATCGGAGCCACCTCAACCAAGTCCAGATCGCCCTCACGGGCAAGCTGCAGTGCCTGCTCGATCCTGACGATTCCGACCTGCTCGCCGGCAGGGCCGACCAGACGGACTTCCGGAACACGGATCCGCTCGTTGATGCGAGGTTCGTTGCTGATGGGTCCTCCAAGGTTGAAATAAATTCGGGTGTGCGAAGGCACCAAAAAAGGCTCCCGCACGAGCGGAAGCCTGACAGGGCCGCACCCGGAACATCCCTGCGGGATGCCGTTGCGGCTGGTACCGACCTGCCGAGCAGAACCCAGTCAGGTGGGAGGTCAGGCCTCCACTTGCACGATCAGCGCATGATGGCACGATCGACCCCTTGATTGTACGGGATCGGCTCGTGGTTGTGAAATTCAGTCCTCGTCGGCCCCGGAGCCCTGCTCGTCCAGGAACATCCAGCCGAACTCACCCGGTTCGATCTCCACCAGGCGATGCCCCTTGGCCAGTTCGGCCACCAGGTCGGGCCCGATCACGAACTGCACGGGTCCTGCCACGTCGAGCAAGAGGTGGCTGGCGCCCGCCTCGGCCACGGTGGCCGCCAGGTCGTCCAGGGTGCACGGCACCGGCCGGGCATCGCGCTGCCAGGCGGTGAGCGCGTCGATGCCGGTGAAGCCCAACAGCGCCCGCTCCCCCGCCGCATTGGTCAGGCTGACCGCCGCCATCTCGGCGTGACGCTGCGGGTCGGGGCCATCCATGGAGTCGTCGCCGTGCGCGACGATCGGCATCAGCAGTCGCGAGGCGCACAGGGCCGCCACGGCCCGTAGGTAGCCCAGCTGGCCTCCCACCGCCGCGATCGCTGCACGCACCTGCGGATCGGGCTCACCATGATCTCCGGCAAAGGCGGCACTGGGCTGGGCCAGGCGCTGCCCGTGACCGGGAAGGCCGTTCGCCTGCTGCCCCGTCACTTGATACCCCTGCGGTCGAGGATGGCGGCGATCTCGGCGTCCTCGTCGGACAACCCCTCCGACTTCGTGGCGCCGGTGGGGCGAGCAGCGGGGGCGGGCCGGCCGGTGCGGTCCTGCTGGACCGCGGGGGCGCCGCCCTTGCGCAGCTGGCGGCTGCTGCGGGCCTGCTCGCGGGTGCGGGGGCGCAGCATGGTGCCCACCAGCCACAACAGCAGGCCGGTGGCGGCCACCCCCAGGCCCACCAGCACCTTGGTGTCCATGGGCGTGCGCATGGCCCAGTCGTAGATGGAGCGGATGCCATTGCCGGCCAAGTGGGCCAGACCGCTCACATAGAGACCGACCAGCAGCAGGATGGTGCCGATGCCGCGCAGCAACACCCGGGCGCCCTGCCCCATCGACCAGCGGACGAAGGTCCAGACCAGGGTGAGCAGACCGAGCGCAATGGTGCCGAGCAGCACCAGGACAGACATTGAGGGCATGTCCCTACTGTGTCACAGTGCGCCCTGACCGCCCACCTGGCGCCCTTCCTGGTGCCGTGCGATGGCCCGCTGCAGGCGTCGCAGGTTGGCCTCGGCACCCTCACCCTCGGCACGCTGGATGGCCAGCGCCACATGGTTGCGGCCGTCCGGGTGCTCGGCGCTGGGGCGCAGCACGATGTAGGCCCACGGGTCACCGTCGCCCAGCCTGGCCCCCGCCACCTCGTCCCAGCCGAAGCTACGACGGAAGATGGAGTTGCGCACGTGCAGCCCCTGGTCGTCCACCACCACCGTGCTGAGGCCGATCGACATCATCAGGCCCACGCCGAAGGCCAGGAAGAAGACCAGGGTGGCGATCTGCAGCCCGGTGAACAACTGCCGCAGCTCCGGCCCCAGCGCGACCCACAGGCCGAGCGAGAACACGGTGAGCACCACGCTCATCGCCGTGCCCATCCGCAGGGCCGGTCGGGAGCGAAAGACGATGCGCTCGTCGGCGCCGACGGGGCTCACAGCCGACATGCCGCGATGTCGGTGAGCAGGATGCCCTTGGCTCCGGCCGACCACAGGTCATCCATCATCTTCTGGGCATCACGCCTGGGAACCATGGCACGCACCGCGAACCACCCTTCCTTGGCCAGCGTCGAGACCGTCGGGCTCTCCAGCCCGGGGGTCAGGGCCGTCGCCTCGTCCAGGTGCTCCTGCGGTACGTCGTAGTCCACCATCACGTAGTTGCGGGCCACCAGCACGCCCGAGAGCCGACGCTTGAGCAATTCCAGGGCCTCGGTGTCGACGCCGCCGCGACGCTGGATGAGGATCGCCTCCGAGTGGCAGATCGGGTCCCCGAACAGTTCCAGTCCGGCCTTGCGCAGGGTGGTGCCGGTCTCGACCACATCGGCGATGGCATCGGCGACGCCGAGCCGGATGGCGGACTCCACCGCACCGTCGAGCTTGATCATGCGCGACTCGATGCCACGCTCATGCAGGTAGCCCTGTAGCAAACCCGGGTAGGAGGTGGCGACGCGCTTGCCATTGAGCGCCTCGATGCTCCACTGCTCGTGGGCAGGGGCGGCGAAGCGGAAACGCGAGCGCCCGAAGCCCAGCGGCATGACCTCGTCGGCCTCGGCACCGGAATCGAGCAGCATGTCGCGCCCGGTCAGGCCGATGTCGAGGGTTCCCTCCCCCACGTAGACCGCGATGTCACGGGGACGCAGGTAGTAGAACTCGACGTGGTTCTCGGCGTCGACCAGCACGAGCTCCTTGTTGTCGGAACGCTGGCGGTAGCCGGCCTCGCGCAGCATCTGCGCCGACGCCTCCGCCAGTGCGCCCTTGTTCGGCACCGCGATCTTCAGCAACTGCTCTTGCGTCATGCGCAAACACTCCTCGGTGGTTCGTGGCGGCCCATCGGCCACCGCACGGTGGTGGCAAACCCTGCTGGGCCTGCGGTCACAAGTAGCGGTACACGTCCTCGAGCTCCAGCCCGAGGGCCAGCATCATCACCTGCAGGTGGTAGAGGAGCTGGCTCATCTCCTCGGCGGCCTCCTCACGGGACTGGAACTCCGATGCCATCCAGACCTCGGCGGCCTCCTCGACGATCTTCTTGCCGATCTCGTGCACCCCGGCATCCAGACGCTTGACCGTGCCCGATCCCTCGGGACGGGTCCGGGCGGTGTGCTCCAGCTGGGCAAAAAGCTCTTCGAATGACTTGCTCACGGATTCACCCTATCCATTGCCGCGCCCTTGCCCGTCTGCCGTTCCGCCACTGGACACTGCCAGTGGTCACAGGGCCACGCCCAGCACGGCATCGACGAAGTCACGCACCAGGCCGGGGGCTGCTGTGTCATCGCCTCCCACCGTCACGCTGGCCTGCGCCCAGGCATCGATCAGGCCGAGCGCGGACGGTGCGTCGAGGTCCGTGCGCAGGGCCGCGCGAGCGTCGGCGATCACCTGGGTGGCGTCAAGAGCAGCACCCTGCTGCACGGCCTCCCGCCAGTGCGCCAGGCGGGTCTCGGCGCGCGTCATGTCGTCGCCGCTCCACTCCCAGTCGCTGCGGTAGTGGTGTGCCAACAGCGCCAGCCGGATCGCCATCGGGTCGTGGCCCTTGCGCCGCAACCGGCTGACCAGTTCCAGGTTGCCCTTGGACTTGCTCATCTTCTCGCCGTCCAGCGCCACCATGCCCGAGTGCATGTAGACCTCGGCGAAGGGCTTGCCGGTGGCGACGGTGGCCTCGGCAGCGCACATCTCGTGATGCGGGAAGGCCAGGTCGGAGCCGCCCCCCTGCACGTCGAAGGCGGCGCCCAAGTGGTCCAGGGCGATGGCGGTGCACTCGATGTGCCAACCGGGGCGTCCCCGGCCCAGCGAGGAGTCCCAGGCAGGCTCACCCTCGCGTTCCAGACGCCACACCAGACAGTCGAGGGGGTGACGCTTGCCGGGACGTTCCGGGTCACCGCCCATCTCACTGAAGCGGGCGATCATCTCCTGCTCCGAGAGCCCTCCCACCTGCCCGAAGCCCGGTGCCTCGGAGGTGGTGAAGTACCAGTCGGGGTGCGCCGGGTCGTCCACCTGGTAAATGGTGCCGGTCGGCTTCATCCGCTCGAGCAGCGCGACGACCTCGGGGATCGACTCCACGGCCCCGACGTAGTCCTGCGGCGGCAGCACCCGCAGCGCCTCCATGTCACTGCGGAAGAGCTCGGTCTGGTCCTCGGCCAGCTCGGTCCAGTCCTGGCCGGTGGCCTGCGCACGTTCCAGCAGCGGGTCGTCGATGTCGGTGACGTTCTGCGCGTAGTGCACCTCGAGCCCCAGGTCACGCCAGACACGGTTGAGCAGGTCGAAGGTGACATAGGTGTTCGCGTGGCCCAGGTGGGTGGCGTCATAGGGAGTGATGCCGCAGACGTACAGGCGCGCGGTCCCCTGCTCGGGACCGGTCTCCACGAGCCGGGAGCGCGCCGTGTCGTGCACGCGCAACCGACCAGGGGCCGACGGGGTCTCGAAGCGGAACTGCGGGACGACGGGTGCTGACCATGCCTTCATGCCCCAAACGGTATCCGGCCGGACAATCGACGGCGAGCCCGTTCAGATCGGCGGCCAGGGGATGACCGGCCACCGCTGCCCCGGTGAGGGCATCCGACCGCTCTCCAACAGCTGCCGCGCCCGGGAGAGGCAGGCCGCCGCCTCCACGGGGTGGAGCCAGGGCCCAAGGCTGTCCTCGGCCACCTCCAGCACCCGTTCCACCAGGGCACGCTCGTCCTGGGTCAACGGCTGATCGGCCCACCCCCACAGGATGCTGCGCAGCTTGTCCTCATGGTGGAAGCAGACGCCATGGTCGATGCCGAAGACCTCTTCGTCGCGGCGCAGGATGTGCCCGGCCTTGCGATCGGCATTGTTCACCACCACGTCGAACAGGGCGAGGCGTCGCAGCCCGGGATGGTCGGCGTGCACCAGGACCACCTCGTTCTCGTCGGCGTCCACGCCCTCGACCACGGCGAACCAGCCCTCGGGTTCTGCCCCCAGCGGGACCAGCTGCGCCAATTCGTCGCCGTCGGCCTCCACCCAGTCCTGAAGCGATCCTGCTCCGAAGGGTCCGTCCTCCACCCATCGGGTGGGTGGGACCACGCTGAAACCGGCGGCCTCGCTCAGCGCGTGGGCGGCCACCTCGCGCCGCCCCAGGCTGTGGCGTGGGAAGTCCCACAGCGGGGCCTCCCCCGCGACTGGTTTGTAGACCACGTCGCGGCCCTCGTGGCGTGCCAGGAAGGTGGCATTGGAGGCTTCCACCAGGCGTCCCACCAGTTCCATGGCGGCACCGTCCACGCGAGGATCGGGGTTCACAGGAACAGTGGTCGGCGGTAGCCGTTGGCCCGGGGGCAGATGTGACCGTCGGGATTGATCGGCTGGGTGCAGAAGGGGCAGGCAGGACGGCCGGCCTGCACCAGGGCGCGGGCCCTGGCGGTGAAGTCGCGTGCCTGGTCTGGGGTGATGGTCACGGTGAGGCTCTCGGCCGCGCTGAGCACGTCGTCGAGCCCCTCCAGCTCGGCCAGGGAGGAGGTGTCGATCCCGGGGATCTCGGCCTCCTCCGCCTGCTCGGTGTCGACGCTGAACAGCTCCACCTGGACGGCGTCGAGATTCCCGTCCCAGGCGATGGTCATGGTTCCCGCACGGAAGTCCTCGCTCAGCGGGGCGTCGAGCGGGTCCAGGTCGCGGGCGGCCGTCCGCTGGGGCGGCACCTCCACGGCTCCTTCGATCAGCTGGGCCAACTCGTCGAGGATGCGTTCCAGATGCTCCGCGAGCACCTCCACCTGCTGCTTCTCGCACAACACGCTGACCAGCTGGTTGCCCTTGCGTGCTTGCACGAAGAAGGTGCGCTGCCCGGGCTCGCCCACCGTGCCGGCGACGAAGCGGTCTGGAAATTCGAAGCGATGCTGGATGCGCGGCATGTGCCCACTGTAGGCGCCCACCGCCCGGGGTGGCTGGCAGTGGCGGGTCAGTCCTGCTGACTGCCCAGCCCTCCGCCCAGCTGTGGTCCCGGAGCCGCCCTGCCGGGAACCATGCGGCTGACCAGGCCACTGGTGGTGTTCATCGCGACCACCGCCGGCTTGCCGTCAGTGTCGGCTGGCGAGGGAAGCCGCACCACGCTGAGTGATGCCGGATCGACGATGATCCGCTGGAACTCATCCAAGGGCTGCCCCAGACAGTGGGAGAGCACTGCCTTGATCGGATCGCCATGGCTGACCAGCAGCCAGACCGGTTCGGCGTCCGGGTGGGCCTCGTGCAGCCGACGGTTGACCTCCGCCACGCCGTCGACCATGCGGTCGGCCATCTCCTGCATCGACTCCCCACCCGGGAAGGTGACCCGGCTGGGGTGCTGCTGGACTTCGCGCCACAGGGCTTCGTCCCCCAGCTCGGCCAACGAACGGCCGCTCCACTGCCCATAGTCGCATTCGGTGAAACGCCCGTCCTCGCAGACCTCCACCTGCAGACCGGCGCTGTCGAGGGCCAGCTGCATGGTCTCGACGCAGCGATCCATCGGCGAGTGCACCACCAGGTCGAGCGCCAGGCCCCGCAGTCGCTCCCCCAGGGCCATCGCCTGGGAGCGCCCGCGCTCGTCGAGCAGGACACCGGCGCTGCGCCCGGCCAGCGTTCCCGCCGTGTTGGATGTGCTGCGGCCGTGCCTGGCCAGGAGCAGGATGGACATGCGCACGAGCGTAGGCGACAGTCCGCTTCGTTGCTTGGATAGGGTCGGCGCATGCAAACACGACGAGTGGGCCACAGCGGTTTGACCGTCTCCCGGCTGGGCCTGGGAACCATGACCTGGGGCGGGGACACCCCCACCAGTGATGCCCGCGCCATGCTGCGCGCTTTCGTGGAGGCCGGAGGAACCCTCGTCGACACCGCACCTGCCTATGGCCATGGAGCGGCCGAGAAGATCATCGGCAAACTGATCCACACCGACCTGCGACGCGACGACCTGGTGATCGCCACCAAGGGTGGCTTCGGCGTCCACAATGGGCGGCGCAGCATCAACACCTCACGAGGTGCCCTGCTGGATGACCTGACCGCCTCGCTGCGTCGGCTGCACACCGACCACGTCGACCTGTGGCAGGTGCACGCCTGGGGCGATGCGCCCTTGGAGGAGACGCTGGCCGCCCTGGACCACGCCGTCGGGCAGGGGATGGCCCGCTATGTGGGCATCAGCAACTACATCGGGTGGCAGACGGCGCGAGCCGCCACCTGGCAGCAGGCGGTGCCGGGCCGAAATCCCCTGGTCTCCGGACAGGTGGAGTACTCGTTGCTGGCACGCCGCGCCGAGATCGAGGTGCTTCCGGCGCTGCGGGCCCACGGCATGGGGCTCTTCCCCTGGTCTCCGATTGGCCGGGGTGTGCTCACCGGCAAGTACCGCAGCGGCACGCCGCGCGACTCGCGTGGCGCCAGCGACCACTTCAACTGGTTCGTGGAGCCCTATCTGGAGAGCAAGTCGCGTGCCATCACCGATGCCGTGGTGCGCGCTGCGGAGGGGCTCGACCTGAGCCCCGAGCAGGTGGCGCTGCTGTGGGTGCGGGATGCGCCCGTGGTGACGGCCCCACTGCTGGGAGCGCGCACCGCCGACCAGCTCAAGCCCTATCTGGAGCTCGACGAGCGGGAGTTGCCCGAACCCATCGTCACCGCCCTTGACGACGTCTCGGGCGGCACCAACCAGCTGCGGGCGATGCCGACCGCCGGCGACGACTGAGCCGAGCCTGACCAACCTTCGGCGGCTGAGTCTGGGGAACCTCCGGCGGCCGAGCCTGTCGAGGCCCCAGGACGCCAACCGGCCCCCGTCAGGCCGACTGCAGCGTGGAACGTACCTTGATCACGCGCCGCCGCAGCCAGGCCTGGGTGGAGCCGTCACGGTAGCGACGCAAGCGGTGCAGCTCCCACTTGCCGTACTCGGCCTCCTCGGTGAGCA
The DNA here is from genome assembly GCF_048595755.1 of Luteococcus struthionis. Lineage (GTDB taxonomy): Bacteria > Actinomycetota > Actinomycetes > Propionibacteriales > Propionibacteriaceae > Luteococcus. The sequence continues at coordinate 29,802 of NZ_CP184360.1, forward strand.
GTTTGCGCACCTGGTTGCGAGTCACGGTGTGCGGCAGGGTGACGGCCTGGACCTCGAAGTCATGCCCGTCGATGCTCTCCACCTGCACGCTGCGTGCCGGGATGTAGCCCAGGACGTGTCCGTCGGCCATCGGATCCGCCTCCTCATCGGGATTGACGTGGGTGCCGCGATGGCACCCATGCTGGCACGGTTGGGGCCCGTGACAAGCCCCGACCCGAAACTGCCTCCTTCGATTGTGCGCAGGCACCACCGGAGTGCTAGTCTTCTTTGCTGTTGCCGGTGAGTCCGGCGGTCACCTGTCCGGGTGGCGGAATGGTAGACGCGCTAGCTTGAGGTGCTAGTGCCCGTTATAGGGCGTGGAGGTTCAAGTCCTCTTCCGGACACGAGATGAAGGGTCTGCTTCCGGCAGGCCCTTCTGTCGTTTCTTCCCCATCACCCCCCTGGTCAGGGCTGTGCGCAGCTGGGCCAGGTCGGCCTCGCTGGCGGGTTGCCCGGCGAGCAGCGTGCCGATCACCCGAGCCGTCAGCGCCCTGCCCCGTTCAGCGGCCAACACACCTTCCTGCGGCTCTTCGTCCTCGCCGATCTCGGCCAGATAGCCCTGCTCCACCCTGCGCCAGGCGTCTTCCTCCAGTCCGTCACGGATCGAGAGCAGATCCGCTTCGCGGGTACTTGCGCAGCACAGCGACAGATCCGTCGGCATCGCATCGAGAGTCCCCATCACGTGCACGGTGGACAGCTCCAGGTGCCCCAGCCCCAACCGGACCGGTTCTTGCCCCACCCGGTGGGCCCAGGACTCCAGGGCCGACGGCAGGATCGCTGCCAGATCGCCCGGCAGGGCCGGTAGGGCCAGCTCCACCAGCTCTGGTGTCAGGAGCTGCGCCAAGGCAGAGTCGGGAAGAGCCCGGGAGACGGCGGAGCCCTCGATCCGGTGGGCCCGCGCGAGCCATCGTCCGAGCATCGACAGGACTGGGGCATCATCTTGTTCCTGCGGGGTGATGGGCCGCCACATCGATTCCCGCAGGTCCTCCAGCACCATCCAGCCCTCCCCCGATCCGATCAGTTCGGCAGTGGGAGCGACTGCGTCGGCGAGCAGGAGTCGAGCAGCACGCTCGGACTCGAGCAACCCGTGGCTCCACCGCACTGCCACCACCTGGTCGTCCCCGAGCCGGGCCTGGCACCACACGATTCCCTCGGACTGGGCCAGCACATCGCCCCACTCCAGCTCATCCAGTTCCATGACCGTCCTCTCGTCGCGTCCGCCCCGTGGCACCTGTCCAGATCGTGATGTGAACAGGTTCCCAGCCTGCCACCGCGGAAGCCCCATCTCCCTGCGGGGAGGCCCGGCATGGGCCCGTGGGCTCGGGTCGCGAAAGCAAGCTGAGAGCTTCCCCATGTCGGTTGACCGTCTGAATTTGAACTCTCAGGTCTGAACAATGTTCACTGATCCCGCACGGGGGAACTGTCACGACGGTTCGGGGGCCGTCTGCACGCTCAGACGACTTCCAATGGAGATCCCCGTGAAACGCAATCCCCTCAGACTGTTTCGAGTTGGTCTGGTCTCGCTCGCCCTGGTGCAGGGCGTTGCCGTCACCACCGCCCACGCCGGCCCACTGCCCCAGCAGGACCCGCTGCCGGCCGCCCCCGCCCCCCAGCAGCAGCCCGATGCCGACACCGTCGCGCTGAGCCCCAGCACCCAGACCGTGACCGTCGACGGTGCACCGCACCGCGTGCTGGCACAGCTGGAACCCACGACCCGGGACTTCACCATGACCGGCCTGACGTGGGCCGACCTGCAGGGTGAGGCCAGTTTCCAGGTGCGCACCAAGACCGCCGAGGGGTGGCAGCTCTGGGAGACCATCGAGCTGGAGGACCTGCCCGGTGAGGGCGTCGGGCGCAAGGGCTCCGACCCGGTCTTCGTCGGCGAGGCCAATGCCGTCGAGGCCCGCATCATCACCTCGGCGACAACCCCCGCGACGATCACCGATCCGCAGCTGGCCCTGATCAACTCCGAGCAGGCCGCCGGTGACGAGAACCTTCCCACCACCTCCGAGCCCAAGGTCTCCGCCGCCGCGGCGAGCAGCGGCGTGGCTCGTCCCTCCATCGTCAGCCGGGCAGGCTGGGGTGCCGACGAGTCGTGGCTGCGGATCAACGGCAGCAGCTGCGTGCCCGCCAACCTGGCGAACACGATCCGGGCGGCCATCGTCCACCACACGGCAGGCACCAACTCCTACAGCTCCGCCCAGTCGGCCTCGATCGTGCGCGGCATCTACGCCTACCACGTCAAGACCCTGGGCTGGTGCGACATCGGCTACAACTTCCTGATCGACAAGTACGGCAAGATCTACGAGGGCCGTCACGGTGGAATGGAGCTGCCGGTTCGCGGAGCCCACGCCACCAGTTGGAATACCGACACCGTCGGCGTGAGCGTGATGATGAACTCCTCGACCGCACAGCAGAGTGCCGCCGCCATGAGCGCGATGAGCCGAGTGGTGGCCTGGAAGCTGGCGGGCAACTACCGCGACCCGAATGCCAAGCTCACCTTGGCCGGGAAGTACATCAACACCATCGCCCGGCATGGCGACGTGATGGCCACTTCCTGCCCCGGCACGAACATCACCGCGGCCATGCCCTCCTTCCGCAGCCAGGTCACCCAGGCGATGGGCAACTGGAAGACCCCGATCTACCAGGCATGGATCGCCCAGGGCGGCGAGTCCGGCAAGCTCGGCTCCCCCTATGTGCTGGAACGCCCGTGGAACGGGGGTCGTACCACCACCTTCGCCAAGGGCGGCATCTTCCTCACGCCCGGCGGGCAGACCTACTGGATGAACAGCGCCATCGACTACATCTACCGGCAGTCGAGCAACTTCTCGCAGCTGGGGTGGCCGACCGGCAACATGACCACCGACTCGGCCGGTGTGAACCGGGTGCGCTTCGAGAAGGGCACCATCCACAGCTCGACCAGCACCGGCACGCACCTGACCACAGGAGTGGTGGACTCCTGGCTGCGCGCCAATCCGGCCAAGGCCGCCCAGCTGGGTGCCCCGGTGGCTGCGGCCGTGCCGACCGGCACCGACGAAGGCACCCAGCAGTTCGCCAATGGCAGCCTCCGCTGGGACGGCACGCGCGTCACCACGGGCAGCGGTGAACATGGTGACCTGGACGGGGACCGCCGCGCCGACGTGCTGAGCGCCGACGGGGCCGGAGCCCTCACCTGGTACCGCACCAACAGCAACCTGCAGTCCGAGGCGGGGCGGGCAGGCTCCAAGCTGGGCTTCGCGGTGAACTGGATGTCGCACCTGCCCGACCTCAATGGCGACGGGCACGGTGAGCTGCTCGCCAGGCGCAGCAGCGACGGGAGCCTGTGGGCGTGGAATGGTGCCGGTTCCGGCAACTACACCAATCCCCGTCAGGTGGGCTGGAACTGGCAGGGCATGCGTGAGATCACGGTGATGCCCGACATGCTCAAGGACGGGCTGCCCGAGATCGTGGGCATCTCCAAGACCCACACCCTGCACCGCTACACGCTGAACCGCGACGTGCGCGTCACCACCGCGGCACAGATCGGGCGTGGCTGGGACGGCATGAAGCAGATCGCCACCGTGGGTGACATCCGCGGCGCCGGTGTGGTCGACCTGCTGGCCGTGGACGCCCAGGGACTGCTGTTCACCTACCACGGCACCACCGACGGGCGCCTGTCCGGGCGCCGCACCCAGATCGGCCGTGGTTGGAGCTCCTTCACCGAGATCCGTGGCATGGGCGACGTCCACGGCGGAGGCAGCTGGGACCTGTTGGCCGTGCCGGCCTCGGGCCCGCTGCGGGTCTACGCCAACCGGGGCGGAGGCAGCTGGGGATACCCGGTGAGCATGATGCCCTCGGTCAGTGGCTTGGGGACGATCGCCTGATCTGATCGGTTGAGGGTTGCGGACGCACCGGTGCTGGCATGGCCAGCCCGGTGCGTTCCAGTTCCAGGCCCGCCAGACGACGGATCACCTCGCTGTTGCCGCGGCGCCATTCGCCCACCGGATCGTCGCTGATGGTGGCCAGCTGGTGCATCGGGACATTGGCCATGGCTCGCAACGCGAACAGCTCCAGATCGGCGTCGGCGTCGATCACCCGGCGCGCCGCGGCGGCCTGCCTGATGAAACGCACTCGACGCGGCAGCCACAGGGCCAGCACCACCAAGGCGGGGACCAGGAAGGTGATCGCCGAGGTGGCGTTGGCCAGCTGGTGCACCAGGTCAACCTGTTCCTGCGACTGCTCCGTGATCTGCTGCAGCCCGCCAGACATCCGGCTGAACGGCTCGCCGAGCTCGTCGCCGACCCCCGGCAGGGAGCCGACACGCTCGCCCGCCGAGTTCATCTGCTCCGACATGCCGCGTGCCGTCTCGGCAATACGCTGCGCCGGGCCTGCAAGACGATCCACCAGGGAACCCACAGCGCGCGCCGCCCACCACCACACGAGCAGCCAGCCCAGGACGAACAGGTCGGCCGACAGTTGCCGGGCCATGCGCCACCCGGGGCGTGCGTAGATCTGCATCTCGTCCCTCCCATCACCGACGACGCACCGGGCCCCGCTGTCACCCGCCCAACCTCTCACCCGGGCCAACTTGTCAGCCGGGCCAACTTGTCAGCCGGGGCCTGCCGAAACCCGGTGGCTGCGCGCCGGGCGCGCCAGGTGCCATTCACCCATCTCGTCGCAGCGTGCCAGTTCCAGTTGCTCCAACTGTCCCAATGATGCCAGCGCCGCGGCCAGCGGCAGGCCGGCACGCTGCGCCACCTGCCCGGTGGGGAGCCCGCCACGCCCCGGCAGTACCTCGCGCACCTGCATCAGTTCGGGCGGCACCCTGTCCAGCTCTCGGCTCTGTCCTCCCACCGGCAGCGGTGGCGCGCTGGAGAGTGGTTCCAAGAGCGCTCGAACATCGCGCGAATCACTGACCAGCGTGGCCCGCTGGTCGCGGATCAGCCGGTGCGGCGTCACGCTCAGCGACGAGTGCACCGGCCCCGGCACTGCCATCACGATCCGCCCGCACTCCCCCGCCCACGAGATGGTGTTGTTCGCCCCGGATCGGGCCGCCGCCTCGACGATGATGGCACCGTTGGTCAGCGCGGCGATCAATCGATTGCGGGCGAGGAAGGCAGTCCTGGTGGGGTGCATGCCGCAGGGCACCTCGCTCACCAGCAGGTGGTCAGCCGCCAGTTGTTCGAACAGGCGCGCATTCCCCCGTGGGTAGGGCTCGTCCAGGCCACCGGCCAGCACGGCGACGGTGCGGCCACCGGTGGTCAGCACGCCGCGATGGGCGGCGGCATCGATCCCGTAGGCGCCGCCGGAGACCACGGTCCACCCGGGCCCATCAGGAGCCGAGAGGTCCAGTGCCAGATCCGTCGCCACGGAATCCCCGTAGGCCGTGCTCGCCCTGGATCCCACGATCGCCACCGACGAGTCGGCCCATTCGGCCAGCTGGCCGGGGCCGCGCACCCACAGCCCGAACGGAGCACCACCCTGTCCCGCCACCTGGATTTCGTGGAGGACCTCCAGTTGCTGCGGCCATTCCGCATCGCCCGGGATCACGAAACGCACCTGGTGGCGTGCAGCCTGCGCGAGCATCTTGTCGACGTCCAGGGCCTGGGCACGTCGGGCCCATCGCCCCGTGGGCTCGGCGGCGCGCAAGACCTGCCAGACCGCCTGGGCACCGTCATCCGACACTCTGTGTACCAGCCCCGGCGTCGCCGCCTCACAGACGGCGGTCAAGGCCGCGCGGGCCACACGTTCCTCGTCCCAGGACGGACTCTTCGGATCATTCATGCGGCGGCGCTCCGCTCAGCCCGCCGTAGCGCCAAGGCACCGGCGATGTCCTCGCGCTCCACCCGATCATGTCCCGCCAGGTCTGCCATGGTCCAGGCAACCCGAACCACCTTGTCCGCACCCCGGGAGCTGAGCCGACCGGTCACCAGGGCGTGGTCGACCAGATCCAGACCTTGAGCGCTGGGAAGACCGCTGCGCAGGTAGGAGCCGGGCACCTCGCCGTTGGTGAGCCAAGGCGTCCCCGCCAGCCGACGCGCCTGGCGCAGCCTGGCCTCCGCGACCCTTTGCGCCACCACCGCGGTGCTCTCCCCCGGGCTCTGGCGTGCCTTGAGGTAGGCCTTGCGCACCGGCACCAACTGCTGGTGCAGGTCGATCCGGTCCAGGATGGGTCCGCTGATCCGCTCGGCATAGCGACGCACCGCCATCGGAGCACACCGGCAGGCGGCACCGGTCAGGCCGTGGTTGCCGCACGGGCATGGATTCGCGGCCATCACGAGCTGGAAGCGCGCCGGGAAGCGGGCCTGCACCTGGGCGCGGGAGATGGTCACCGATCCGGATTCCAAGGGGGTGCGCAGGGCATCCAGGGTCTTGGCGCCGAACTCGGGTGCCTCGTCCAGGAAAAGGACACCGCGATGCGCCAGCGAAATGGCGCCGGGGCGGGCCGTCCGGTTGCCGGAACCGATGATCGAGGCCAGCGAGGCACTTCGATGCGGATCGGCATAGGGAGGTCGGGTGATCAGTCCGGTGTTGAGGTCGTGCCCGGCCAGCGAGTGGATGGCGGAGACCTCGAGCGACTCCACCGACGTCAGGGGCGGGAGCAGGCCGGGCAGCCGCTCGGCCAGCATCGTCTTGCCCACCCCCGGTGGCCCGCTCAGGTAGAGGTGGTGGCGCCCGGCCGCGGCCACCTCCAGTGCGAAGCGCGCCTCGTCCTGCCCCACCACCTCGGCCAGGTCGGGCAGATGTCCGGGTGACTCCGGCGGTGTGGCCTGGGCGGTGGGCAGCACGACTGGACGCCCATGCAGGACGTCGACAAGGTCGGTCAGGCTCCGCACGCCCCAGATGGTCAGCCCCTCAACAAGGCTGGCCTCCCCCACCTGGTCGGCGGGCACGACTGCGCGCTCGAAGCCGGCTTCCCGCGCTGCCAGCAGGCCGGGCAGCACGCCTCGCACCCGTCGCACCCTGCCGTCGAGACCCAGCTCGCCCATCATCACCAGCCGTGCCGCCAGCTCCTGCGGCACGGTTCCCGCGGCAGCCAGCACCGCGGTGACGATGGCCAAGTCATAGTGTGACCCGGTCTTGGGCAGCGTGGCGGGGGTCAGGTTGATGGTCACCAGCTGGCTCGGCCATGGCAGTCCAGAACTCGCCACGGCGGCATGCCCACGGTCGCGGGCCTCGTAGAGGGAGGTGTCGGGCAGCCCCACCAGCACCGTCTTGGGCAGGCCATTGCCGATCGCCGCCTCCACCTCGATCAAGGTGGTCTCCATGCCGATCAGGGCAACCGACCAGGCAGTTGCCGCCGTCATCGGGTGATCCCCCTCACATGGGAGATCTGATGGTTGCGCCCGGGTTGGCGTTGCACCCCCACGGCATCGATACGCACCCTGCTGGCCGATTCCGGGCACCCCTCGGCTCGTTGTGCCCGCAGCCACAGGTGGGCCAGCTCGGTCAGCTTGCGCAGCTTGGCACGAGTGATCGCCTCCAGTGGGTCCCCATAGCCTGGCCCGGAGCGGTACTTGACCTCGACCATGACCAGGGCATGCCCACCACCGGGCAGCGGTTCCCGCGCGATGATGTCGATCTCACCGTCACCGCAGCGCCAGTTGCGCTCCACGATCTGCCAGCCCAGCCGACGCAGGTGCGCGTCCGCCAGGTCTTCCCCCAACCGACCCACCTGCTGGTCGTGACTGTGCGTGGGTGTGCGTCCGTCGTCCATTCCCAACCACCTCCGACCACAGTGTGTGCATCGGGGTCAGGAAGCAGGTCCTTCCTCCACAGGGAGGAGCGTCCCGCCAGGGCCTGTGGACAGTCGGGAGGCTCGACGCTCAGTCAGGCTTGGTCGTCGGGCACCTGGAGGTCGGAATGGGCGATCTCCTCGATGGAGACGTCACGGAAGGTGAGCACCTTGGCCGACTTCACGAAACGCGCCGGACGGTACATGTCCCAGACCCAGGCGTCTCCCATGCTGACCTCGTAGTAGACGTCGCCGCCCTCGGTACGGACCTTCAGGTCCACCGCATTGCACAGGTAGAAGCGACGCTCGGTCTCGACGGCGTAGGTGAAGATGCCCACCACGTCCTTGTACTCGCGGTACAGGTCGAGTTCCAGCTTGCTCTCGTACTGCTCAAGGTCTTCGGCGCTCATGGTGCGACCACCTTAGCGCGCGCAACGTTGGCATAGCTGTAGCGATGGATCGGGCTGGGGCCGTGGCTCTCGAGACGTTCCTGGTGCAGCCGGGTGGCGTACCCCTTGTGCACGTCGAAGACATAGTCGGGGAAGTCCCGCGCATAGTCGGTCATGATGCGGTCACGCACCACCTTGGCCACCACCGAGGCGGCCGCCACGCAGGCCGCCACACGGTCTCCCTTCCACACAGCCAGGCCCGGCACGCCCAGACCGTCCACCGGGAAACCGTCGGTCAGCACGTAGTGGGGCCGCAGGTCCAGCCGCAACAGGGCTCGACGCAGACCCTGGATGTCGGCCTCGTGCATTCCCAGCGCATCACACTCATCCGGCTCCACCCGAACCCAGGCCACGCTGAGCGCCTTGGCCATCACCTCGTCGTAGACGCGGTCACGGGCCCGCGCCGTCAGCACCTTGGAATCGGCCAGTCCGGTGATCCGACGCGCCGGGGTGTCTGCCAGCACCACGGCGGCAGCCACCAGCGGGCCCGCGCAGGCACCTCGGCCCGCCTCGTCGGCTCCCGCCACCGGTGACAGCCCTGCCCGCGCCAGGGCGCGTTCATAGCCGTAGATGCCCTTTCCCGGACGAATCATCCCTGCTCCGCGACGGGCTCAGCCGCCGTGGCCGTCGGAGACGACGACCCCCTGCTCCGGGGCAGGTTCGGTGGGCTCGGGCACCTGGGAGAAGGTCTCCGGGGTGCTGAAGCGCGTCCATCGGTCGACGGGGGCGGCAATGGCCACCGCAGGGCCAACCACCTTGTCGACCGGGACGAAGGCATTGGACCCCTTGGGGGTGCCGTCCTGCAGGTGGATGCGCGAATCGCCCGAGGCATTGCGGTGGTCACCCATCACAAAGACGTGGTCTCGCGGCACCACCACCTCGAAGTCCCAGTCGGAAGCCTGCACCTGGGCCCCGTCGGCACCGACGTAGAGGTAGGAGCTCTCGTCCAGCGGCTGGCCGTTGACGCTCATCCGGCCATTGGCATCACAGCACTTGACCCGGTCACCGGGCATGCCGACGACGCGCTTGACCAGGTGATTGGTGCCAGTCGCGGGCAGCACCCCGATCTTCTCCGCCACCTTGCCCAGCTGGGAGCGTTCCGCCGGGCGTTCCATGATCCAGCCGGCGGGATCCTCGAAGACCACGATGTCGCCGCGTTGGTAGTCGGACAGCTTGCTCACCACCACCCGGTCATTGATCTCCAGGGTGGTCTGCATCGAGCCGGAGGGGATGATGAACATCTGGCCGATGAAGGCACGCAGCAGGGCCGAGATCACCAGCGCGCCGATCACCACCACCAGCAGTTCGGTGAAGGCGCCACGCACCTTGCGCCCCCAGCTCGCCCCGGAGCCACCGCGTGGCGCGCTGTTGGCTGCGTCATCCTCACGGACGTTGGTTCGCGAATCGTGGCTCACTGAGGCACCTTCCGGCTCTGGACGGGCGCACTGTGCGCTCGCCGAGCACAGTCTAGGTGGCGGGGATGTCGGCTCGGCGAAGGAACACTGCGAGGGCTGAAAACAGAGCAGGGGTTGGAAACAGAGCAGGGGGCCCGACGCCTGGCGTCGGGCCCCCTGCTGGAGACTGCGGGTGGAGCTGCGCTCAGGCGCGCTTCTCCTTGATCTTGGCGGCCTTGCCGCGCAGACCACGCAGGTAGTACAGCTTGGCGCGACGCACGTCGCCACGACGCTCGACCTCGATCTTGTCGATGATCGGCGAGTGCAGCGGGAAGGTACGCTCCACACCAGTGCCGAAGCTGACCTTGCGAACGGTGAAGGCTTCCTGAACACCACCGGCATTGCGGGCGATGACGACGCCGGCAAAGACCTGGATACGCGAGCGGGTGCCCTCGACGACCTTCACGTGCACCTTGACCGAGTCACCTGCACGGAATTCGGGCAGATCGGTCCGCAGGGAGGCCTGATCGATCTCCTGGATGAGCTTGTTCATTGTTCTTCCTCGCCAGTGCCACAGGTCACCATGCTGAATGTCTTGGTCAGAAAGTCTCCGCGGCCTCGGACGGTCCCCCTGTGGCAGGAGCCGAAGCACGTAGAGCAACAGCTGGACATTCTTCCACATAGGGGCCCGGTGGAGGAAATCGTCCTGAACCGTGCAGGGGGCATGCTGGTCCTGTCGAGCGCACTGCCGCTCGTCCTGCACGGGCCAGCCGTCCGCACCGTCGGGGAGAACGCGAGTGACCGAGGAGGAGTTCGACGTCTTCTACGCCACCTCGTACCCACGTGTGGTGGTCCAGATCCATGCCCTGTGTGGCAACTGGGCCGAGGCGCAGGACTGCACCCAGGAGGCCTTCGTCCGCGCGTGGGACCGCCGCGCGCAGCTGGTCCGCAGTGACTACCCCGAGGCCTGGGTACGTACCGTGGCGCATCGCCTGGCGATCAGTCGCTGGCGCAAGGCCCGACGTGCCTTCCGACAGCCCGACCGCGCCGTCGAGCACCACCAGAGCCCCCAGCCCAACCCGGATCGCGTGCTGCTCGAACGGGCACTGTCGCAGCTGCCCGAGGAGCAACGTCGGGCCATCGTCCTCTTCCACCTGTGCGACATGGGGGTGCAGGACATCGCCACCGAACTCGACTGCCCGGTCGGCACCGTCAAGGCCCGCCTGGCCCGAGGTCGAGCCGCCCTGGCCGGCATCATCGGGGACGACGCGGAACAAGACGACCCAAATCGATTGGATCCCCATGCAACCAGGCCCCCCGCTGGTGCGTAGAGACTGTGAGCACCGTGGCACCCGGCACCGTGCACCCGACGACCACACAGGACAGGAGGCGCGGCCATGAGCACCCCGGACTCCCCGGAAGAGCTTGACCCGCGCACCGCCGCGCTCTTCGAGCGGGCACTGTCTGCGGCCGACGCCTCGCTGGAGGTTCCCAGCCCGTCCGAGATCCGTCGTCGCGGATCACGTCGGCGGGCACGACGCCAGGCAGTCGTCACGGCGGGCGGTCTGGGGACGGCGGCGGTGATCGCAGCCCTGGCCCTACCGCTGGCCACGACGGTGGACCCAGAGCACGCCCGTGTGTCGCCTGCTGCGTCGGTTCCGGCCAGCAGCGCGCCGAGCCCAGTCACCCGGGGCTCGGCGCCACCGGGCCCCAAGGGCAACCGGATCCAGACCTCCCTGGGCTGGGGCCACGTCCCCGGCCCCGAGCTGGTCCACCTGCGCAAGGCAGGCGACATGACCATCGGTGTCCAGTCCCAGTGGAACGCATCCGCCAGCAGTCCGCAGTATGCGGTCAGCGCCTGCGAGGACAACCGCTACGCCTTGGGCCAGACCTCGCTCCTGGAGCGAGGCTTCAGCGGCGGCGAGGCAACGGCCCAGGCGAGCGTCTACGAGTTCGACACCACGGCCGATGCCGAGCAGGCCGTCGACCGGCTGACCGGCTGGACTGCCGAATGCCCGGGACGAATGGGCACCAACGGATGGACCTCGATCACGGCCCAGGAGGCCCAGCCGGTGGCGCTCAATGGCCCGCTCGAGGACAGGGCCACCCAGCAGGCCTCGTTGGGCAGCATCACGGCCACCTCACCGCAGGGGCAGCGGCAAACCGAACACAACCTGGTGGTGCAGGACGGCAACCGGCTGGCCTGGATCTCCTACACGGTCATTGCCGCCGAGGGTGCCGGCACGGCCCCCGAGGCTCCAGCCGGCCTGCGGCGCGCCACTGAGGTGGCCGAACTGCTCCAGGGCTGAGCACCCACCCAGGCACCTCATCTGCCCGGGACATGCCGAAGGGGCCAGCCGGGATCTCTCCCGACCGGCCCCTTCGCTGTGTCCGTACGGCCTACTTGCCGTCGCCCTTGAACAGCGACTTGATGAGGTCGCGGTTCAGCTGGCTGATGCTCTCCAGCGGAATGCCCTTCGGGCAGACCTGAGCGCACTCACCGATGTTGGTGCAGCCGCCGAAGCCCTCCTCGTCGTGCTGCGCCACCATGCCCTTGACGCGGCTGTACCGCTCGGGCTGGCCCTGCGGCAGCATCGCCAGGTGGGTGATCTTCGCCGACGTGAACAGCATGGCCGAACCGTTCGGGCAGGCAGCGACGCAGGCGCCGCAGCCGATGCAGGTGGCGTTGTCGAATGCCTTGTCAGCCTCGCGCTTGGGCGCGGGGGTGGCGTGGGCGTCCGGAGCCGAACCGGTGTTGGCCGAGATGTAGCCGCCGGCCTGGATGATCCGGTCGAAGGCGGTGCGGTCGACGACGAGGTCCTTGATGACCGGGAAGGCCCCGGCCTTCCAGGGCTCGATGTCGATGACGGCACCGTCTGCGAAGGAGCGCATGTGCAGCTGGCAGGTGGTGGTGTGCTGGCCACCGTGGGCCACACCGTTGATCACCACGCCACACATGCCACAGATGCCCTCACGGCAGTCGTGGTCGAAGGCCACCGGCTCCTCACCCTTGTGGGTGAGCTCCTCGTTGAGGAGGTCCAGCATCTCGAGGAAGGACATGTCCTCGCTGACGCCGTCGAGCGGGTAGCTGACCATCTGGCCCTTGGCATTGGCGTTCGCCTGACGCCAGATTCGAAGCGTGACCTTCACTTGTAGCTCCTCTGCTTGAGCTCGATGGCCTTGTAGACCAGGGGTTCCTTGTGCAACACGGGCTTGTTGCCGTCACCGGCGAATTCCCAGGCCGCAACGTAGGCGTACTGGTCGTCGTGACGCAGCGCCTCGCCCTCTTCCGTCTGGCTCTCGCCACGGAAGTGGCCGCCGCAGGACTCGCGACGGTGCAGGGCGTCGATGCACATGAGCTCGCCCAGCTCCAGGAAGTCGGCCAGTCGTCCGGCGCGCTCCAGGGCCTGGTTGAAGTCCTCGTTGACACCGGTGACCTTCACGTCGGTCCAGAAGACCTTCTTCAGCTCACGGATCTTCTCGATCGCGATCTTGAGGCCCTCCTCCCGACGCTCCATGCCGCAGTACTCCCACATGATCTGGCCGAGTTCCTTGTGGATGGAGTCGACCGTGCGGGAGCCATTGATGCTCAGCAGCGTGTTGATGCGATCGGTGGCCTCCTTGACGGCCTCGACGACTGCCGGGTGGTCCAGCTCGACGTGCGCATGCTTGGAGGCATCCGCCAGGTAGTCGTTGATGGTGTTCGGCAGCACGAAGTAGCCGTCCGACAGGCCCTGCATCAGGGCCGAGGCGCCCAGACGGTTGGCGCCGTGGTCGGAGAAGTTGGCCTCACCAGTGCAGTACAGACCCTCGATCGAGGTCATCAGGTCGTAGTCGACCCACACGCCACCCATGGTGTAGTGCACGGCCGGGTAGATGCGCATCGGAGTCTCGTAGGGATTCTCCGCCGTGATCTGCTGGTACATGTCGAAGAGGTTGCCGTACTTGGCCTCGACCGCCTTCTGGCCCATGCGGTTGATCGCATCGGAGAAGTCCAGGTAGACGCCACGACGGACCATGCGCTCCTCGCCCGTGTCCGGGTCGACCTCCCGCACGGCCGGGCCGACGCCGCGGCCCTCGTCGCACATGTTCTTGGCCTGACGCGACGCGATGTCACGCGGGACCAGGTTGCCGAAGGCCGGGTAGATGCGCTCCAGGTAGTAGTCGCGATCCTCCTCGGGAATCTGGCGCGGATCCTTGTCGCAGTCCTCGGCACGCTTGGGCACCCAGATGCGGCCGTCGTTTCGCAGCGACTCCGACATCAGGGTCAGCTTGGACTGGGTCTCGCCGTGCACCGGGATGCAGGTCGGGTGGATCTGCGTGTAGCAGGGGTTGGCGAAGTAGGCACCCTTGCGGTGTGCACGCCAGCTGGCGGTCACATTGCAGCCCATGGCATTGGTCGACAGGAAGAAGACGTTGCCGTAGCCACCGGTGGCCAGAACCACCGCGTCGCCCGTCCAGGCCTCGATCTTGCCGGTGACCATGTCACGGGTCACGATGCCCTTGGCCACGCCGTCGACGGTGATCAGCTCGATCATCTCGTGACGGGTGTGCATCTTCACGGTGCCGGCGGCCACCTGGCGCTCCAGCGCCTGGTAGGCACCGATCAGCAGCTGCTGACCGGTCTGGCCACGGGCGTAGAAGGTGCGCTGCACCTGCACACCACCAAACGAACGAGTATCGAGCAGGCCGCCGTACTCGCGGGCGAAGGGAACACCCTGGGCGACGCACTGGTCGATGATGTTCGCGCTGACCTCGGCCAGTCGGTAGACATTGGTCTCGCGGGCGCGGTAGTCGCCGCCCTTGACCGTGTCGTAGAACAGGCGGTAGGTCGAGTCGTTGTCATTGCGGTAGTTCTTGGCCGCATTGATGCCACCCTGGGCGGCGATCGAGTGGGCACGACGCGGGCTGTCCTGGTAGCAGAAGTTCTCCACCTGGTAGCCGGCCTCGCCCAGCGTGGCGGCGGCAGCGCCACCGGCCAGGCCCGTTCCGACGATGATCACCTTGAGCTTGCGGCGGTTGGCCGGGTTCACCAGCTTGGCGGTGAACTTGCGCTCGCTCCAGACCTTGTCGATCGGGAGGTCCTTGGGGGCCTTCGTGTCCTCGATCTCCTCGCCGACGGTCCAGTAGTCGGCGGCATCCATCGTGCCCTGGGCACGGGCGGGAGCCGCGGTGGCTCCGTTGAACTGGGACTCGGTCATTATCCAATCACTCCACTCAGAATCATCACCGGAGGCACCAGGAAGCCGATGAAGAGCAGGGCGGCGATGATGCCGGACAGGCTCTTGAGCAGCTTGCGGGAGCCGGCGCTCACATTGGCGCCCAGCGTGATGAAGGCGCTGGCGCAGCCATGGTAGATGTGCAGGCACACCGCGACCATGAAGATCACGTAGGCGAGCACGACCCACCACACGCCGAAGCCGGCGAGCACGCGGTCATAGGGCGTCAGGTCGGTGACGCCGGGGGCGTAGCCGGGACGCAGCACCTGGGCGGTGTAGTGCAGCAGGTGCATGATCAGGCCCAGCAGCAGGATGACGCCGCTCCAGATCATGGTGCGCGCCGCGAAGGAGCTCTCCATGGTCTTCTTGTTTGCATAGCGCGCACCGCCCACATTGCGGCTCTTGCGCCCGGTCAGCTTGGCAGCCGACCACATGTGCAGTGCGATGCACACCAGCAGGAAGACTCGGAAGGCCCACAGGAACCACATCGGGGGCACGATCGGGTAGAGGAAGCGGCGCAGGTAGTGGGAGTACTCATTGAACTCCGCGCCGTTGTCGGGAAGCAGCAACTTGGTGTTGCCGAACATGTGCATGAGCAGGAAGCCGATCAGACACAGGCCAGTGACGGCCATGATGGCCTTCATTGCCACTGTGGACCGGGCTGCTCTCTGATGGTTGGTAAGAGTTGTCGCCACAGGCTCACCCTAGACAATTCCGCGAGCCAGTGGGAACCACGGGGCCGGTGACTGGACCAAAAACCTCGAATTGTTATGAATTGCACGCTGACTTGGGCAAGTACCGCTCACAGCCCTCTATTTAGGGCACGATTTCCGCACGTAATTCAGGGCATCAGGTCGGGGCGTCGGGCGCGGGTCAACTGCACTGCCTGCTCCCGTCGCCAGGCCGCGATACGGGCGTGGTGACCGCTGAACAACACCTCCGGCACGTCCAACCCGCGCCAGACCGGGGGCTTGGTGTAGACGGGGTACTCCAGCAGGTGGTCCTGCCCATCGGAATGGGATTCCTCGGTCAGCGACTCCGGATTGCCGATCACGCCCGGCACCAGACGCACGATCGCCTCGATGAAGGCCAGCGTCGCCACCTCTCCCCCGTTGAGGACGTAGTCGCCCAGGCTGAGCTCGCGCACTTCCATCCGGGTGGCGGCGTGCTCCATGACGCGACGGTCGATCCCCTCGTAGCGCCCACAGGCGAACAGCAAGTGCTGCTGCTCGCTCAGCTCATAGGCGATCGGCTGGCTGAAGGGCACTCCCGACGGGGTCGGGACCACCAGGACCGGCGGCTCGTCGAGCCCCTCGAGCAGGGCGTCGAAGCACTCGCCCCACGGTTCTGGCTTCATCACCATGCCGGCTCCGCCACCGTAGGGCGTGTCGTCGACGGTGTTGTGTCGGTCGTGGGTCCACTGGCGCAGGTCGTGCACGTCCACCTGCAGCAGGCCCTTGGCGATCGCCTTGCCCACCAGGGAGAGCTGCAGCGGGGCGAAGTAGTCGGGAAAGATCGAGACGATGTCGATTTTCATGCCGGTTGACCGCCGTCCGCCACCACGGCCTGGTCCTCGTCGAGCAGGCCGGGGACGTCGGCCAGCTGCACGGTTCCAGCCGTCAGGTCGACCGCAGGGACCAGCTCGGTCACGAAGGGCACCAGACGGTCGCCCTGCGCCGTGCGGATCGCCAACAGGTCCTGCACGGGCAGGTGGACCACCTCCACCACGGGGCCGGCCTCACTGCCGTCGGCACGCAGCGCCGTCAGCCCCACGAGCTGACGGTCGTAGTACTCGTCGTCCTCCTCCGGGAGCTCCAGCGGGTCGACGTCGACGACCAGCACCTGTCCCCTGGCCTGTTCCACCGCCGTGCGATCGGCCAGCTCCGCGAAGTGCACCAGCATCCGCCCCGAGTGCCAGCGGGCCGTCTCGACGGTGAGTTGCTTGCGCGTCCCCTCGACCCGCAGCACGGCGCCGGGTGCGAAGCGGCGCTCGGGTTCGTCGGTGCGCAGCTCGATCGCCACGTCGCCCTTGATGCCGTGGGCACGCCCAATGGTGCCGACCACCACCTCGACCGGTGCTGTCATCTGTGTGGATCCCTCCAGATTGCTGCAGGTGCGGCCACACTGGCCCACCCGTCCATGTCTTTGCCTGCCTCCGCCGCCCCGGGAGCGCGTCGGAGGCAGATGCAGGACGCCCCGCACCCCTTGCGGGGATACGGGGCGTCGAATGCTGCCGTTCGCTCAGCGGCGGAAGCCGCGCGAACCCGAGCGGCGATCGACGTCGACGAAGTCGACGCGCACCTGCTCGCAGCCCGCAAGGGCACCCACCACCGTGCGCAGGGCTGAGGCGGTACGGCCCTGACGGCCGATCACCTTGCCGATGTCCTCGGGATTGACCCTGACCTCCAGCATCCGGCCGCGACGCAGATCCTTGTCCTTGACGACCACGTCGTCGGGATTCGTGACGATGCCGCGCACCAGGTGCTCCAGGGCGTCCGCGAGCACGATCAGGCCTCTTCGGCGGGAGCCTCGGCCGGGGTCTCCTCAGCCTGGGCCTCCGCTGCGGGAGCCTCCTCGGCCTTGGCCTCGTCGGCGGTGGCCTCGGTGGACTCCTCGGCCTGGGCCTCGTCGTCCTTCGACTTCTTCTTGCTGATGGCGTCGTTCTTCGGGGCGTCGTCGGCCTCGGCCAGCGCCGCATTGAAGCGGGCCAGCTTGTCGGCCTTCTCCGGCTGCGGGTCGATGCCCGAGGGGCTGGTGTCGCCCGAGAACTTCTGCCAGTCACCGGTGCGCTTCAGAATGGCGACGACGGCCTCGGTGGGCTGGGCGCCGACACTCAGCCAGTACTGGGCGCGCTCCGAGTTGACCTGGATGACCGAAGGATCATTCTTCGGGTGGTACAGGCCGATCTCCTCGATGGCACGACCATTGCGCTTGGCGCGCGAGTCCATCACGACGATGCGGTAGTGAGGCGAGCGAATCTTGCCGAGACGCTTCAGACGAATCTTGGTTGCCACGTGTGTGGTTCTCCTGTTGGGAATGGCCACGGGACTGCCCCGGTGCCAGGCGGGTGACCCGTGCGATCGCGTGTGGGGCACGCGTCTCGGGGTCGGATGAATCAAGCGTCGCCAGAGTTAGAGGGCGCCGACGACACAGATGCTCTACCCATTCTGCCAGATTCGTCGACGTCAGGAAACCTGGCGGACGATGCGGCCTCTCAGCACCACCAGACGTGGATGGCGTGCGATCCCCAGGTTCGCGCGGGGGTCCTCGTCGAAGACCACCAGGTCTGCCCGGGCCCCCTCCTCCAGACAGGGGCGTCCAAGCCAGTCGCGAGCCCGCCAGGATGCGGCCCCCAGGGCGAACTCGGGGCCCCCGATCTGCCCGAGCAGTTCGATCTCCTGCCCCAGGATTCCGTGGGGCATCACGCCACCGGCATCGGTACCGGCGAAGATCGGCACCCCGGCCTCGTGGGCCTTGCGGAATCGCTCGATCCGGGTGGCGTAGAGCTCCCGCATGTGGGCCGCGTAGACGGGGAACTTGGGCTCGCCCGAAGCAGCGATGTCGGGGAAGTTCTCCAGGTTGACCAGGGTGGGCACCAACGAGACCTGGCGCTCGGCCATCTGCTCAATGACCTCGTCGCTCATGCCGGTGCCGTGCTCGATCCCGTCGATGCCCGCCTCCACCAGCTCGGCCACCGACTCCTCACCGAAGCAGTGCGCGGTGACGCGCGCGCCCACCTCGTGCGCCTTCTCGATCGCCTCGCGCGCCACCTCGATCGGCCACAGCGGCGCAAGGTCTCCCTTGTCGCGGTCGATCCAGTCACCCACCAGCTTGACCCAGCCGTCACCGGCCGCAGCCTGTTTCTCGACGGTGCCCACCAGATCGTCGGGCTCCACCTCGTCGGCGAAGTTGCGGATGTAGCGCTTGGGGCGCGCGATGTGGCGCCCGGCCCGGATGACCTCGGGCAGGTCTTCTCGTTCGTCCATCCAGTGGGTGTCCGAGGGGCTGCCCGCATCGCGCACCAACAGGGTGCCGGCATCGCGATCGGCGATGGCCTGCTGCTCGGCCTCCTCGGGCCCGACGGCCCCCTGCTGGTCGAGCCCGATGTGGCAGTGGGCATCCACCAGCCCCGGCATGATCCAGCAGTCCGTCGCGACCGTGATGGCATCCTCGATGCGTTCGAAGGTGACCGCGCCGTCGTGGACCCACAGGTCGGTCTTCTCCCCCGAAGGCAACAGCGTTCCGCTCAGGTGCAGGCGCACCTGCGGACCGTCGGGGACGACCTGCTCCCCGATGTGGGTGTGCGTGTGCCCGTCATGGGTGTGAGTGTGCACCGGGCTTGGCATCGTCGCGTGCTCGTGGTGTGCGCTCATGCCCCCACTATGGTGCACCGGCGAGCGCTGGTGAAGACCCGAGCCGGGCATCGGGCGGCGAGCGCGTCAAACCGGAACCCCTCGACAGGCTCGGGGAGCGGGAAGAGCAAAGCTCGGGGGCCGCCATGAGATTTCCTGTCACGAGCGCAGGTGCGAGCCTGCGAGCACCGGGACGCGCGAGTGCGCGGGGGTCCAAGGGGGTCGCCCCCCTTGCTGGTCACTGCTGCTTGAACATCTTCTGCATCTCGGGCGGGAGCTGGAAGTTCTGCATCGCAGCCGCCATGTCGGCCTCGGAGGGCTGGGCACCGGCACCGACGCCGAAGGCGGCGCCGGCGTCGACGATGTCACTGGCGCTCGGCTTGCCCTGGGCGGCCGCGGCGCGCTTGGCGGGGTTGCCGGAGACCTTCTGGCCTCGCTTCTTCTTCTTGGCCTGGCTCTTGGACTGCTTGCGTGCACCGGCGCCACCGGGCATGCCTGGCATACCCGGCATACCGCCCTTGCCGCCCATCATCCCGGCCATCGACTGCATCATCTTGCGGGCCTCGACGAAGCGGTTCACCAGGTTGTTGACGTCGCTGACCTCGACGCCGGCGCCCTTGGCGATGCGCGCTCGGCGCGAACCGTTGAGGATGGCGACGTCGTCGCGCTCGGCGGGGGTCATCGAGTAGATGATCGCCTCGATGCGGTCGATCTCCTTCTCGTCGATGTTGGCGATCTGGTCCTTCATCTGGCCCATACCGGGCAACATCCCGAAGATCTTGCTCATCGGGCCCATCTTGCGCAGCTGCTGCATCTGCGAGAGGAAGTCGCCCAGCCCGAACTCATTGCCCTTGCCGGCCATGAGCTTCTCGGCGGCCTTGCGGCTCTGCTCCTGGTCGAAGTGCTTCTCGGCCTGCTCGATCAGGGTGAGCATGTCACCCATGTCGAGGATGCGGCTGGCCATCCGGTCGGGGTGGAAGACGTCGAAGTCCTTCAGACCCTCACCATTGGAGGCGAACATGATCGGCTTGCCGATCACCCGGGCGATGGACAGGGCCGCGCCACCGCGGGCGTCACCGTCGAGCTTGGTGAGCACGACGCCGTCGAAGCCGACGCCCTCCTCGAAGGCCAGCGCGGTGTTGACGGCGTCCTGGCCGATCATGGCGTCGACGACGAAGAGCGTCTCGTCAGGGGTGACCGCGGCCTTGATGTCGGCAGCCTGCTGCATCAGGGTCTCGTCGATGCCCAGACGACCGGCGGTGTCGACGATGACCACGTCGTAGAGCTTGCGCTGGGCCTCCAGGATGGAGGCGCGGGCCACCGCGATCGGGTCACCGATGCCATTGCCGGGCTCGGGGGCGAAGACGTGGGCGCCGGCGCGCTGGCCGACGATCTGCAGCTGGTTGACGGCATTGGGGCGCTGCAGGTCGGCTGCGACCAGCAGCGGCGAGTGGCCCTCGCTCTTGAGCCACATCGCCAGCTTGCCGGCCAGGGTGGTCTTGCCCGCGCCCTGCAGGCCGGCCAGCATGATGACCGTCGGCGGGTTCTTGGCGAAGCGGATCGTGCGCGCCTCGCCACCGAGGATGCTGACCAGCTCCTCGTTGACGATCTTGATGATCTGCTGCGTGGGGTTGAGCGCCGCGGAGACCTCTTCGCTGCGGCAGCGCTCCTTGACATTGGCGACGAAGTCCTTGACCACGCTCAGGTTGACGTCGGCCTCGAGCAGTGCAATGCGGATCTCGCGCGCGGTCGCGTCGATGTCGGCCTCGGTCAGCCGGCCCTTGCCCCGCAGTCCCTTGAAGGTTGCTGCAAGACGATCGGAGAGAGTGTCGAACACGGGTTGGTCCTTCGCGTCATCGTGGTGTCGCGCCCCAGGCGCGACCGTCAGGGGTCAAGGATACGGGCTGGTGCGCCCTTGCCGGGCATCGCCGCTCGGCGGGCTGGGGTCACTCCCCCATCAGGCCGTTGACGAAACCCTCCGCCTCGAAGGGGGCCAGATCGTCGACGCCCTCGCCCAGCCCGATGAGCTTGACGGGCACGCCCAGTTCACGCTGCACCTGGACGACGATGCCACCCTTGGCGGAGCCGTCGAGCTTGGTGAGCACCAGACCCGAGACGTCGACGACGTCGCGGAAGATCCGCGCCTGCACCAGGCCGTTCTGGCCGGTGGTGGCATCCAGCACCAGCAAGACCTCGCTGACGGGAGCGATCTTCTCGATGACGCGCTTCACCTTGCCCAGCTGGTCCATCAGACCGGTCTTGGTGTGCAGTCGGCCGGCGGTGTCGATCAACACCACGTCCACCCCGTCGGCAATGCCGCGCTCCACGGCCTGGTAGGCCACCGAGGCCGGATCGGCCCCCTCTTCACCGCGGACGGTCTCGACGCCGACCCGCTCACCCCAGGTGGACAACTGTTCGGCGGCCGCCGCGCGGAAGGTATCGGCGGCGCCCAGCAGGACGGTCTTGTTCTCCGCCACGAGCACCCGGGCGAGCTTGCCGCAGGTGGTGGTCTTGCCGGTGCCGTTGACGCCAACCACCATGACCACCGCCGGCTTGCCGTCGCTGCCCTGCAGGTTGAGGGAACGGTCCATGGTGGGATCGACCAGGTTGACCAGTTCCCGACGCAGCACGGTGGCGGCGTGCGAGGAATCGGCCACGCCCTCGATCGCCAGCTCCTTGCGCAGCGTGGTCACCAGCTCGGTGGTGGGCCCCACGCCCAGGTCGGAGCTGATCAGGGTGGCCTCGAACTCGTCCCAGGTGTCCTCGTCCAGCCGGTCGCGCGAGAGCAGATCTGCCAGGCCGCGCGCCAAGGCATTGTTGCTGCCGGCCAGCCGCCGACGCAGTCGCACCAGACGCGAGCCTGCCGCCTCGGGAACCTCGATCCCGGTCTCGGGTTCGATGACCTCGACTTCGGTGCCGTGCTCCGGCGACACCTCTGGGGTGGCTTGCGGCTGCCGAAGGGCCCGCCGGTTGCTCGTCCAGATGATGCCGGTGGCAATGAGGAGGCAGAGAATGACTCCACCGATGATCAACCAGAAGAAGTAGTCCACGCGGGCATCCTATCCAGACACGGACGAACCCCGGCTCCTCGTCGGGAGGCCGGGGTTCGTCGGGTCGGTCGTTGGTTCAGCCGTTGGCCGTTGCCAGCTGCTGCGGCGCGGGGCCCTCGGGGGCCGCGGCGGGGGCCTGGTCCACCGCGACGGTCGTGGCCACGGACTGGGACGCAACCGGCTGCTCTGCCAGCGGCTGGGCGGCGGCAGCCTCGCCGGACTTGCCACCGCGGGTGGGAAGCTTGACGGCCTTCAGCTGGGCACCCAGGCCACCGCCGTCGCGCTGCACGGCGCGGACATTGTCCATCTGCCCGGTGACCATGTCGACCAGGGCCTGCGGCGGTTCTGCCTCACCGTTCATGTGGCGCGCGGCGGTGGCCAGACGTTCTGCCATCTCGGGAGCGCGCTCCTTGAAAGCACCCTGCATACCGACGAGCACGACGGCGATGGCCACGAGGCCGACCACGACGATCAGGACCAGGGAAATGAAGAATGCGAGCACTGCGACTGCTTCCTGCACGAAGGGAGAGGTTGTGCCATCAGTCTAACCATTAAGACGGTGATCATAGGGGCTGTCCACAGCATTCTGCGGGTGAATACACAGTGAAGACTCAGCGGACGAGACCCGACCCGAAGGTCCAGTCACCAAGATGGTTCGGGAAGCCCTCTCGTCAGGCGTCCCGGGCCAGCCGCTGGCTGATCACCGTCGAGACCCCGTCACCGCGCATGGTGACGCCGTAGAGCGCGTCGGCGATCTCCATGGTGCGCTTCTGGTGGGTGATGACCAGCAGCTGGGAGCTCTCTCGCAATTGTTCGTAGATCCCCAGCAGACGGCCCAGGTTGGCGTCGTCGAGCGCCGCCTCCACCTCGTCGAGGATGTAGAAGGGGCTGGGACGCGCGATGAACAGGCTCACCAGGAAGGCCACAGCCACCAGGGAACGCTCACCGCCGGACAGCAGCGAGAGTCGCTTGACCTTCTTGCCCGCGGGGCGGGCCTCGACGTCGACACCGGTGGTCAGCCATTGCCCCGGCTCGGTGAGCACCAAGCGCCCCTCGCCACCGGGGAACAGGCGGGGGAAGACCTCGTTGAAGGTGCGTTCCACATCGGCATAGGCCGAGGCGAAGACCTCCTCCACCCGGCGATCGACCTCCTCGACGATGTCCAGCAGGTCCTTGCGGGTCTGGCGCAGGTCCTCCAGCTGCTCGGCCAGGAAGGCGTGGCGCTCCTCCATGGCGTCGAACTCCTCCAGGGCCAGTGGGTTGATCCGCCCCAGCTGCTGCAGGTTGCGTTCTGCGGTGCGCAAGCGCTTGGCCTGCTCCTCGCGGACATAGGGCACCGGTTCGGGCTGTTCGTCCTCCTCGGTGAGTGCCGTGCCGTCGGGGCGGGTCAGCACCGGGACGAACTGGTCCGGGCCGTACTCCTCCATCAGGATCTTGGCCTCCAGGCCAAGCTCGTCCATCGCCTTCTCGGTGAGCTGCTCGATGCGCATCCGCACCTCGATGCGGGCCATCTCGTCGCGATGGGCACCCTCCACCAGCTTCTCCAGCTCGCGGGCCAGCTCGCGCGTCTCACGGCGTGCGGTGGCCAGCTGGGCCTCGGCCTCCAGCCGCGCTGCCTCCGCCTGGCTGCGTTCCTCGGTGGCCAGCCGACGGCTGTGGTCCACCCGAGTCAGCAACCACCCCGCAGCGCTGTGCACCGCAGCGGCCGCAGCTGCCTCCCGACGCAGCTGGGCCGCGCGGGCCTCGGCCTTCTCCCGGGCCTGGCGCTCCTGGACGGCGGCCCGACGCAACGAGTCGGCTCGGCCCGCCACACCCCGCACCCTTTCCTCTGCAGTGCGCAGTGCCAGCCGGGAGTCCATCTCGTCGGTGCGAGCCGCCCGTGCCAGCTCCGCGAAGCGGTCACGTTCGGCCGGGTCCGGCTCGGCCAGATCGTCCTGTGAGGAGGCATTGGCCAAGCGGGTCTCCAGCTCGGCGAGCCCGGCCTCGTCCTTGGCCCGGGTGGACTGGGCATCGCGGATCGACTGCTCCAGGCGGTCTGCCTCGGCCCGGGCGGAGCGTTCCGCCTGGGCGAGCACGCTGACCTGCCGAGTGAGGTCGGAGGCCTTCTTCTCCGACTCCTTCACGGCGGCGCGGGCGGCGACGCGTCGCGCATTGGCCTGTTCCAGGGCCGAGGTCAGTTCCTTGATGCGGCCGGCCAGCTCGGCCAACCGCGCCTGCGCATCGTCGAGGTCGCTGCGGGCCTGATCGACCGCAGCCTGGATCTCGAGCAGGGATGAGGTGGACGAGGAGCCCCCCGTCACGAACCACGATGACCAGACGTCCCCCTCGCGGGTGACCGCTGCCATGTCGCGATGCTCCTGCACCAGCCCAGCCGCGTGCGCGGCGTCCTCGGCCAGCAGCACGTGCCCGAGCAACTGGTCGAGCGCGGCCTGCAAGGGCTCGGCAACCTCGACCACCTCCAGTGCACCGCGGCAACCATCGGGAACCTCGTGCGTGCCGCTGCGTTGGGCACCCGCCAGCAGCAACCCGGCCCGGCCCAGTTGCCCCTGCTTGAGATGGTCGACGGCCCGCTGCGCGTCCTCCAGCGAGGCGACGGCGATCGAATCGGTGGCACTGCCCAGGGCAGCCGCGATGGCGGTCTCCCAGCCCTGCTCGATGCCGATCAGTTCGGCCAGCTGGCCGAGCACGCCGCCCAGTTCGTCGCGGGCCGCCAGCAGGGCAGCCGGGGCGTCGGTGCGATCGAGCCCCATCTCGAGCGCCTCGATCCTGGCCGCCAACCCGGCCCGGTCCTGCTGCGCCTGCTGTTCGGCGCGACGCAGTTCCTGCAGCTGGGCGCTGAGCCGCTCCACCTCGGCGGTGGCCTCCTGCTGGGCCTGCAGCAGGTCGTCACCGGCCCCTTGGTGCTCATTGGCCTGGGCCTGGGCCCGGGCGAGATCACTGCTGCCCTGTTCGGCTCGGGCCAGCGCCTCGTCGCGCTGCACCCGCAGCCGATCCACCTGCTCCGAGGAGGTCTCCAGGCGTGACTTCAGCGAGTTCACCTGCCCGGTCAGCCGTGCCAGCCCTTCTCGTCGATCGGCGATGGCCCGCAGTTGCGCGGCATGGGTCTTGTCTGCCTCGGCATGGGCGGCCTCGGCCTCGCTGCGACGCTGCTGGGCGTCGGCCAGGGCCTGGGCCAACTGCTCCACCTCGGCGCGCAGGGTCTGTTCCTGTTCCCTGGCCTGCGCCGCGTCACGTTCCAACTGCTCCGGGTCACGGCCTCGCTGCCCCGGGTCCGGCTGGGCATCGGCGTGACGCATGCGCTCGTCGGCAATCTGCTGCGTCGTGCTGACCCGCTCCCGCAGGGCGGCCAGCGCATACCAGGTCTCCTGGGCCTGGTTCAGCCGCGGCTGGGCCTGGGCCAGCACCAGCTCAGCGGCCTGTTCCGCCTCACGGGCGGCCTCGAGCCGTGCCTCCGCCGCGGCGCGCGCCCGCTTCAGGTTGGCCTCGTCGGCCAGGTCGGTCTGCAGTGCGATGGTGGCCTGGGTGAGGTCGTCGCTGAGCAGGCGCGCCTTGGCATCACGCAGCTCGGCCTGGATCACGGCGGCCTTGCGGGCGACGGCGGCCTGGCGTCCCAAGGGCTTGAGTTGCCGACGGATCTCGGCAACCAGGTCCTGCAGCCGGTCCAGGTTGCCCTGGGTGGCGTCGAGCTTGCGCAGCGCCTTCTCCTTGCGCTTGCGGTGCTTCAGGACTCCGGCAGCCTCCTCGATGAAACCGCGACGAATCTCCGGAGTCGCCTGCAGGATGGTGTCGAGCTGTCCCTGGCCCACGATGACGTGCATCTCACGCCCGATGCCCGAATCGCTGAGCAGCTCCTGCACGTCGAGCAGGCGGGCATGGTGACCGTTGATGGAGTACTCGCTGCCACCATTGCGGAACATGGTGCGGGTGATGGTCACCTCGGTGTACTCGATCGGGAGCGCACCGTCGGTGTTGTCGATGGTGAGGGAGACCTCGGCGCGCCCCAGGGGAGCCCGGCCGGAGGTGCCCGCGAAGATGACGTCCTCCATCTTGCCGCCACGTAGGCTCTTGGCTCCCTGCTCGCCCATCACCCAACTGAGGGCATCCACCACATTGGACTTGCCCGAACCATTGGGGCCCACGACGCAGGTGATGCCGGGCTCGAAGTTCAGCGTGGTGGCCGACGCGAAGGACTTGAAGCCACGCAGCGTCAGGCTCTTGAGGTACACGGGCTACTCCGCCCGGGCCCGGTCGGGCGACGCGTCGGCGTCGGCAAGCTCCGGTGCGACGACGGGGGCGATCAGCGGCATCTCGTCCAGGTGGCCGGTGCGCACCGCGCGGAAGGTCCACAGCTTGTTGACGATGAAGTTGATCGGCATCGTGAGCCCGATCTGGATCAGCTGGGCGTAGTACACCTTCTTGCGCAGGCCGCTCGAGTCATCCATCCACGCGAAGAAGCGCTCCAGGTAGAAGGCGGATTCCGGCTTGAGCAGGGCGGTCTGGATCAACATGCCCACCAACAGGGCCACGGCGCCGATGCCCATGAAGTTGCCCAGGCCACGCCACCAGGCCGCTGCCCCCTGCTTGCGGGCCCGGAAGGTCAGCCGTCGGTTGAGCTCGTAGTTCCAGGTGTTGGCCACCATGAAGGCGATGACATTCATGACGTGGTACCAACGCACATTGAAGGCCGTCAGGGGAAGGTCGAGCGCGATCCGCTGGTAGTGCGGCAGGAACCAGTTCAGCACCACCATGACGGCCAGGTTCACCACGATGCCCGAGCCACCGACGATGCCAAAGCTCAGGAACTGGCGCAGGTTGCGTTTGCTGCGCTGCGTTCTGGTCTCTGGCGTATGGCTCACAGTCACAGGAGTTTACCGGCCGTTGGCTCGCTGTTGACCGAGGCTGAGCGCGCGGCGCAGCACCAGGTGCCATCGCGCCGCGCTCAGCGCAGCGGCTCGAGCGCCTTCAGCGGCTCGGGGCAGCGTCCCTCCACGATGTATTCGGCCAGCAGACGGCCGGTGGCCGGCCCCAGGGTCACACCCCACATGCCGTGGCCGCCCGCCACCCAGACCCCATCGGCCCTGGTGGGCCCGACCAGCGGCAGGTTGTCGACCGTCACCGGCCGGGCACCGACCCAGGTGTCGCGACGATCCTGCCAGTCGACACCGTCGAGCAGGGGTGTCGCGGAGCGGACCAGCGCCTCGACCCGCTGTGGGTACAGCGGCTCGTCGGGGCCGCGGAATTCCATCGTGCCGCCCACCCGCAAGCGCTCCTCCCCCAGCGGGGTGCACGCCACGCGCTGCACCGGGAAGTAGACCGGGCACGGCACGCTCTGCCGGGTGGGTACGGAGAAGGAGTAGCCGCGCCCACCCACCAAGGTGGTGCGCACGCCGGTCTGTCTGGCCAGCTGCGGCAGCCAGGCGCCAGTGGCCAGCACCACGGCATCGCCGCGCACCGGCTCACGCCCCACCAGTTCACAGGTGATGCCACCGGGCCCCTGGCGCAGCCGATGGACGTCGGCGCCGCAGATGACCTCGCCGCCGCGCTCGCGCACCGCCTGGGCAAGGGCCTCCACGTAGTCGCCGGGCACGATGTAGCGCTGGCCACGGATCCGGATGCCGGCCTGCACCCGCTCGGCCACGATGGGAACCGCGGCGCGCAGCTCGTCGCCACTGATCCGCTCGGCCTGCAGATCGACGCCGGCCTCACGGATCAGGCGGAATTCTTCCTCCAGCCCCGCCGTCTGTGACTCCTCCAGGAAGGCCGCCATCAGCGGCGCGTCGTGCACCGGGCTGGCCACACCGTGCTGGGCAAGGTGTTCATAGGACTCGATGGCGATCTCGTTCAACGGAACGAAGTGCTTCATGGCCGCCTGCCACTGCGTGAGGGTGCAACGGCGGGCGAAGCCGAGCAGGAAGCCGACCAGCTCCCTCTCGAGCCGCACCGGCACGAACAGGGGCGAATCGGGGTCGGTCAGCGCCTTGATCCCGTAGCGCAGCACCGAGGGCTCGGACAACGGAATCGACATGCCCGGCGAGATCCATCCGGCATTTCCCCAGGACGAACCGGCTGCGACGGCCGTGCGCTCCAGCACGGTGACGCGCACGCCGCGTTCCTGCAGGAACCATGCAGTGGACAGGCCGACGATGCCCGCTCCGACCACGACGACATGGGGCTGGCTGGTGGTGGTGCTCGGGCGCAGTGGAACGACTCTGGTCAACGCGCTCGTCCTCCTCGACGAAAGGTGGGAAACCGCCCATAGCATGGCATCTCTGCGCGTCGAGCGCCAGTCCCACGATGCGGACACGGCCGAGGCCGTGGGGCCGTCAGCAGGACTGCACCGATTCCCCTCTCGTCAACCGCGCCGGTCAGCCGCCCTGGCGCAGTCCTCGCGGTGCTGGCTGGCACCCAGGACAGTAGGTCGAGCTCCGGTTGGTGAACTGGATGCGCCGCATCGACCTTCCGCAACGCTTGCAGGGCTTGTCCTCGCGGCCGTAGGCATTGAGGGAACGGTCGAAGTAGCCGGACTCGCCGTTCACCTTCACGTAGAGGGCGTCGAAGCTGGTGCCACCCTGCTGCAGCGCGTCCGCCATCACTGTGCGGGCCGCCTCCAGCACGGCGACGGCCTGCTTGCGCATGAGCTTGTCCGTCGCCCTCTCCGGGTGCAGTTGGGCCAGCCACAGCGCCTCGTCGGCGTAGATGTTGCCGATGCCGCTGACCAGGGTCTGGTCGAGCAGGGCGCGCTTCACCGTGGTGCGCTTGCGCCGCAACCGGGCCGCGACCTCGACGAGGTCGAAGAGCTCGTCGAAGGGATCGGGCGCGATGTGGGCGATCTCGGCGGGCAGCTCCGCTCCCCCGACGCTCAGCGAGAGCCCGCCGAACATGCGCTGGTCGACGAAGCGCAACTGGTCGTCGGAGTCCTGGAGGCCGAAGAGCACCCGGGTGTTGCGCAGCAGCGGAGCGTCGGCGCGGTCCATCCGGAACTGGCCGCTCATGCCCAGGTGGGCCAGCATCGCGTCGCCGTCGTCGAAGGGGAACCACAGGTACTTGCCGCGGCGGCGCGGGGCGCTGAAGGTGCGTCCGGCCAGCACCAGCTCGAAGTCCCGCGGCCCCAGGTGGTGCTTGCGCACCGGGCGCGGGTGCAGCACCTGGACATGCGAAACCGCGCGGCCCCGGAGCAGTGGCTCCAGACCCGCGCGGACGGTTTCGACCTCGGGAAGCTCAGGCACCAGCGGTGTCCTCGGCGGGCTGCTCGGCCTCGTCGGTCACGGCTTCGCGCGCCGTCTCCTCGGCGGCCTGCGCGGCCTGGATGGCGGTGAAGGCCTTGCCAGCCGCCTCCTGCTCTGCCTGCTTCTTGTTGCGCCCCTCGCCCGTGCCGTACTCGATGCCATTCACCACGGCGCGTGCCACGAAGTGCTTGTCGTGGTCGGGCCCTGACTCCTCGATGCGATATGTGGGCATCGGGTAGCCGTTGTTGGCGCAGACCTCCTGCAATGAGGTCTTCCAGTCCAGGCCGGCACCCATCTGGTCGGCCCGGGTGACCAGGGGGTCGAACAGGTGGTGGACGAAGGTCTCTGCCTGTGCCATGCCGCTGGTCAGGAAGATGGCACCGATGAGTGCCTCCATCGTGTCGGCCAGGATCGAGGTCTTGTCATGCCCGCCGGTGGTGGTCTCCCCCCGCCCCAACTTGATCATGGGACCCACGTCGAGACCGCGGGCCACCTCGGCCAGCGTGACGGCATTGACCACGGCCGCGCGCAGCTTGGCCAGCCGACCCTCCGGGTAGTCCGGAAAGGTCAGGTACAGGTGCTCGGTGACCACGATGCCCAGCACCGCATCACCGAGGAATTCCAGCCGCTCATTGGTGGGGATGCCACCGCTCTCGTAGGCGTACGAGCGATGCGTCAGCGCAAGCTCGAAGAGCTGGGTGTCCAGCGGGACACCCAGCTCGTCGAGAAGTTGCTGGAGACGGCTCTGCTGAGCCGCCATGTCAGGCGTCGAGGACCTGGCGGCGCGAGGCGCGGGGGCCGTACTGGCCGCACGCGGGGCACGCGGTGTGCTGCAGGTGGGCCTCACGGCACGCCGGGTTCACGCAGGTCACGACGTTGACGGCAGTGGTCTTCCACTGGCTACGACGGCTGCGAGTGTTGCTCCGGGACATCTTCCGCTTCGGGACTGCCACGATCTTCTCCTTGAGCTACCCGCCCCCAGGGTGCGGGTGCGGTGGTGTCTGTCGGGATCCGGCTGCTGCCGGATCAGTTGTCCTGCTTGTCTTCGGTTCCGCTCATGTCCAGCTGGGAGAGCGCGCCCCAACGGGGATCGATCTCTTCGCCATGGCTGTGGTCCGGATCATCATTCAGGTTCTGGCCGCATTCGATGCACAGTCCCAAACAGTCATCCCGACACAGGGGCGTGAACGGAAGTTCGAGCACCACGGCGTCACGCAGGGCAGGATCCAGGTCGATCATCTCGTCCTCGATCCGGCTGGCATCCTCCTCGGCCTCCTTCTCGGGGTAGAAGTACAGCTCCTGCAGGTCGAAGGACTGCTCGTCCTCGAATCCCGACAGGCAGCGCGCACATTCACCCTTGAGGGAGACGTCAGCGGTGCCGGTGACCAGAACACCCTCCACCACGCTCTCGAGCCGAAGATCGAGTGTGATGTCGGAGCCCTGGGGCACTCCGATCATGTCGATGCCAAGATCCGCCGGCGCCTCGACAACCTCATGGACCTGTCGCATCGTTCCGGCCCGTCGTGCCAGCTCATGGATCTCCAGGACGAGAGGTGAGCGGGCATCAAGGCGGCGATGTTGGTTCATCACGGTTCCCTTCAGCGCACAGCAGACATGACAGCGTCATGACCGAGGACCAACTCTATCCTGAGCGGGCCAGCTGGACCAAACTGGCTGCAGGGAGCAGCTCGAGCAGTCGGGTGTGATTGGCTCGGATGGTGCACCAGTACCGTACCGTCGCCCGCAGCGCCACCGTCGAGCTCGAGGTCAAGCGCTCGGTCTTCCGCTGCGACATCAGGCGGATCACCGAGGAGGCCCAGGCGCGTGCCCTGGTGGAGCAGTTGCGCAGCGAGCACTGGGATGCCCGGCACCACTGCTCTGCCTTCATCTGGATGCCCGACGGCTCCCTGGCACGCTCCAGCGACGACGGGGAGCCCTCCGGCACCGCCGGTGCACCGATGCTGGAGGTGCTGCGCGGAGCCGGGCTGACCGAGGTGGCCGCCGTGGTCACCCGATGGTTCGGCGGCACCCTGCTGGGCGCCGGCGGACTGGTGCGCGCCTATTCCGATGCCGTTCGTGAAGGGCTGGCCGCGGCCGGCACCCTGGAGCGCGAGCTGGTCACCGAGCAGCAGGTGGGGCTCGAGCACGCCCTGGCCGCGAAGGCGGAATCGGAATTGCGGGCCCGTGGCGTCGCCGTGCTCGACGTCGACTACGGCCAGCTGGCCACGCTGCGTCTGGGCGTGCGCCCCGACGAGGTGGAACAGGTAGCAGCGCTGCTGGCCGAGCTGAGCCACGGACAGGCCGAGCTGGAGGCCGTCGGGGAACGCTGGGTGGACCGCTGACCCTCGGGGACCGAAGCACCCTCGACAGGCTCGGGGAACGACCCCTCGACAGGCTCGGGGAACGGTGCGCCCTCGACGGGCTCGGGGAACCAGACATCCGGTGGCCGAGCTTGTCGAGGCCTACTTCCCCTGGGAGACCTTGCGGGCGATCGCCTCGGCGACATTCGGGGTCACGAATTCGCTGACGTCGCCACCGTAGGCCGCGATCTCACGCATCATCGTCGACGAGATGGTGGCGTAGGGGCCGCCCGCGGGCAGGAAGACCGTCTCGATGCCACTGACATGGGTGTTGATGTGGGCCATCTGCAGCTCGTAGTCGAAGTCCGAGGCAAAGCGCAGCCCCTTGACGATGACGCCGCAGCCCTGGGCCCTGGCGTAGTCCACCAGCAGGCCGTCGATCAGCCCCACTTCCACGCCGGGAAGGTGGTCGATCGCCCCGGCGACCAGGTCGACGCGCTCCTGGGCGTCGAACATGCTGCTCTTCTTCTGGGAGTTGCGCCCCACGGCCACCAGCACCTCGTCGAAGACCTTGTGGGCGCGTTCGATCACGTCCAGATGGCCCTTGGTGATCGGGTCGAAGGAGCCGGGGACGATCGCCTTGATGTGGCGACCTGCGCGTTCACTGGTCATCGTCGGCCTCTCGCTGGCAGAAGTGCAGGGTGGTCTCACCGTAGCGACGCGTCCACTGTTCTGTCCCCTCCGGGAAGTCGGGCGCCCCACCCCGCGAGGCGCGTTCCAGCACGATCAACCCGTTGTGCACCAACCGAGACAGGGCCAACTGCAGGGTGCGGGTGATCTGTTCGTTGGTGAACGGGTAGGGAGGATCGAGCCAGATCACGTCGAAGAGCCGATCCCCGTCGCGCTGCAGGAAACTGTCGGTGGTGGCCGCGACCACCTCGGCCGCGAGCCTGGTCTTGGCGGCATTGGCCTTGATGAGCCGGGTGGTGGGCTGGTCCTGCTCCACGAGCACCACTGGGCCGGCTCCCCTGCTGGCCGCCTCCAGGCCCACGGCACCCGAGCCTGCGAACAGGTCGCAGAAGGCGAGGCCCTCCAGCTGTGCCTCGGCCCCCGCATCGGCACTGCCGTTCCAGGTGGCCAAGGCGCTGAACAAGGCCTCGCGCACCCGATCGGTGGTGGGACGGGTCTTCTCGCCCGCCGGTGTCTGCAAGCGCATGCCCCCGGCGCGTCCAGCGATGATCCTGCTCATGACCAGCCACCCTACTGGGCGTGCCAGGGCCTCAGACCTCGTCGGCGCCGTCGTCCTGGATGGCGCGGGTCCGCAGCTTGCGCAGCACCCGACGCATCGCCTGCCGGTGGTCGACGTAGGAGTCGTCATAGTCGAAGACCGGCAGGTTCCATCGCAGCTTGATGGCCAGCGCGCGCAGCAGGAAACCGCCCACGAGGGTCGAGACCACGGCCACCTGCCCGTGCACGCCGGCTGCCAGCAGACCGGTGTAGGCCAGTGCCACCAGGATCGAGACCGAGGCGTAGAGCTCCTTGCGGAAGACCAGGGGGATACGGTCGCACAGCAAGTCACGCAGGATGCCCCCGGAGACGCCGGTCACCACCGCGCCGACGACGGCGATGATGACTCCCAGCTCCATCTCGAGAGCGGTACTGGCCCCCAGGATCGAGAAGACCACCAGTCCGAGGGCATCCAGCAGCAGGAAGAGCGTGCGGAAGTACTTCATGAGCTGCGAGATCGAGACGCTGATCACGGCGGCTCCCGCGACCATCACCACGTACTGCGGGTGCTCCACCCAGATCAAGGGATAGTTGCCCAGCAGGACGTCGCGCAGGGACCCGCCTCCCATCGCGGTGACCAGCGCCACCATCACCACCCCGAACAGGTCCATGCGTTCCCGGGCGGCGGCCAGGGCACCACTCATGCCTTCGGCGGTGACGCCGACGATCCACAACCACGTGAGCAACATGGCGTCCGCCTCCCTCTTCCTTCTACTGGCCAGTGCTGAACTGTATCCCCGCTGCGGGAACGTGAGGAAAGCAACAGATCGTCCACAACCGGTGGCAAAGCCACCGCAGGAGCCGACAGTGGGCCACAATTGGTCCATGGCTGACAAGGACACCCCGATGACCGACATCCCCGAGGACACCTGCTGGGGCTACCTGGCGAGCCAGGAGGTTGGCCGACTGGCAACCGCCCGCGACGGCCAGCCGGAGATCTTCCCGGTCAACTACTGCGTCGACGGCCAGTCGATCGTCTTCCGCACCGCCTCCGGTTCCAAGCTGCAGGAGCTGACCGAGAATGCCCACGTGGCCTTCGAGGTGGACGGTTGGACCGTGGACGGGGGCTGGAGCATCCTGATCAAGGGCCAGGCCGAGGAGATCACCTCCGAGCAGGAGCTGGCCCTGGCCAACAAGATGCCGCTGCGCCCGTGGGTCCCCACCCGCAAGAGCCACTTCGTGCGTGTCACGCCCGACAAGCTCTCCGGCCGCTCCTTCTACTTCGGCCCCGAGCCCACCAACTGACTTCCCCAGACATCACACCGGGCGTCCGCCATGTGGCGGGCGCCCGTTCACGTTCCCGCAAATCTTGGGTGACCCCTCGACAAGCTCGGGGACCGTGGAAACGACACACTCGGGGACTGGGGAAACGACAATTGCCGGGAGCACTCCACCGACCTGTCAGGACTTCTCGAGCCACTCCCCCGCGGCCAGCTGCTCGGTCTGGGTGACCATGTCTGCCAGGTAGGGGTTCACCCGGTCCGGGTCATCGGCCACCAGTCGCTCGGCCACCTCACGGCAGTGGGCGATCAGGTCGGCGTGCTCGATGACCTTCAGCAGGCGCAGAGCACTGCGGCCGCCGGACTGGTTGGCGCCCAGCACATTGCCCTCGCGTCGCTGGGCCAGGTCGAGCTCGGCCAGCTGGAAACCGTCGCGAGTCGCCTCGACGGCGCGCAGTCGTTCCATGGCGGTGGAATCCGGCGCGGCGGCGCTCACCAGCAGACACAGGCCCGCATTGCCGCCACGACCGATTCGGCCACGCAGCTGGTGCAACTGACTCACACCGAAGCGGTCGGCATCCATCACCACCATCACGGTCGCATTGGGGACGTCAACGCCCACCTCGATCACGGTGGTGGACACCAGCACGTCGACCTCACCGGCAGCGAAGCGACGCATCACGTCATCCTTCTCGTCGCTGGGCATCCGTCCGTGCAGTTCTTCCACCCGCAAGCCCTGGAGAGGACCATCGCGAAGCTCCTGGGCCAGGTCGGTGACGGTGGCGCTGGGCGGCAGCGCATCCTCTGCGACGAAGGCGTCGGAGTCCTTCGCGTCGATGCGCGGGCAGACGACAAAGGCCTGCCTGCCCTGGGCCACCTCTTCGCGGATGCGTTCCCAGGCGCGAGCGACCCAGGACGGGTGCAGCGTGGTGCTGACCAGGTTGGTCTGGACCTCTTGGCGTCCCGCCGGCAGCTCCGACAAGGTGGAGACCTCCAGGTCTCCGAAGACCGTCATGGCCACCGAACGTGGAATCGGGGTGGCGGTCATCACCAGCACGTGGGGGCGCAGTTCTGCCTTCTGGTTCAGCACGGCCCGCTGCTCAACACCGAAGCGGTGCTGCTCGTCGACCACCACCAGCCCCAGATCGGCGAAGCTGACCTTGTCGGCCAGCAGGGCGTGCGTGCCCACCACCAGACCGGCCTCGCCGCTGGCGATCTTGAGCATCGCATTGCGCCTGGCCACGGCCGACATCGAGCCGGTGAGCAGCACGATGTCGGTGGCCCCTTCGGGGGCCCCCAGCGTCTGCCCCGCCGCCAGGTCGCCCAGCTGGCCCCGGATCGACTCGAAGTGCTGGGTGGCCAGCACCTCGGTGGGCGCCAGCAGCACGGCCTGCTTGCCCGAGTCGACCGCGCGCAGCATGGCCCGCAGGGCCACGAGCGTCTTGCCCGATCCCACCTCGCCCTGCAGCAGGCGCTGCATCGGGACGGCCGTGGCCAGGGCGTCGAAGATCTCCTCGCCGACGCGACGCTGCCCCTCGGTGAGCGTGAAGGGGAGTCGCTCGTCGAAGGTGTCGAGCAGCGCGCCCTCGACCCCGGGCAGCGGCGCCGCCCTGAAATGTGCATTGTCGTGGCGGCGGTAGGCCATGGTCAGCTGCATCTGCAGTGCCTCGTCGAAGAGCAGCCGCTCCGCCGCGGCATCGGCGTGCTCCCGGGTGATGGGCTGGTGGGCCTGCACCAGGGCTTCGTCGAAGCCCATCAGGCCCTCCTCCTTGAGCAGCCATGCGGGCAGCGGCTCGGCCAGCTGGCCCATCTGGGTGTGCACCAGCTGGATGGTCTCCCCGATCTCCCAGGTTGGCATCTTGGCGGTGGCGGGATAGATCCCCACCAGCCCAGAGCGCGAGACCTGCTGCACCATGGCCTTCTGGTTGGCCTTGCCCACCACCTTGCCGGTCTCGTCGATGATGACGAAGTCGGGGTGGGTCAGCTGCGGCTGGTCACGAAAGACGCCCACCTTGCCGACGAAGATGCCCCGGCTGCGCTTGGGCAACTGCTTCTCCCAGTAGTCGACCATGTGCTGCTTGCCGAAGAAGGTCACCCCCAGGGTTCCCGTGCCATCGGTGAGGGTCACCTCGAGGCGCTTGCGCGGCGGCGCGCCAGCTTGTCGCACCGCGGCGACGGTGGCCATCACGGCGACGTCCTCCCCGATCGGCAGGTCGGCCAGCGAGGAGTTCTCCGTGCCCGAGAGGTAGCGCCGTGGCAGATGACGCATCAGGTCACCGACGGTGTTGAGACGCAGCCTGGTGGACAGGATCTTGGCCGAGGGTGCTCCGATCACCTGACTGAGGGGTCGGTTCAGCTCGGCGAAGGTCTCGGTACGCCACTGCGGATTCCACGTTGCCACGTCTGTGAGCCTACAAGCGTCCACCGACACTTCCGGGAATGCAACAAGGCCACCGAACAGTGTTCGGTGGCCTTGCCACAAGTTCTACGGGCGGGCGGCCCGAGGTCCGGCCGAGGCCGGGAAGGGTCAGCGCGAGACGACCTTGCCAGCCTTCAGGCAGGAGGTGCAGACGTTGACACGCTTCGGCGCCCCGTTCACCAGGGCGCGCACGCGCTGGATGTTCGGGTTCCAACGACGGTTGGTCTTCTTCTTCGACCACGGCACGTTGTGGCCGAAGCCCGGGCCCTTGGCGCAGACGTCGCACACGGCAGCCATTGGAGTACTCCTCGATAGATGGATCAGATGTGGGGCAAGGCCCCGGCGAGCCCAAAAGGGCAACCCGAGAATGATAGCCCCTCAGGTGCCGTGGGAACAAACGGCCCCCTGATCCGTCGCTGTCAAGGTGCGATGGAGCTCAGGTGGCCACCACCACGGGCACGATCATAGGCCGGCGCCGATAGGTGCTGGAGACCCACCGGCCGATCACCCGGCGCACCACCTGCTGCAAGCGGTGGGTGTCGTCGACGCCCTTCTCCAGGGCAGTGACGAGTTCGGTGGCAATCTGTTCGCGCACGTCGACGAAGGCGTCGTCGTTCTCGCTGAAGCCACGGGCGTGGATGTCGGGACCGCTGACGAGCGTCCGGGTGTGCAGGTTGACCGCGGCCACCACCGAGATGAAGCCCTCCTCCCCCAGGATCTTGCGATCGGTGAGTTCGCTGGAGGAGACGTCGCCGACCGTGGACCCGTCGACGAAGATGTAGGAGCTGTCCACCTGCCCGACCACCGTGGCCCGACCATCGACCAGGTCCACCACCGCCCCGTCCTCGACGACCACGACATTCTCGCGCGGCACCCCCGTGGCGCAGGCCAGATCGCCATTCGCGATCAGGTGGCGGATCTCCCCGTGCACCGGCATCACATTGCGCGGCCGGATGACGTTGTAGCAGTAGAGCAACTCGCCGGCCGACGCGTGCCCGGACACGTGCACCAGCGCATTGCCCTTGTGGACCACGGTGGCGCCCAGCCGGGACAGGCCGTTGATGACGCGGTAGACGGCATTCTCGTTGCCGGGGATGAGCGAGCTGGCCAGCAGGACGGTGTCGTGCTCCCCCACCTCGATCACCGGATGCTCCCGGTTGGCGATCCGGCTCAAGGCACTCAACGGTTCCCCTTGGGAACCGGTGGAGATCACCACCACCTGGTCGTCGCGGTAGTCGTCGATGTCCTTCAGCTCGATGAGCGTGTCACCCGGCACCTTCAGGTAGCCCAGGTCACGCGCCACCGACATGTTGCGCACCATCGAGCGGCCGACGTAGACCACCTTGCGACCGTGCTTGACCGCCAGGTTGAGCACCTGCTGCACGCGATGCACGTGCGAGGCGAAGCACGCGACGATCAGCTTGTTCTCGGCCCGCTCGAAGACCCGCTCCAGCGCGGGCACGATGTCCTTCTCCGGCGTGGTGAAACCCGGCACCTCGGCATTGGTCGAGTCGGGCATGAACAGGTCGATGCCCTCCTCCCCCAGCCGGGCGAAACCGCGCAGGTCGGTGATGCGGCCATCCAGGGGCAACTGGTCCATCTTGAAGTCGCCGGTGTGCAGCACGGTGCCCGCCGCGGTTCGAATGCACACGGCCAGCGCGTCGGGGATGGAGTGGTTGACCGCCAGGAATTCCAGGTCGAAGTGCCTGCTGACCTTCGCGCGATCCCCCTCGGCCACCTCCTGGAGGTCCGTGTTGCGGATCCGGTGCTCGCGCAGCTTGCCCTCCACCAAGGCCAGCGTCAGCTTGGATCCCCAGACGGGAATGTCACTGCGTCGCCGCAGCAGATAGGGAACGGCACCGATGTGGTCCTCGTGACCATGGGTCAAGACCAGGCCGACGATGTCGTCGAGCCGGTCCGAGAGGTAGTCCAGCCCCGGCAGGATCAGGTCCACACCGGGGTGGGCATCCTCCGGGAAGAGCACCCCACAGTCGACCAGCAGGATCTCACCGTCGATCTCGAAACAGGCCATGTTGCGACCGACGTCGCCCAGACCACCCAGGGGAATGATCCGCAGGGTTTCGGGGGCAAGTTCGGGTGGGGGCATCAACGGTGACGTCACATCTCCACCATAACCGCAGCCACGGCAGACACCCCTTCGGCGAGTCCGGCCCGGTGACCACAAAACCTGGTGTCACAGGAAAAGGCGATGGAGATGTCCGCTCGGGGGTACGGACATCTCCATCGCGTTAACAGTGTTTCACATGTGCGGGAAGTTTAGAACTGATTGTGGGTGACTTTTTTCACTTTTTTCTCGTGCCCGCTCACCGCACCCGTTGCACCGCAGCAAATCCGGGCCGCACGGCGAGCATCCAAGCGCCCGGCGGCGTGCCCCTAGGATGGCCACATGTCCCAGAGCAATCCCCCCGAGAGCCACCAGCCCCAACCGCCCGTGGCGCCCAGCGTGCGGCTGGCCATGCCCGCGGAGGCACTGCAGATCGCGGAACTCCAGCGCCGCGTGTGGGCCGACGATGACCTGGAACGTCGCATGCTCGACGAGGTGGACAACCGGGAGATGGCCGAGGTCTGGCACCAGGCCATCACCCGCGCCCCCTTGGCCCACTTCCGGGTTCTGGTGGCCATCCAGGCCTACGGCCAGGCCGAACCGGCCGACGAACCCGGCGCCACCAGGCAGCGCACCCGGGTGTGCGGCTTCGCGGCGATCGGCCCCAGCGATGACCCCGATGCCGACCCCACCGACTCGCTGGTGGCCGAGTTCTGCGTCGATCCGCTGCTGGCCGGGCAGGGCCACGAGGACCGCCTGATGCATGCCGTGGTCAGCACCATGCAGGCCGACGGCTACCAGCGAGCCACCTGGTGGTTGCGCAGCACCGACGACCAGCTGCGCGCCTGGCTCTCCGAGAGCGGCTGGGCTCCGGACGGCGCCCACCGCGAAGTGGGCACGCCCGACGGGGTGCTGCGGGTCAAGCAGATCCGCCTGCACACCGACATCAGCACCCCCGCCGAGTCATGATTCCCCAGCCGTGATTCCCCAGCCGTGATTCCCCAATCCGTGATGCCGCAGCCGTGATGCCGCAGCCGTGGGTCGGGGGCGGCTCCGCGGCGATCGTCAGTCCAGCCCGAGGATGGCCTCGATGCCCATCGTGAGCCCCGGGTGCTCCGCCACGGCCCCCACGGCGGTCATCACGCCCGGCATGTAGGAGGCGCGGTTCATCGAGTCGTGGCGGATGGTGAGCGTCTCACCGTCCTGCCCGAAGAGCACCTCCTGGTGCGCGATCAGGCCCTGCAGGCGCACCGAGTGCACGTGGATCCCGTCGACGACGGCGCCGCGCGCCCCGTCGGGGTCGATCGTGGTGGCGTCGGGCACCTCACCCAGGCCGGCCTTCTCCCTGGCCTCGGCGATCATCCCTGCGGTGGTGGCGGCAGTACCCGAAGGGGCATCGGCCTTCTGCGGATGGTGCAGCTCGATGACCTCCACGCTCGGGTAGTAGCGGGCGGCCTGCTTGGCGAAGTGCATCATCAGCACCGCACCGATCGAGAAGTTCGAGGCGATCAGGATGCCCACCTCTGGCTTGTCGCCCAGCCAGCCGCGCAGCGTCTCCAGACGCTCCTCGGTGAAACCGGTGGTGCCCACCACGGCGTGCTTGCCGTGGTCGATGCACCACTTGAGGTTCTCCATCACGGCATCAGGATGGGTGAAGTCGACGATGACGTCGGCCTTCTCCGCCTCGTCGTGCGGATCGCTGATGTCGACGGCGGCCACCAGCTCCAGTCCGGGGGTCACCTGCACAGCCCGGCACACCTCGGCACCCATCCGACCATTGGCCCCGAACACTGCAACTCGTGTCACGTCATCTCCTTCTCCCTTGGCTGCCACGGCTTGCGCCGGCGGCATCGGCCGCCCGATCGGGCAGGTGCTGCCATTGTGGCAAACCCAGAGGACGCAGTGGTGAACATCCGGCAACGGCGGCCATCGGAACACCGCATCGGAGCTCGACTCCCCACCGACTAGGGTGAGGCCGTGGCCGCCCATGACCCTCATGCCGATGTCCGCCAACGATGCTCCCACGACCTGCGCGTCGACGGAGCCCGCGCCGTCTGGATCGACCGTGGAACCCTGACGGTTCCCGCCGAACTCGACGACCGCACCCCCGGCCCGCAGGGCTGGCAACTGCCCGAATCCACCCAGTGGCTGCTGCTGTGGTCGCGTAGCGCCGCGATCCGGGTGGAGGACGACCACCTGTGGGCCCCCGACCTGACGGTCGTCGAACTGGACGTGCAGCCTGGGCCGCTGGACAGCCACCTGGTCTCGCGCAACCCCGCCGTCGCCGGTTACCTGGCGTTGACCCTGGCCGAACGCTGGCAGCGCAGCGTGCCGGAGATGCTCACCGGCCAGGTGATGCTGGCGCGCCGCTCCAACGGCAAGCTCAGGACGCTGACCGGCGTGCAGCTCGGCCCGGTGCTCGACGACCTGTATGCCGCACAGGCCCGGCAGGAGCCGTTCGGGGTGCACTTCGACGAACGACGCATCCGGCTCGCACTGTGGGCTCCCACCGCCCAGCGCGTCAGTCTGCTGCTGTGGCCCGCCGAGGCCGGGCCCGCACCCTCGGTGGGCCGCGCCCAGCACCGGCAGATGATCCGCAGCGAGTCGGGCACCTGGAAGGCCGGCATCGGCGCAGAGATGGTGGGTGCCCGCTACCTGTACGAGGTGGTGGTCTACTCCCCCAGCACGGGCCGGATGGAGACAAACCTGGTGACCGACCCCTATTCCAGCGGCCTGACCGTCGATTCGGCCCGCTCGGTGCTGGTCGACCTGGACGATCCGGCCTGGGAACCCGACGACTGGCAGGAATCGGCCGGCCCACACCTGCAACAGTTGGTGGACGCCAGCGTCTACGAACTGCACGTGCGTGACTTCTCCATCAACGACGAACTCGTGCCCAGCCAGCTGCGCGGCAGCTATGCGGCCTTCACCGTCGACGGTCTGGGCACCCGTCACCTGCGGGCCCTGGCTCGCAGCGGCCTGAACACGGTGCACCTGTTGCCGTGCTTCGACGTCTCGAGCATCCCGGAGGCCGATCCACAGTCCCAGCCCGACCCCGCGCAGCTGGCCAGCCTGCCACCCGACAGCCATGAACAGCAGCGCATGGTGCAGCACAGCGGTGGGCAGGATGCCTTCAACTGGGGTTATGACCCGCTGCACTGGGGCGTTCCCGAAGGTTCCTACACCTCATCCCCGGAGCAGGCCGATGGTGGCCTGCGAGTCCTGGAATTCCGACGGATGGTCAGTGCACTGCACGGCTTGGGACTGCGAGTGGTGCTTGACCAGGTCTTCACCCACACCAGCGCCTCGGGCCAGCACCCCTTCAGCGTGCTCGACCGCATCGTGCCCGGCTACCACCACCGGCTTGACCGCAGGGGCGCCATCGAGGGCTCCGCGGCAGGCAACAATGTGGCCACCGAACGACTGATGACCGAGAAGATCATGATCGACATGGTGGTGCGCTGGGCGCGCGACTACCACGTCGACGGCTTCCGCTTCGACCTGATGGGGCACTCCAGCGCCCGCAACATGGCGCGCGTACGTGCCGCCCTGGACGAGCTGACGCTGGAGGATGACGGCGTCGACGGGGAGGGCGTGTACCTGTACGGGGAGGGCTGGAACTTCGGCGAGGTGGCAGACAATGCGCTGTTCACCCAGGCCACTCAGGGCCAGTTGGAGGGCACCCGCATCGGTACCTTCAACGACCGGCTGCGCGACGCCGTGCGTGGCGGACGGCCATTCGACGAGGACCCGCGACGCCAGGGCTTCGGCACGGGCCTGGCGGGCGACCCGAACGGCGCACCATGCAACCGCGAACCGGAACGTCGGCTGCAGCATGACACGGACCTGGTGATGCTGGGGCTGGCCGGCAGCCTGCGCGACTACGAGCTGCTGTGCACCGACGGGGTGCACCGTCGCGGCGACGAGATCGACTACAACGGCCGACCGGCCGGTTACGCGCAGGAACCCTCGGATGCCATCAACTACGTGGATGCGCACGACAACGAGACCCTGTGGGATGCGCTCATCATGAAGCTGCCCCAGGGGTTGCCGATGGACGAGCGGATCCGGATGAACACGCTGTGCCTGGCAACCGTCGCCCTGGGGCAGTCGCCCTTCCTGTGGCACGCCGGCACCGACCTGCTGCGCAGCAAGTCACTGGATCGCAATTCCTACAATTCGGGCGACTGGTTCAACCGCCTGGACTGGACGGGCGAGGACAATGGCTTCGGTCACGGCCTGCCCCCGGCCGACGACAACATGACCCGGTGGCCGTGGCTTCGCCCGCTGCTGGCCGATCCCTCCCTCAAGCCCACTTCCAGCCAGGTGCAGCAGGCCGCCGAACAGGCGCGGCTGCTGCTGAAGCTACGCCGCTCCACTCCCCTGTTCCGGCTGGGCAGCGCCGAGCGCATCCGGCAGAAGCTGCGCTTCCCACTGTCCGGCACCCCCGGTGCCGTGCCGGGTGTGATCACCATGCATATCGACGACCGCACCGATCCGGTCGATCCCGACCTGAACGGTCTGGTGGTGGTCTTCAATGCCACGCCCGAGCCGGTGCGGCAGGCGCCACTGCTGGACGGCCAGCGAGCCTCGCTCTCACCGGTGCAGGCCGACGGGCCGGACCAGGTGGTGCGTCGTGCCCGCCATGACGGCGTCGGCTTCGAGGTGCCGGCCCGCAGCGTGGCCGTCTTCACCCTGCGCTGATGCCGCAGGTCCACCTGGCCCTGGGCCCTGCCGACCAGGCCCACCGCCTGGCGCTGGAGCTGGTGCACGGCCTGACGGGCCAGGACGACACGCGCCTGGTGCATGCCTGCCCGCGCTGCGGCAGCAGCCAGCACGGCCGCCCGGTCCTGACGGGGCCTGCGCGCGGGGTGCACGTCTCGCTGGCGCGTGACCGGGACCACCGAATGACCGTGGTGGCCGTCTGCCCCCAGGCCCCTGTGGGCGTGGACCTCGAGGCTCGGGGCGTGGCGGACTTCGACGGTTTCGATGCGGTGGCGCGTCACCCCCGGGAGGGCGGTCTGGACGCCACCCGCCTGTGGGTCCGCACCGAGGCGGTGCTGAAGGCCCACGGCGTCGGGCTGGGCGTCGACCCTCGCACCGTGAGGGTGGATCGCTCCCCCGTGGTCGTCGCCGGGCAGGTGACCCAGGTGCTCGACGTCGCGCTGGAGGGTGACTGGCTGTGCAGCCTGGCCGTGCTCAGCACCGACGAGGTGCACCTTCACACCAGCTGGTGAACCTCCCGGCGGGACGATCCGAACGGCCCCGGTGCGGCCTGATCAGCCCAGCCCCAAGCGGGCACCGATCCGCTCGGCGATGGACTTGAGGGTGTTGCGGGAACCTTCCACGTCCACCACCGGCAAGGCCGGGATCTCCGGGCTGCGCAGCCACGCGTCGAGCACACCGGCCAGCTCGAAGCCGTCCTCGGGAACGAAGCGCAGGCAGTGCTGGACGAACTGGTCGGTGGTGACCACGCCGCCGGCATTCTCGGTGGTCCAGGTGCGCAGCATCTCGAAGAAGCGCTCGTCTCCCAGGCTGGCGCGCACCGCGTGCAGGGTGAGCGCGCCCCGCTTGTAGACCCGGTCGTCGAACATGTCGGGCATCCCCGGATCGGCCAGCACCAGGTCTTGCGGCTTGCGGCGCAGTTCCTCGTGGTGCTTGGCGGCCTGCTGCTGCACGTCCAGCCCGTCGCCCCCGTTGCTGCGATGGTCGGACCAGAGCCATTCGCTGTAGCAGGCGAAACCTTCGTGCAACCAGATGTCGGCCAGCTGCTCTGCGGTGACGCTGTTGCCGAACCACTGGTGCGCCAGCTCGTGGGCCACCAGCCGCTCGTTCTCCCAGGTGGGTGGGCAGAAGTTGCGCCCGAAGGAGCTCAAGCCCTGCGCCTCCAGCGGGATCTCCATGTCGTCGTCGGAGACCACCGCGCGGTACTCGGCGAAGGGATAGGGGCCGAAGAGCTCACTGAAGACCTCCACCATCTCGGCCTGGCGCTCGAAGGCCGTGCCGCGACCCACCCGGGTCTGCGGCGGATGCACCACCTCCACGGGGACGCTGGCGCGGCGCCGATCCACCACGTACTGCCCGATCTGCACCGTGGCCAGGTAGGGCGACATCGGACGGTCCATCTCATAGGTCCACCGCCCCGTGCCGCCGCGCACCTCGTGATCGACCAGCGTGCCATTGGCCACGACGTGGTAGCTGGGTGCCACCACCAGATGGATCCTGTAGGTGGCCTTGTCGGCCGCGT
Source organism: Luteococcus struthionis (assembly GCF_048595755.1). Taxonomy (GTDB): domain Bacteria; phylum Actinomycetota; class Actinomycetes; order Propionibacteriales; family Propionibacteriaceae; genus Luteococcus. The sequence continues at coordinate 74,783 of NZ_CP184360.1, forward strand.
CGTCATTGCAGGGGAACCATCCGGGCGCGCCGTAGGGCTGCGAGCCGACGGCCAACCCGTCGGTCAGCTCCTCCCAGCCCGCCGCACCGTGGACCCCCGGCACGGGGCGAGGCTTGCCGGCACAGGTGACCGCGATCTGCAGCTCCTCGCCCGGTTGGCGCTGCCCCACCTCGACGGCGAGTTTCCGCTCGCGCTGCCGGTAGCGCGCCTTCTTGCCGTCCACCAGCACCTTGGACGCCTTCAGCCCCACCAGGTCGAGCTCCACCCGCGACAACTCCTGGCTGGGCACCACGGTGAGCGTGGCGACCTCGTCCAGGCGGTTGGTGGTCACCTTGTAGTCCAGGTGAAGGTCGTAGTGGCGCACCCGGTAGCGGGTGTCACCGTGCCCGGGAAGGTAGGGATCGGGCGTGGGCATCAAGCAACTCCTGTGGGTGACGCGGTCCGACGCGGCCCAGGACGGGCCTGGACCGCGATGGCGGGGATGGGTGGGAACAGCCTAGGGCCTGGGAATGCTCAGTCCAGCCAGGGCCCGATCGGGTTGCCGATCCAGCGGGTCTTGTCCGGCACGGACTCGCCACGCATCACCAGCGAGACCGGGCCGACGGTGGCATGCCGTCCCAGGGTCGAGGCGGGCAGGATCACCGAGTTGGGCCCCAGGGTGGCACCCTCGTCGAGGTGCACCGAGTCGGTGGCCAGGATTCGGTCGTGGAACAGGTGCGTCTGCACCACACAGCCACGGTTGACCGTCGCACCGTCACGCAGGGCCACCAGGTCATGTTCAGGAAGCCAGTAGGTCTCGCACCACACACCGTGACCGATGCGCGCCCCCATCAGCTTGAAGTAGGCATTCAGCAGCGAGGTGCCCGGCACGTGGCGCAGCAGCCACGGCACCGCCACCGACTCCACGAAGGCGTCGGCCAGCTCGCCACGCCAGACGGCCGCCGACCACAGCGGGTGCTCGTCGTGCTTCCAGCGGCCCACCAGCAGCCACTTGGCCAGGGCCGCCAGCAGTGCCGCGACCACGCCGCAGACCAGCAGCACCCACGGCGAGGCGACCACGGCCCACAGCCAGCCGTGGCGGGAGGCCACCCACACCAGCAGCGCGGCGCCGCCCAGGTGGAGCAGCAGGTGGGCCAGCAGGGCCAGGACGCGGCAGCTCTCCACCAGAGCGCGCAGCACCCGCAGGCGTCGCGCCGGCGCATAGGTGCGGGAGGTGTCCCCGCCCTGCTCGGTGCGGCGCAGCTTCTCGGGCGGGGAGCCCACCCAGGACTGGCCGGCCTTGGCCTTCTTGCGACGCGGGGCCGCCGACAGCACGGCCACCAGCGAACGCTTGGGCACCTTGCGGCCGGGCGCGGTCATGCCGGAGTTGCCGACGAAGGCGCCCTTGCCCACCTTGACCCGCTCGATGCGAAGCCATCCGCCGCCCAGCTCGTAGCCGCCGATCAGGGTGTCGTCGGCCAGGAAGGCGCCGGCCCCCACCGAGGTCATCGACGGGATCATCAGCACCGTCGACGCCTCGGCGTCCTTGCCGACGTGGGCGCCCAGGGCACGCAACCACCAGGTGGTGGCGGCACCGGCGTAGAGCGGGAAGAGCCAGGTGCGGGCCTCATCCATCAGGCGCATCGTGGTCCAGGCCTGCAGGGCGACGCGGCCCTGCACCGGGTGGTGTCCACCGTCCAGGCCCACGGACAACAGGCGGACCCAGGCCCAGATCACCAGCATCAGGCTGGCGTAACCGGCCAGTCCGGCCAGCGGCAACCACAGCAGCGCGGTGCGCAACGCCTCCCCGAGGCTCTCGGTGCGGCTCATGGCGGGCCACGCGACGGCAGCGGCCACGGCGATCGCCATCACCGGCAGCAGCGAGATGAGCGTGCCCGTCAGTGCATACAGCCAGGTGAAGACCGGCCGCGAGGGCGGCTGGACGTCCCACGGGCCCCGGGCGCTCCCGATCCGCTCGGCCGGGGAACCCGACCACATCTCGTCGGCCGGCACCTCCCCGAAGACTGCCGAGCCGGGCGCGATCTCCGCTCCGGTCCCGATCCGGGCACCGCCCAGCAGCGTGGAACGCGCACCGATCCGGGCTCGTGGCCCGATCTCGATGGCACCCAACCGCAGGGTGCCACCGTCGATCCAGTGACCGGCCAGGTCGACCTCGCTCTCGACCGAGCAGCCCTCCCCCAGCCGCAGCATTCCGGTGACCGGGGGCATGGCGTGCAGGTCGACGTGCGGCTCGACGGTGCAGCCCAGCAAGCGGGCATACCAGCGCACCAGCCCCGCCCCACCGATCATGCCGGCCCCGAGCTCGTCGGCCAGCCGTTCCGCCAGCCACAGCCGCAGGTGCACCTTGCCACCGCGCGGGTAGTCCCCCGGCTGGATGCCCGCCAGGATGATCCGGGAGGCCAGGGCGCTCAGCGCCAACCGGCCGGGAGCGAAGACGAGCAACAGCCAGACCACGCCGAGCAGCCACCAGGGGGCCACCGGCAGGGCCGTCACCGGCAGGGCCCAGCCCAGCTCCCCGGCGATCCGGGCCGCCAGCGCCAGCCAGAAGACCCAGCGCAGCCCGGAGATGGTGCGCAGCCCCAGCAGGGCCAGCAGCTGGCCGGCCTGGGTCTTGTGCGGCACCGGGTGGACCGCCTCGTTGAGCCGACCGCTGGGCGCCGTCTGGGAGTCCAGCCAGTCGGAGAAGCCACCCACGGTGGGGTGCTCGTAGACGTCGGCCACCGTCGTGGTGGGGTGCTGCTCGCGCACCCGGGCCACGATCTGCGCCGCGGTCAGCGACCCGCCACCGAGCGCGAAGAAGTCCTCGTCGGGCGTGGTGGGGCGGCTGCCCAGCACATCGCGCCAGATCCCGGCCACCCAGCGGGCCGTCTCCGACAGGTCGGAATCGCCGCCCTCGCTGTCGGGCAGCGGCCAGGGCAGCGCGTCCCGGTCGATCTTGCCGCTGGTACGGGTGGGAAGGTCCTCGACCACCGCCAGGCGGGGCACCAGCGCGGCCGGCATGTCCGCCCGCAGCGTGGCCAGGCTGGCGGCCCGGTCGAAGGTCTCGTCGACGGTCAGGTAGCCGACGATCAGGGCATTGCCGCTGGCGGTCTTGCGCACCGCGGCGGCGGCACCGACCACGCCGGGCAGCTGCAGCAGCGCAGAGTCGATCTCGCCCAGCTCGATGCGGCGGCCGCCCACCTTCACCTGGTCATCGGCGCGTCCGCGGAAGAGCAGCCCGGCCGGGTCGTTGACCACCACGTCACCGGAACGGTAGGCGCGCTCCCACCCCAGACTGGGCATCGGGGCGTACTTCTCGGCGTCCTTCTCGGGGTCCAGGTAGCGGGCCAGCCCGACGCCCCCGATGATCAGCTCGCCCTCCTCACCCTCGGCGACCGGATTGCCCTCGGCGTCGACGACGGCCAGGTTCCAGCCATCCAGGGGCAAGCCGATGCGCACCGGCGGGGTGCCGTCCAGCTGCGCGGCGCAGGCGACGACGGTGGCCTCGGTGGGGCCGTAGGTGTTCCACACCTCGCGGGTCTCGGTGGCAAAGCGGGCGCCCAGCTCGGGAGGGCAGGCCTCGCCGCCGACGATCAGCAGCCGCACCCGGTCCATCGCCTCGGTGGGCCACAGGCTCACCAGGGTCGGCACCGTGGAGACCACGCTGATCCGGTTGGCGATCAGCCACGGCCCCAGGTCGACGCCCGACTTCACCAGGCTGCGTGGGGCGGGCACCAGGCAGGCGCCGAAGCGCCAGGCGAGCCACATCTCCTCACAGCTGGCGTCGAAGGCGACGCTGAGGCCGGCCATCACCCGGTCCTTGGGGCCGATGGGGGCCTTGGGCAGGAAGATGCGGGCCTCCGCGTCGACGAAGGCCGCGGCGCTGCGATGGCTGACGGCCACGCCCTTCGGCTTGCCGGTGGAGCCGGAGGTGAAGATCACCCAGCAGTCGTCGTCCAGGCGCGGGGGCTGCACCTCGATGGGTTCGCGGGGCGTGGCCAGTCGGCTCGTGACCACCAGGTCCGTGCTGATGACGGCAGCGGCCTGCGACTCCTCGAAGACGGTGCGGGCACGCTCGTCGGGATCCTCCGCATCGACCGGCACATAGGCGGCGCCGGCCAGCAGGATGCCCATGATCGCGGTGTAGAGGTCTGCGGTGCCCGAGGGGACGCGCACGCCCACCTTGTCACCGCGGCCGATGCCCAGGCCCGCCAGTTCCTCGGCCACCTCGCCGGCCGCCTCGGCGAACTGACCATAGGTGAGCACGGTGCTGCCGGCATCCAGCGCAGGCTGGTCGCCGTACTGCTCCACCGTCTCCAGGAAGATGTCCACCAGGGTGCGCGGCGGCGGCACCTTGTCACCACCCAGCAGCGCAGCAGGGATCGGATGGCTCTGCGGGGAGAGATCAAGCTGAGGGTCCGTCACCACGCGGAGTATGCCCACCTCAGGTGAACAATGCTCGACGACATGCCAACGATCGGGACGCCGCTGTACTCGAGTCAGCGCTGCCGTCAGTGCAAGGGGTCCAGCACGCGTCGCAGGAAGGCCTGGGTGCGTGGCTGTTGCGGACGGTCGATCACGTCGGCCGGCGGCCCCTGTTCCACCACCACCCCGGCGTCCATGAACAGCACCTGGTCTGCCACGTCACGAGCAAATCGCATCTCGTGGGTGACCACCAGCATGGTGCGCCCCTCGTCGGCCAACTGCCGCATCACACCCAGCACCTCTCCGACCAGTTCCGGATCGAGTGCGCTGGTCGGCTCGTCGAACAGCAGCAGGTCGGGGCGCTGGGCGGATTCCGCGCGGGCGGCCTGGATGGCGGACGGCACCAGGAGCAGGGTGGCCAGCGTCAGCAGTGCGGCGAGCCACCGGAGGAAGGGCCGCTGACGGGCGGAATTGCTGTGCACACGGCGAGACTAGGGCGCCCAGCGTCTTCCTCGGGCCCGTGTCAGTGGGCGATACCCCGTGTCAGCGGGTGAACTGAGGGCCGACCCAATGGTGCCGCAGGCGATGGGCGGCTCCGCGCGGGGCCGCCGCACCGGCCATGCTCACCACGGGCACCTGCGACAGCACCTTGGCTGCCAGGGCGTTGACCTCGTCGAGTCCGACCGCGTGATAGGTCTGCAACAGTTCGTCGAGGCTTCGGGCATCCCCCGCCAGTTCGGCGGCGCCATGCCGGCTCATCCGCGACGACGGGTTCTCGAAGTGCAGGATCGTCTGGCCCACCAGCTGGCCCCGGGCGGCCTCCAGCTCGTCGGCGGTGATGCCGTGCCCACGCACGTCGGCCACGATGCCGCGAACCACGTCCATGATCTCGGCGGTGCGCTCGGGCAGCGCCTGCCAGTCGATGGTTATGAAGCCGGCATCGCTCCAGGCCGCCTCGCTGCAGTCGATGGTGTAGGCAAGCGCACGACGCTCGCGCACCTCCTGGAAGAGCCGGGAACTCATGCCCCCGCCCAGCGCGACCGCCAGCAGGGCAAGCGCCTCGCGTCGCGGATCCAGCGCGCCGAAAGCGGGAAAGGCCAGCACCACCGAGGTCTGGGAAAGGTCATTGGAACGCACGCGTACCGGGTGCGAGGACACCGGCGGGTCCACGCGACGGTCCGCCGCCGAGCCGAGGCCGGCCAGTTCGGCGTCGAAGGTGTTCAGCCGCGCGCACAGCTCGTCGTGGTCCAGGTCTCCCACCGCGCTCACCACCATCCGGTCGCTGGTGTAGCAGCGTCGCCAGTAGTCGCGCACGCGTCGGGTGCTCATCCGACGGATCGAGGTGGACGATCCGATCACCTGGGGCGCCAACGTGGTGCCGGCGAACAGGCAGGCGATGGCGCCCTCGATGGCCACCTCGGAGGGGTCGTCGTCGTGCATGGCGATCTCGTCCAGGATCACCTCGCGCTCCACCACGACGTCGGCTGGGCGCACCAGGGAATGCGCCAACATGTCGGTGAGCACATCCACCGATCGGTCTGCCTGGTCGTTCAGGACCCTGGCGTGGAAGCAGGTGTACTCGCGGGTGGTGTAGGCATTGAGGTCGCCGCCGAAGCGCTCCACCTCGGCACTGATCTGTTCCGCACTGCGGGTGGGCGTGCCCTTGAACAGCACGTGCTCCAGGAAGTGGCTGCAGCCATGCTCCCCGGGGCCCTCGTCACGCGAACCGACGCCGACGAAGATGCCGACGTTGAAGGCGCGGGCCCCGGGCACGTGCTCGGTGACCACGCGCAGCCCGTGGGGCAGAGTGCTTCGACGGATGGGGTTCATTGCTTCCTTCGTCCCCTCGACAGGCTCGGGGAACAGATGGGTGGCTCGGGGACCAGACGGCTCACGGCCACGTCACCCGGGGGTGGCGTGGCCGTGAGGGTGTCTCAGGCGGGTGGGATCACTCGGCCGCGGGAGCCTCGGACTCGTCCGAGTCGGCCTCGGCCTTGACCTCGATGACGGGGATCAGCGACAGCTTGCCGCGATCGTCCACCTCGCTGATCTCCACCTGCAGCTTCTGTCCCACACCCAGCACGTCCTCGACGGACTCCACGCGCTGGTTGTTGTTGAGCGGCTTCAGCTTGCTGATGTGCAGCAGGCCGTCCTTGCCCGGGAGCAGGCTCACGAAGGCACCGAAGGCGGTCAGCTTGACGATCGTGCCCAGGTAGCGCTCGCCCTTCTCCGGCATGGTCGGGTTGGCGATGCCATTGATCATGCTGCGGGCCGCCTCGGCAGAGGTGCCGTTGTCGGCGCCGATGTAGATCGTGCCGTCGTCCTCGATCGAGATGTTGGCACCGGTCTCGTCCTGGATCTGGTGGATCATCTTGCCCTTGGGGCCGATGACCTCACCGATCTTGTCGACGGGGATCTTCACCGTGATGATGCGCGGTGCGTACTCGTTCATCTCGTCGGGGCCGTCGATCGCCTCGCCCATGACCTCGAGGATGGCGTGACGCGCCTCGCGGGCCTGCAGCAGGGCGCCGGCCAGCACGTCGGCGGGGATGCCGTCGAGCTTGGTGTCCAGCTGCAGTGCGGTGACGAACTCGCTGGTGCCGGTGACCTTGAAGTCCATGTCACCCAGCGCGTCCTCGGCACCCAGGATGTCGGTCAGCGCGACGTACTTGGTCTCGCCGTCGATCTGCTCGCTCATCAGACCCATGGCGATACCGGCGACGGGGGCCTTCAGCGGCACACCGGCATTCAGCAGGCTCATGGTGGAGGCGCAGACCGAACCCATCGACGTGGAGCCGTTGGAGCCCAGCGCCTCGGAGACCTGACGGATGGCATAGGGGAACTCCTCGCGCGGCGGGATGACCGGCACCAGGGCGCGCTCGGCGAGCGCTCCGTGGCCGATCTCACGACGCTTCGGCGAACCCACGCGGCCGGTCTCACCGGTCGAGTAGGGCGGGAAGTTGTAGTTGTGCATGTAGCGCTTGGTGGTCTCCGGATTCAGAGTGTCCAGCTTCTGCTCCATGTCGAGCATGTTCAGGGTGGAGACGCCCAGGATCTGGGTCTCGCCACGCTGGAAGAGCGCGGAACCATGCACGCGCGGGATCACGCCGACCTCGGCGGACAGGGTGCGGATGTCGCGCACGCCACGGCCGTCGATGCGGACCTGCTCGGTCAGGGTGCGGTGGCGCACGATCTTCTTGGTCAGTGCCTTGAAGGCGGCCGAGATGTCGGTCGGCTCGATGTCCTCGTGGGCCTCGGTGATGCGCTGGCGCAGCGCATGGGTGGCGTCGTCGCGCTCCTGCTTGCCGGCGATGCTCATGGCCTGGGCGAGCTCGTCGTGGAAGGGCTGCACGGCCTCCCAGGCGGCGTCGGTGTACTCGGCGAAGACCGGGAAGTCGTAGGTCTCCTTGGGCAGTTGGGTGGCCAGCTCCACCTGGGCGTCGCACAGGGCCTTGATGAAGGGCTTGGCGGCGTCCAGACCCTGGGCCACGACCTCCTCGGTCGGGGCGGTCTTGCCGGAGCGCACCAGCTCCCAAGTGGCCTCGGTTCCGCCGGCCTCCACCATCATGATGGCGACGTCGCCGTCGGGCAGCACGCGGCCGGCCACGGCCATGCCGAAGGTGGCGTCCTTCATCTGCTCCACGGTCGGGAAGCAGACCCACTGGTCGTCGATCAGCGCGACGCGCACGCCACCGATCGGGCCGCTGAAGGGCAGGCCTGCGATCTGGGTGGACATGGAGGCGGCGTTGATGGTCAGCACGTCGTAGTAGACCTCGGGGTTGAGGGCCATGACGGTGACGACGACCTGGACCTCGTTGCGCAGGCCCTTGACGAAGGACGGACGCAGCGGGCGGTCGGTGAGGCGGGCGGCCAGGATGGCGCCCTCCGAGGGGCGACCCTCGCGGCGGAAGAAGCTGCCCGGGATGCGGCCAGCGGCGTACATGCGCTCCTCGACGTCCACCGTCAGCGGGAAGAAGTCGATCGAGTCACGCGGGGTCTTCTGCGCCGTGGTGGCGCTCAGCAGCATGGTGTCACCGTTGAGGTAGACGGCGGCAGCGCCGTCGGCCTGCTGGGCCAGCAGACCGGCCTCGAAACGGACGGTGTGCTTGCCGTACTTGCCGTTGTCAATGATGGCTTCGGCGAACTTCACATCGGGTCCCTCCACGGGGACTCCTTTCTCTTGTGCAGGCAACACCCACACCAGTGGCAGCCTCGTGCTGCCGGCCGGCATGTGCCGGTCTTCGATCGAGGCTCGCGGGGCGCAGGCGTGGACGCCGTGACCCGAGAACCACTACCGAGGACCAGACGACGATGACCGACGGTCTGGGTGTCCTGCGGATACCTTCTCTAACTGTTCAGTTGTACGGGCCCAGCCTATCCAAGGAGTCTGACAAAAACTGTCAGCCTCCCCCGGGGGACCCCATCACGTTCCCCGAGCTTGTGGCGGGGCCGGATGTGACGAGGGGGAGTGGCCACGAAGGCCACTCCCCCTCACACGGTGACTGCGATCAGCGACGCAGCCCCAGACGCTTGATGAGCTCACGGTAGTGCTCGACGTCATTCTTCATGACGTAGTTGAGCAGACGGCGACGCTGACCAACCATCAGCATCAGGCCACGACGGCTGTGGTGGTCGCCCTTGTGCTGCTTCAGATGCTCGGTCAGGTGGGAGATGCGCTTGCTGAGCAGCGCGATCTGCACGTCGGGAGAGCCGGTGTCGCCAGGGGCGGTCGCGTACTCTTCGATGATCTTCTTCTTCTCGGCAGCGTCCATGACGATGCTCTCCTCTCGGTTTCCCGTTGCGCGGCGCCCCCGGTGCCTGGTGCAGATGGGAGCTCTTTCGAGGCCGCGGCCGATCTAACGGCAACTTGTCAAGACTAGCAGCACCCGGGGCTTCGGAGCCAATCCCCCACGGGGAGGGTCCATCCCTTGCCGCGGGCCTCCCGCGAGCCCCTGACGGCGTCTATGGTGGGCAATGACCAGCCTTCACGGCATTTCGGCCGCACCCCCGTGCGGCAGGGACAGGAGACCACCATGAGCGACGTCATCGCCCGCCGGGCCGAAGAACGCGACCTGGAGAACCTGCGCGCCAACCAGCCGCGCCCCGAGATCGACCTTATCGGCCAGCGTTTCAAGGAGATGCAGGACGGCACGGGAATCCTTGCCGTCGCCGAGCACGAGGGCCAGATCGTGGGCAGCGGCTTCCTGGACTTCATCGACAAGGACCTGGAGCCCGAGGTGAAGAACCTGTGGATCTACCCCGAGCACCGTGGTCTGGGCGCCGGCCAGGCGCTGTGGACCTGGCTCGAGAAGCGGGCTGCCGAGGCCGACTACAAGGAGGTCTTCCTCTCCGTCGCCCCAGACAATGCCAGGGCCATCTCGCTCTTCCTGCAGCTGGGTTACTCCCCCACCGGCGACCACCTCATCATCGAGAACCCCTCCACCCATGTGGTGGCCGACCCCGACCAGGTGAGCAACCGCTACGCGATCTACCGCAAGAGCCTGCTGGCCTACTGATCCAGAGCTGACCTGCCCACACACTGCACGGCAGGTACGCCCCCATGGACGAAGAACTCCGCCCCATGCCGTCGAGCGTGGGGCGGAGTGCTGTCTGTGGTACAGGGACCGAACGGGGACTCAGGCAACCAGCCCCAGGATGTCGCGGGTGCGGGCGACGTCGGCCTCCATCTGCTCCACCAGGGCCTCGATCCCGGCGAAGGTGATCTGCCCGCGCAGGCGGTCGACGAAGTCGACCGCGATCTCGACGCCGTAGAGCTCCAGGTCTGTGCGATCGAGCACATTGGTCTCCACCCGCCGCTCCAGTCCTTGGAAGGTGGGATTGCTGCCCACCGAGATCGCTGCGGGCAGGGGCTTGCTGTCGGGCTGGTCGAGCCGGGTCAACCAACCGGCGTAGACCCCGTCTGCCGGCACCGACATTCCCGGCGGGACCGGCAGGTTGGCCGTCGGGAAGCCCAGTTCACGTCCGCGCTGGTCTCCCATCACCACCACCCCCTGCATCCGGAAGTGGCGTCCCAGATGGGTGGCCGCCAGCGCGACGTCCCCCTCGTCGAGGGCCTCCCGCACCAGGGTGGAACAGGTCGAGGCGCCGTCGATGTGCACCAGCGGCATGGCGTCGACCGCGAATCGTCCGGCACCCAGCTCGCGCAGCGTCTCGACCGTTCCGCTGGCGCGGTAGCCGAAGCGGAAGTTCTCCCCCACCACGACGTGGCTCGGGTCCAGCGGATCGATGACGCGGCTGACGAATTCCTCGGGGCTCCAGGTGGACACGTCGCGGGTGAACTGCACCACGCGCACCTCCTGCGCCCCGGCCCGCTTGAGCAGCCGCAGCCGCTCCGGCAGGTCGACCAGGAGCTTGGGGGCCTGTTCGGGGCGCAGCACCTGCATGGGGTGCGGCCAGAAGGTCACCACCACCAGCGGCAACTCGGGGGCCAGGGACTGCGCGTGCCGCAGCACCTCGACGTGGCCGCTGTGCACTCCGTCGAAATTGCCGACCACCACCACGGACTTCGCCACCAGACCACTCCTTGTCACCACGATTCGTCACCACAGTCGGGCCGCGTCCCCGGTGGGGACGCCGTGCCGAGTGTAGTTGGCGCACGGCTGCGTTCGCACAGTGGACGCCCCAGTCCACGACAGGCCCGCCGCCTAGGCTCGAACGACCATGCAGATGACCACAGCAGTACGAATGGGGATCTCGGTGTCGGTGGCCACCGGCCTGTACGGGATCTCCTTCGGGGCGCTGAGCGTCGCGGCTGGGCTGTCACTGGTGCAGACCCAGGCCCTCAGCCTGCTGATGTTCACCGGCGGATCACAGTTCGCCTTCGTCGGGGCGATCGCCGGCGGTGGTGCCCCGGCGCTGGTCTCGGCCAGCCTGCTGGGCCTGCGCAACCTTGTCTACGGCGCGCAGATGAATGCCGTCTTCGCCCCACACGGGCTCACGCGCATGCTCCAGGCCCACGTCACCATCGACGAGTCGGTGGCCACCAGCGTGGCCCAGGACGGCCACGACGAGCAGCGACGCGGCTTCTGGACGGCAGGGCTGGGCGTCTTCGTGCTGTGGAACCTGTTCACCCTGGCGGGTGCCCTGCTGGGCGATGCCCTGGGCGATCCCAAGGCCTGGGGCCTGGACGGGGCGGCCGTCGCCGCCTTCCTCGGACTGCTGTGGCCCCGGCTGCACAACCGCGACACCGTGGCCATCGCGGTGGCCGCCGCCTTTGTGACACTGATGTTGGTGCCGGTGCTGCCTCCCGGCCTGCCACTGCTGGTGGCGGCACTGGTCTCGGCGCTGACGAGCTGGCAGCTCGGGAAGCGGGCCGTGCGATGAACCTGTGGGGATGGGTGCTGGCCGCCTGTCTGGTCGCCTATGCCACCAAGCTGGTGGGCTATCTGCTGCCGACCCGCTGGGTCGAGCAACCACGGGTGATGCAGCTGACGGCAGCCATGACCATCGGGCTGCTGGGCTCACTGGTCATGCTCAACACCGTCGCCTCCGGCCAGCAGTTGACCGCCGATGCCCGGTTGGTGGCTCTTGGGGCCGCAGCGATCGCGCTGTGGCGCCGAGCCCCCTACCTGGTGGTGGTACTGGTCGGAGCCGCCGCCGCAGCCCTGGCGCGACTGGCGGGGATGCCCTGACGGCCCTTTCCTGCGGCGGGCCTCACTGGGCCAGGACGGCCACGGGCCGGGCGATCTCGGCCCCGTCCTCATCGGGGCGGTAGAGCGCCAGCAGGTCTCCCTCGGGCGAGAGCACACCGGTCGGGTTGCCGGGCACGAGCAGCCCAGGCAGGCTCCGGCCGAAGGCCACGTCACGGGCCTGGTCCTCATCCAGCCGAACCACCGGGAAGCTCAGCCGTGCCGCCTCGCCCATGGGCAGCAACTCGGGGCGGTCATCGCACTCCAGGTCGACCACCGGCAGGTCGGTCAGGTTGTAACCGCCGATGCGGGTACGGCGCAGCGAGGTCAGGTGACCTCCCACGCCGAGCGCGGCACCCAGGTCTCGGGCCAGCGCCCGGATGTAGGTGCCGGAGCTGCACTCCACCTCGACGTCGACGTCCAGCACGGCATGCCCCTGGGCACCGACCGCCGGGCGCACGTCGAGCACCTCGTAGTGGCTGACGGTCACCCGGCGACTCTTCAGCTGCACCTGTTCCCCGTCACGCACCAGCTTGTAGGCGCGCTGCCCGTTGACCTTGATGGCGCTGACGGAGCTGGGGACCTGCTCGATCTCGCCTCGAAAGGCCGGCAGCTCGGCCTCCACCAGCTCCCGGGTCAGGTGCGCAGCATCCGCCCCGCCGCTGGGCTCACCCTCGGCATCGTCGGTGGTGGTCGACTCCCCCAGGCGGATCGTGGCCTCGTAGCGCTTGTCGTGCAGCGCAAGGTGGCCCAGCAGCCGGGTCGCCCGGTTCACGCCCACGATGAGCACCCCGGTGGCCATCGGGTCCAGGGTTCCGGCGTGGCCCACCTTGCGGGTACCCATCAGGCGCCGCACCCGCCCCACCACCTGGTGGGAGGTCCAGCCCTGCGGCTTGTCGCAGACCAGCAGTCCGGATTCGGGGACGCCGTTCACCGCTGGTCGTCGTCCTCGTCGTGCTTGTAGGGATCGGCCTCTCCCGCGAAGGTCTTGCCCTCGCGGCGCTTGGCCAGCTCCGCATCGTCGGCCTGGGCACGTGCCAACAGGTCCTCGATCGCGGCGGCCGCCTCGGGGGTGGCATCGGGGATGAAGGTGATGCTGGGGGCGAATCGCAGCCCGAGCTTCTTGCCGATCGTCGAGCGAATCAGACCCTTGGCCGATTCGAGCGCGGCCGCGCTGCCACCGGGCTCCTCCTCGCTGAAGACTGTGTAGAAGATGGTGGCCTCACGCGAGTCGCCGGTCAGGCGCACGTCGGTGATGGTCACGAAGCCCAGGCGCGGGTCCTTGACGCGACGTTCCAGCATCTCGGCGGCGATCACCTTGATCTGGTCGGCCAGCTTTGCCACACGAGGATTGGTCATGATGGCTCCTTCGGTTCATTGGCTTGGTGGACAGCACCGTGGGCGGCACCCCTGTTGGGGATGCCGCCCACAGTACTTCGTTCTTCCTGACACGAGCGCAGCTCCGAGCCTGCGAGGAGCGGTGCGCGCGAGTGCCGCGGGGGTCCAAGGGGGTCGCCCCCCTTGCTTGTCAATCAGTCGCGCGGCTTCTCGACCATCTCGTAGGTCTCGATGTGGTCGCCGATCTGGATGTCGTTGAAGTTCGCAAGCGTCAGACCACACTCGAAGCCCTCGCGGACCTCGGTGGCGTCATCCTTCTCACGACGCAGCGAGGCGATGGTGGTCTCGCGGACCACGACACCGTCGCGCACCAGACGGGCCTTGGCATTGCGCTTGATGTGGCCATCGAGCACCATGCAGCCGGCGATGTTGCCGAACTTGGAGCTGCGGAAGATCTCGCGGATCTCCGCGGTACCCATCGCCTTCTCCTCGTAGATCGGCTTGAGCATGCCCTTGAGCGCAGCCTCGATCTCGTCGATCGCGTCGTAGATGACCGAGTAGTAACGCACGTCGACGTTCTCGTTGTCGGCCATCTTGGCGGCATGCGGCGTGGGGCGCACGTTGAAGCCGATGATGACGGCCTTCGAGGCAGCGGCCAGCGAGACATTGGTCTCGGTGATGGCGCCGACACCACGGTCGATGACGCGCAGGTCCACTTCCTCGCCGACGTCGATCTTCGACAGGGCATCCTCCAGGGCCTCGACCGAACCAGCGCCGTCGCCCTTGAGGATGAGTAGCAGCTCCTGCGTCTCGCCCTTCTCCAACTGCTCGAAGAGCTGGTCGAGGGTCTTGCGACGCGAGCTGCGGGCCTGCGCGGCGGCACGCATGCGAGCCTCACGCTTGTCGGCGATCTGGCGGGCCTTGCGGTCGTCGTCGACGACCAGGAAGTTGTCACCAGCACCGGGAACCGACGTCAAGCCGAGCACCTGCACCGGCATCGACGGCGGGGCCTCGTCGACATTCTCGCCCTTGTCGTTGATCATTGCGCGCACTCGACCATGGGCCGAACCGGCCACGATCGAATCGCCCTTCTTCAGGGTGCCTCGCTGGATCAGGACGGTGGCCACGGGGCCACGACCCTGGTCCAGGTGGGCCTCGATCGCCACGCCCTGGGCGGGCATGTCCGGGTTGGCACGCAGGTCCAGCTCGGCGTCGGCGGTCAGCACGATCGCCTCGAGCAGGTCGTCCAGACCGGTCCGGGCCATGGCAGAGACGTCGACGAACATGGTGTCGCCGCCGTACTCCTCCGGCACCAGGCCGTACTCGGTCAGCTGACCGCGCACCTTGGTCGGGTCGGAATCGGGCTTGTCCACCTTGTTGACCGCCACCACGATCGGCAGCTCGGCCGCCTTGGCATGGTTGAGGGCCTCGATGGTCTGCGGCATGACGCCGTCATCGGCGGCCACGACGAGCACAGCGATGTCGGTGGCCTTGGCACCGCGAGCACGCATGGCCGTGAAGGCCTCGTGACCCGGGGTGTCGATGAAGGTGATGGCACGATCCTCGCCGTCCACCTCGGTCTGCACCTGGTAGGCGCCGATGGCCTGGGTGATGCCGCCGGCCTCGCCGCCCTGCACATTGGCATGGCGCAGCGCGTCCAACAGCTTGGTCTTGCCGTGGTCGACGTGACCCATGACCGTGACGGCCGGCGGACGGGGAGCCAGGTCCTCGTCGTCGCCCAGGTCCTCGCCGAACTCGAGGTCGAAGCTCTCCAGGAGCTCGCGATCCTCGTCCTCGGGCGAGACGACCTCGATCTTGTAGTTCAGCTCGGCACCGAGCACCTCGAGGGTGTCGTCGGCCACCGACTGCGTGGCGGTGACCATCTCGCCCAGGTTGAACAGCACCTGCACGAGCTGCGCCGGCTCGACCCTGATCTTCTCGGCCAGGTCGGTCAGCGACGCGCCACGGCGCAGACGCACGGTCTGGCCGTCACCCTGACGGATGCGCACGCCACCAATCGACGGCGCCTCCATCTCATTGAACT
Source organism: Luteococcus struthionis (assembly GCF_048595755.1). Classification (GTDB taxonomy): domain Bacteria; phylum Actinomycetota; class Actinomycetes; order Propionibacteriales; family Propionibacteriaceae; genus Luteococcus. Next base: position 90,218 of record NZ_CP184360.1, read on the forward strand.
CTTGCCTGCGCTGCTTCTTGCTCTTGCGACGTCCGCGGCCGGCCTGACCACCGCGGCCGAAGGCACCCTGGGTGCCGGAACCGCCGCGGCCACCACGACCGCCGCGGCCGCCACCCATGGGCGGACCACCGGGGCCACCGCCCATTCCGGGACGGCCACCGCCACCGGGGCGGCCACGGCCGGGGCCACCACCGGAACGTCCGCCACGGGCGGGCGCGCCGACGGCGGCATTCTGCTGCTTGGGCATCATCGCCGGGTTGGGACGCGGCATGCCGGGCACGCCGCTGGAGCCACCGGGGCGAGGCATGCGGTTGTCGCCACCGGCCGGGGCACCCGGACGGGGCGCACCGGGACGGCCGCCACCCTGACCGGGACGCGGGCCGCCCTGGCCGTCAGGACGAGGACGGCGAGCGCCCATGCCCTGCGACGAGGCGAAGGGATTGTTGCCGGGACGCGGCGCGCCGCCCGGACGGGGCGCATTGGAACGCCGCGGGCCGGGGGTGGGCGCGTTGCCGCTGGGCAGACCGCCGGTGCCACCGGGGCGCGGGGCTGCCGGACGCGGGCCGGGGCGCTGGCCACCGGGACGGGGTCCCGGGGTCGCACCGGGGCGAGCCGTCGGCTGGCCGGCCTGTCCTGCCGGGGCCTGCGGGGCCGCCGGGGGCTGCGGAGCTGCGGGACGCGCCTGACCGGGCTTGGGGGCGCCGGGGCGCGCGTGGGCCGGAGTCGGCGCACCGGGAGTCGGGGCACCGGGGGTCGATGCGCCCGGGGTCGGGGCGCTCGGCTGCGCGGCCGCGCCGGGCTTGGCTGCGGGGCGCTGTGCCGGGCCGGGACGGCCGGCCGAAGGGGCCTGCGGTGCGGCGCCGGGGCGCGGACCGGCCGCACCCGGACGGGGTGCCTGGCCGGGCTTCGGGGCGCCGGGGCGCGGGCCGGGGGCGGCCTTGGCAGCGCCACCGGGCGCAGCGGCGCCCGACTTGCCGCCGGCCTCCTTGTCGAGGGTGTCGCGCAGACGGCGCACGACGGGTGCCTCGATCGTCGACGACGCGGACCGGACGAACTCGCCCATGTCCTTCAGCGTCTTGAGAACATCCTTGCTTTCGAGTCCAAGCTCTTTAGCGAGCTCGTAGACACGGACCTTTGCCACTACTCTCCTCCAGGTCCGGGCCTCTACTCGCGGCTACCGGACCAGTTAGTTGATGTTGGTGCTCATTGGTGGTTACTCATCGAGTGGTCATGAGCGTTCTGCCCACTTTCTGGTTCGCGCCCCGAGTCCAGGGCGCTCTTTTGGTAGATCCTTCCCGGGGTTCCGGGAGGACGCGCAATCTTCATCCTACCGCTTCAGGCCGTCTTGGGGCCAACCAGCTACTGCGCGGTCAGGTCATCGGGAAGCTTGACCGGCCTGCGAAAGGCCCGCTGGAAAGCGCCCCGGCGACGGGCCTGCTCCCGGCACTGCGGGTCGTCGTGCAGCCACGCACCCCGGCCCGCGAGCCGACGCCGCGGGTCCGCCTGCACCCATCCGTCGACCACCACGAAACGCTGCAGATTGTGCTGGTCGTCCTCGCGTCGGCAACCCACACAAGTGCGACGCGGAGCAGCTCGTCGGGGCTTGGGGATCATTGCGTACTTCCTAACGTCGGCAGACGGAGCCGGCCCCGAAGGATCCGGCCCCGCCAGCAACACGGTCAGCTCACTCGGGGGCGGCATCCGAACGGATGTCGATGCGCCACCCGGTCAGCCGAGCGGCCAGTCGGGCGTTCTGGCCCTCGCGGCCGATCGCCAGGCTGAGCTGGTAGTCGGGCACCACCACGCGGGCCGCCCGAGCGGCCTGGTCGACGACGGTCACCTGGCTCACCTTGGCGGGACTGAGGGCCTGCGCGATGAACTCGGCCGGATCCTCCGACCAGTCGATGATGTCGATCTTCTCCTCGTTCAGCTCACGCATCACCGAACGCACGCGCTGCCCCATCGGGCCGATGCAGGCTCCCTTGGCGGAAACGTCGGAATTGTGGCTGACGATGGCGATCTTGGTGCGATGGCCGGCCTCGCGGGCGATCTCCTTGATCTCCACCACGCCCTGCTCGATCTCCGGAACCTCGAGGGCGAACAGCGCCTTGACCAGGCCGGGGTGGGTGCGCGAGACGACCACCTGCGGGCCGCGCACCTCCTTGCGGACGCTCACCACGAACACGCGCAGACGCTTGCCGTGGGTGTACTCCTCACCGGGGGCCTGCTCGGCCAGCGGCATGATGGCCTCCATCTTGTTGCCGATGTCGAGCCGGATGGTGCGCGAGTCGCGGTCCTGCTGCACGGTGCCCAGGATGATGTCGCCCTCGCGGGCCAGGAAGTGGCCGTACTTGCGCTCGTCCTCGGCCTCGCGCAAACGCTGGAAGATGACCTGTCGCGCGGTGGCCGCGGCGACGCGTCCGAAGTCGGCGGGGGTGTCGTCGAACCAGCCGATGACATTGCCCTCCTCGTCCTTCTCGGGCACCATCACGGCGAAGCGGCCGCTGCGGCGGTCCAGCTCCACCTTCGCACCCTTGCTGGGGTGCTCGGTCTTGTCATAGGCGTTGAGCATCGCGTCCTCGAGCGCCTGGACCAGGTAGTCCAGCGGGATCTCCTTCTCGCGCTCGATCGCCCGCAGGGCTGCCATGTCGATGTCCATCAGTTCTCCTCATTGCCCTGGCCCGACGCCTCGTCGGACTCGTCGCCGATCTCGTCGAGTTCGGGGGTGTACTTGCGATTCATCTCCACCTGGATGGTGGCCTTGGTGATCTCGTCGAGCTCCAGCACGTGCACCGGATCGACGTCCTTGGGCAGCTTCTTGCCGGCCTCGGGTTCGACGGTGATCGTCACGGTGGTGTCGGTGGTCTCGGTGATGCGGCCGCGCAGCTGACTGCCGTCCACCAGGACGGCCAGCACCAGCCGGCCGGTGTTGCGGCGGAAGTGCTTGGCTTCGGTCAGCGGCTTGCCGACTCCGCGCGAGCTCACCTCCAGGGTGAAGGGGGCATCACCGATCTCGGGCGATTCGTCGAGGGCATCCGAGATGTCGCGCGTGGCCGCGGCAATGTCGTCCAGCAGCGGGCCGCGGCCCTTGGGGCCGTCACCATCCACGGTGATCCGCAGCACCTTGCGCTTGCCCGCCGGGATGATGTCCAGTTTGTCCAGTTCGAGGCCATGTGTCTCCAGGACCGGAAGGATGATGGGCTCAACGACGCGCTGCTGCATGATCGTTGCCCCCTTTCAGTTGTGATCCAGTTGTGTGATCAATTGTCCACCCGGAGCCGGGGGGCTGCGGGATCCGGACAAGCCTACCCAACTGCGGCGCTCGGGGTCTCCAATCCTCGGGCCAGCATGCCGATCACCCGATCAAGACGCTCACGCAGTGCCACCGGGTCAGGCTCCCGCTCGGGTGGCGCGGGGGCGGCCAGCCACCCGGAGACGACGGCGAACAGCGCCCCGACGGCGAGCTGGACGGACACGGCCCATTCCTCGTCGCGGTCCGCGGCGACGGCGACGGCGCGCTCGGCGACGCGTTGCCACATGGCCCATTGCGCGTCGCGCACATATGGCCCCAAGGCCTCATCCCGTTGCGCCATCCGGCTCAGGCGCAGCAGGCTTTCGACGATCCCGGCGTCCAGGTTGTGTGCCATCAGGTGACGGACCAGGTCCAGGGCCGAGCCGTCGCCCGCGGGTTCCCACTGCGTCAGGGCGACGTCCACCTGCACGCCGAGCCACGCGGCGACGGCTTCTTCCTTGCAACCGAAGTAGTTGAAGAAGGTCCGGCGCGAGACACCGGCCCGGGCCGCGATCTCGTGGATCGTGACGGCCGTCAGCCCCTGCTGCGCCACCGCCGCGAAGGCGACTCGTGCCAGTTCCCGTTGCGTGGCAGCCCGCTTGGCTGCCCGAAGTCCTTCCACCACGCCTGCCAGCCTGTCACAGGTCGCCCGGGCGGTTCGAGTTCCCCCGCGCGGTGGGCGGGGCGTCCAGTTGCTCCATCAGCCCGGCCCCCTCGATGTCCACTTGCGGCAGCAGGCGCTGCAGCCAGCCCGGCAGCCACCAGGCGCGTTCGCCCGCGAGGTACAGCACCGCCGGCATCAGGGCCATCCGCACCAGGAAGGCGTCCAGCAGGATGCCCACGGCGAGGGCGAAACCGAACTGTCGAATCGTGGTGTCGTCGGTCAGCACGAAGCCGGCGAAGACGGACACCATGATCACGGCCGCCGCCAGGACGACCCGGCTGGCATGGTGGAAGCCGTCCAGGACCGCTTGCCGGGCGGCAGCGCCCCGGACGTGTTCCTCCCTGATGGCGGTGCCCAGGAAGACCTGGTAGTCCATCGCCAGCCCATAGAGGATGCCCGTTGCCATGATGGGCAGGAAGCTCAGGATGGGGCCGGCGCGGTCCGCACCCACCAGCCACCCCAGCGATCCGGTGCCGAAGACCAGCACGGTGAGCCCCAGCGCAGCCCCGATGGACAGCAGGAAACCCAGGGTGGCGGCTGCGGGCACGACCAGGGAGCGGAAGACGAGCACGAGGATCAGCAGCGACAGGCCGAGGACGATGGCCAAGTAGGTGGGAATGGCGGCGCGCAGCACGTCGGACAGGTCCAGGTTCAGCGCCGTCAGCCCGGTGACGCCGGTGCTGGCGATCCCCTCGGGGCTGTCCCGCCGCAGCTGGTGCACCAGCGCACTGGTCGACGATGCATCAGGCCCGTCGGTGGGGGTGACGGCAAAGACGAGCAGGGTGTGGCCCCGGGTGGCACCCATCAGCCGGGCATCGGCCACACTCGGGCGTCCGGCGAGGTCAGCCTGCCAGGACAGGAGGCGTTTCTGGTCCACCCGGGCGGCATCCTGCGGCCGCAGGGTCACGACCAGCGGCGCATTGGCCCCCTCCCCCAGCGTTTGTGTGATGACATCGTAGTTTCGCCGCGAGTCGGAACCCGGGACGGCCACCGCCCCAGACGGCATCCCCAGGTGCAGATCCCGGACCGGGAGCGCCAATGCCCCCAGGCCCAGGGTGATCACCAGGATGGTCACCAGCGGGCGCACCGTGAGCAGGCGGATCCAGCCCCGCGCCAGCCGCCCGAACCGATGTCCGGGAAGCGACTGCCGGGCGTCGACGGCCGCGCTGCGCGGAACTCGTCGCGACCCGACCAGGAGCCCGAGCAGGGCCGGGACGGCGGTCAGGGCCAGCGCGACGGCGATGAAGACCGTCAGCGCGGCCACCAGCGCCATCGAGCTGACGAAGCCGATCCCCAGGCTGAGCAGGCCGAGGAGGGCCACCACGACGGTGGCGCCGGCGAACAGGATCGCGCCCCCGGCGGTGGCCACCGCGCGCCCGACGCCCTCGACCTCGTCGACCCCGGCATGCCGGACCAGGGAGCGCTGCTTGTGGACGAGGAAGAGCGCGTAGTCGATTCCCACCGCCAGGCCGAGCATCAGGCCGATGGCGGGGGTGGCGGTGGTCATCTCGAAGTGCGCCGACATGGCGAAGGCACCACCCACACCAATCAGCACTCCGATCAGCGCCGTCACGAGCGGCAACCCGGCCAGGCTGAGCGACCCCAGGGTGAGCACCAGGACCACCAGGGCCACGCCGAGACCGACCGCCTCGTGGACTCCCAGCGGAGGGCTGAGGGGCTGCAGCGACGCGCTGGGCGCCGCCGTCATCCCGGCGGCTGCCAACGGCCGCTCGACGGCCGCCAACACCTCCTCCAGGGCCCCCGCGGGCAGCTCGGACAGTTGTCTGCTGAATTGCAGCGAGAGCACTGCCGCCGTCCCGTCGTGCGCCAGCAGGACGCCGGGCAGCGTCCGCCCATCGGCCGCCCGCAGCGCCGAGGCGCCCGGCGTGGAGCCGGCGGTGAGCCTCGTCAGGTCGGCCTGTGCCTGTTTCGTCGCGCTGGCCACGGCGCGCTCGAACTCGCCCTTGGGGTCCTTGACCTTCGTCGTTCCCATCGGCAATGCCGCCACGCCGTCCATGCCCAGCCGTCGCAGGTCCGCTTGCAGCCGTTCGATGTCGGTGAGGAGTTTCCCGGAGTCGGCGATCAGGGTGGCGGCGGGGGCGTCCGCCAGGTGCTGGGCACGGCCGGCGAGCGCACCGACCCGCGGTTGGATCTTGCCCAGCTGGGCCCGCTGCTCGGGTGGTAGTTGTGCGGACCTCGCCGCGAGCTTCTGCTGGGAGGTGGTCAGTTCGCCCGCGACGGCCGTGATGGTGGGTCGCAGTTCAGCGGCGAAGCGTTCCTCCACCACGCCCCGAACCTGGGCGGAGAGTTCCTTCTGCTGCGCCGCCATGGCCTTGTCCCGGTCGACCAGGTATCCGGTGGCCCGGGCGGCGTCATGGGCCTCGGCCAAGGCGCGGGCGCGCTCGGGGGTGTCGACCCGTCCGCCATCCTCCGCGGTGATCGCCAGCGTGCCCTGGGTTCCGTCGGCGCCGGGCAACTCCCGGGTCAGGTCGTCCAGCACCTGCTGTGCGGGGGTGCCCTTCAGGGTGAGGCTGGTGGAGACGACCTTGGGTTGGGTCACCAGAAGAGTACCGACACCGACCACCAGGATGAGCCAACCAGCCAGCACCGGGAGCGTGTGCGTGGCGGCCCAGCGCCCCCACCGATAGAGCAGACGAGACATGAACACCTCACAACGAGAGTAATTGCACTATGTGCATTTTTACACTTTGCGCACTTTCGCACAAATGGTGGGCTCACGCCTGCCACCCCCCGAACCGTCTAGGATCGGCCCATGCGCAGCCCCGCACCCACCCGCCGAGCACTCCTGCTGGGCGCCTCGACGCTGAGCGTCGGGATGATGTGCGGGTGTGTCCCCTCCCCGACGATCCGGGGCGGTCGCGCCGCCGAACCCGTCGCCGCCGCCACCCCGGATACCGCGCTGGTGCAGGCCCGCGCCGACGAGCGGGCCCTCGTTGGCCTGCTGAGTACTGCCGTTGCCGGGACAGGCAAGCGCACCCCGGCCCAGACCACCGCCCTGAGGCAACTGCTGGCCGCGCACACCACCCACCTGCGGGTACTGGAGCGTCCCGACCCGCTGCAGGCCGGGGCCAGCGCCCAGCCCGAGGAATCCCCCACCCCGTCAGGCGCCCCGGGTGCCGACTGGGCGGCGCTGGCCGGCCGGATCGGAGCACTGGAGAAGACCGCGCAGCAACACCACCGCGCCGCGGCCCAGACCGCGACCGATGGCCCGATGGCCCTGCTGTATGCCTCGTTGAGCACCTTCGCGGGGCTGAACACCGTGCCCGGGCGGCCCATCGCCGTGGGCCGGACCACCCCGGCCCGCGTGGAGGTGGGCAGCCGCACCGAGGCACTCGACGTGCTGCTCAGCCGGCTGCGGGCCTTGGCGGAAGGGCTGGAGATCGGCCTGGGACAGGTGCCCAGCACCGACAAGGTCGTCGAGCCCATGCGCAAACACCTCGCCGAGGTGTGGGCGGCGCGGGACCGCGTCGCGGCGCAGTTGTGGGCCGACAAGCGGGAGGTCCCGCCCGCCGAGCTGGGCTACGTGATGCCCGGTGGTTTCTCGTCGGTGGCCGAGGCCCGCAAGACCTGGGCGGCCCTGGAGGACGGGGTCACCGCCGGCTGGGCGCGCGTGGCCGCTGCCTCGACGGGGACACAGCGGGAGCAGGGCCTGGACGCGATGCTGGCTCAGGCCCGGGTTGCGCTGGCGATGGGCGCGCCGCTGACCCGTTGGCCCGGCTGGGTCTGATCAGGGCACGAACAGCACGACGGTGTCCCAGGCCAGTTTCAGGGCCAGCACCCCGACGACCAGCAGGAAGACCCTGCGCACGAACCCATTGCCGTGCCGCACCGCCATCCGAGCCCCGAGCAGGCCTCCGGTGAGGTTGGCCACCGCCATGCACAGCGCCACGGGCCACAGGATGTGCCCGGACAGGGTGAAGACGGTGATGGCGGCGACATTGGTGGTCAGGTTGGCGAGCTTGGTCAGGGCCGAGGCCTCCAGGAAGCCGTAGCCCAACACCGCCACCAGGCCGATCACGAAGAAGGTCCCGGTCCCCGGGCCGAGGATGCCGTCGTAGAGCCCGACCCCGGCGCCGAGGCCCAGCAGCCGCCACCAGTGCGCGGGGCCCTGATGGCGCAGGTGCTGCTGCAGGCCCAGCTGCGGACGTCGCAGGGTGTAGGCACCGACGACGAGGATGACGACCAGCACGATCGGGGTGAACCAACGCCGGGGGACGTGCTGGGCCAGGTTGGCCCCGACGGTGGACCCCAGCCACGCGGTGGCCATCAGCGGCAGCGCACTCCCCCAGTCGACGCGGACGCTGCGCAGGTAGGTGAGGGTGGCCATCAGGGTGCCGGATGCCGCGGGGAGCTTGTTGGTTCCGGCGATGGTGGCCACCGGGGTGTCGTCGGGCAGCCCGATCAGCAGGGCCGGCAGCTGGACCAGCCCTCCCCCGCCCACGACGGCGTCGATCCAGCCCGCGACGAAGGCCGCGAGCACCAGGCCGAGCATGACGTGGGGGGCGACGAGCACGCCACCACCCTAGGGCTGGTCACGCGAAAAGCTTCACCCCGACGCGTGGGGCGGCCTCACGAAGTGCCTTGTCCGGTTTCGTGCGCCAGGACACGATGGCGCCGGAAACGTGCGCCTGGCGCTGGAAACTTCGGGCGCCAGGGGTCGGTTTCGTGCGCCGGGAGTACGTGGCGCACGAAACCGCCGGTGGACATGGCACTGCCCCCGACGCCAGACGGCATCGGGGGCAGTGGCTGGGGACCGTGTGACTCAGTGGCCGTGGATCTCCTTCAGCACCTCGGCCAGGGCATCCTCGACGGCCACCGAGCGCTTCTCGCCGCTCTTGCGGTCGCGGATCTCCACCTGGCCGTTGGCCAGGTCACGGCCGATCACGACGGCGGTCGGCATGCCCAGGATCTCGGTGTCGGCGAACTTCACACCGGGGCTGGCCTTGCGGTCGTCCAACAGCACTGCCACGCCCGCCTCGTCGAGTTCGGAGGCGAGCTTCTCGGCGGCGGCGAAGATCTCCTCGCCCTTGCCGGTGGCGACGATCTCGACGTCGAAGGGCGCCAGCGAACGGGGCCAGCACAGGCCCTTCTCGTCGCAGGTGCCCTCGGCGACGGCGGCCACGGCACGCGAGACTCCCACGCCGTAGGAGCCCATGGTGACAGTGACGAGCTTGCCGTTGTGGTCGAGCACCTTCAGCCCCAGCGAATCCGCATACTTGCGGCCCAGCTGGAAGATGTGGCCCATCTCGATGCCGCGGGCCAGGGTCAGCGGGCCCGAACCGTCGGGGGCCGGGTCGCCCTCGCGCACCTCGGCGACGTCGATCACGCCGTCGGGGGTGAAGTCGCGGCCGCAGACCAGGTCGATGACGTGGTGGCCGGGCTCGTTGGCGCCGGTCACCCAACGGGTGCCCGCCACGACGCGCGGGTCGCACAGGTAGCGCACCTTGCTGGCATTCTCCTCACCCAGCGCCTCGGGGCCGATGTAGCCCTTCTTGAGGTTCGGGTACTTCTCGAAGTCGGCGTCGGTGAAGTCCAGCACCTCGGCCGGCTCGACGGCGGCCTCCAGGCGCTTCTCGTCGACGGCGCGATCACCGGGCAGACCGATGGCCAGCGCCTCCTCGGTGCCGTCGGGGTAGCGCAGCTTGAAGACGACATTCTTCAGGGTGTCGGCGCCGGTCCACTCGCGGTCGTCGCGGGGGAAGTCCTTGTTCAGCAGGGCGACCAGCGTCTCGATGGTCTCCGAATCCGGGGTCGCCTCGACGTGCGCGGCGGGCGCCTCGGCGTAGTCGACGGGCTCCGGGGCGCTGATCCGCACGGCCTCGACGTTGGCGGCATAGCCACCGGGCGAGCGCACGAAGGTGTCCTCACCATTGGGGGCGACGGCCAGGAACTCCTCCGACTTCGAGCCACCCATCGCGCCGGCCATGGCCTGCACGATCACGTAGTCGAAACCGAGGCGGTCGAAGATCTTGATGTAGGCCTCGCGGTGCTTCTGGTAGCTGGCCTCCAGGCCGGCGTCGTCGATGTCGAAGGAGTAGGAGTCCTTCATCACGAACTCGCGGCCGCGCAGGATGCCGGCGCGCGGCCGGGCCTCGTCGCGGTACTTGTTCTGGATCTGGTACAGCGCCAGCGGAAGGTCCTTGTAGGAGCTGTAGAGGTCCTTGACCATGAGGGTGAACATCTCCTCATGGGTGGGGCCGAGCAGCAGGTCGGCACCCTTGCGGTCCTTGAGCCGGAACAGGTTGTCGCCGTACTCGGTCCAGCGGTTGGTGTCCTCGTAGGGTTCGCGTGGCAGCAGCGCCGGGAAGTGCACCTCCTGCGCACCGATGGCCTCCATCTCCTCACGGACGATGGTCTCCACCTTGTGCAGGACCTTCAGCCCCAGCGGCAGCCAGGAGTAGATGCCGGGAGCGACGCGGCGGATGTAGCCGGCGCGCACCAGCCAACGGTGGCTGGGCACCTCGGCATCGGCGGGGTCGTCGCGCAGGGTGCGAACGAACAGCGAACTCATGCGAGAGATCATCGAAGTCATCCTTCTGCACCGCCGGCCTTCGCGACCACCGATGGGGAACGCCCTCGGCTGCCCTTCAGCCTGGCGTCGCGGTGCAGGCGTCAGCCTATCCCCCGCACCGCCGCGCAATCACACGACCATCGGCGCCACAGTTCACGGATCGGCACGTTTTCCTTGTGCAGTTGAATTCCTCACAGCGCTGGGGCATCCTGCTGGCAGAGCACTTGTGCAGTGACCCCCGAGACTGCGCAAGTGCTCTCCTGCTGCCCGGGCCCGCCGGGTGACGGTCAGCAGAGCGCCGTCAGCAGAGCGTCGTCAGTAGAGCACGGTGGCAAAGGTGCCCACCCGGCTGAAACCCACCCGTTCGTAGAGCTTCACCGCGGCGGTGTTGTAGTCGTTGACGTACAGGCTGACCACTGGCCACTTCTCCCGGCACAGCCTGACCACCGAGACCATCGCCGGCACGGAGAGTCCCTGGCCGCGCAGCGAGGGCTCCAGCCACACGCCCTGCACCTGGCAGAACATCCCGGCCGCACACCCCACGTCGGACTTGAAGATCACGCGGCCGTCCTCGACGATGCCGAAGGCCCTCCCCTGGTTGATGGTGCGGCGCACGTGGTTGCGGTAGCTGCCGCTGGACTCCAGCGGGCTGACGCCCACCTCCTCGGTGTACATCTTCACGGCGGCCTCGAAGTAGGCGTCGAAGTCCTCCATCGTGATGCGACGCACCCGGTCGTCCCCCGGCAGTTCCCCATCGACGTTCATCGACATCAACGGCTGTTCGGGGCGCAGGTCGCGCACCGAGGACCAGTCCCCGCCCCAGCGCTGGCTCAGCCCCTCCCACAGCTTCAGGGTGGGTTCGGCCACGCCCATGATGGAGGCGGCGCGACGACGCGGCCCCAGGTAGCGGATGTAGGCGTCCAGCGCCTCGTCGTCTGCGTTCACCGGCACCAGGTTGGAACCGGCGTGGCACAGGCTGACCAAGCGCCTGTCACGCTCGAAGCCCAGCACGGTGCACCCCAGCAGGTAGGGATCGAGCCCGGCATTGCGCACCCGCGAGGCGACGAAGACGTTCTCGAGCGGACTGCCCATGAGCAGGGCCATCACCTCGTCGAGGTCGTCATTGCTCAGGATGCGTAGGGACCCCTCGCCGCCCGAGTCTGAGCGGCGCGCCACCTCAGCTGACCTGGACCTCGGGCTGGCCCACTTCCGCAGATTCCGCAGCAATGCGGTTCGCCTCCTCGATCAGGGTCTGGACGATCTCGGCCTCGGGCACGGTCTTGATGACCTCACCCTTGACGAAGATCTGGCCCTTGCCATTGCCTGCCGCAACGCCCAGGTCGGCCTCACGGGCCTCCCCCGGACCGTTGACGACACAGCCCATGACCGCAACTCGCAGCGGAGCCTCGAGCCCCTCCAGGCCCTCGCTCACCTTGTCGGCCAGCCCCCAGATGTCCACCTGGGCACGGCCGCATCCGGGGCAGCTCACCACGTCGAGCTTGCGGGGGCGCAGGTTCATGGCCTCCAGCAACTTGGTGCCCACCTTGACCTCCTCGACCGGATCGGCCGAGAGCGAGACGCGGATGGTGTCACCGATGCCCTCGGCCAGCAGGATGGCGAAGGCGGCACTCGACTTGATGGTGCCCTGGAAGGCGGGCCCGGCCTCGGTCACGCCCAGGTGCAGCGGAACGTCGGTCTGCGAGGCCAGCAGGCGGTAGGTCTGGACCATCACGATGGGGTCGTTGTGCTTGACCGAGATCTTGTAGTCCTTGAAGCCGACCTCCTCGAAGAGGCTCGCCTCCCACAGGGCCGACTCGACCAGGGCCTCGGGGGTGGCCGAGCCGTACTTCTTCATCAGGCGGGGATCCAGCGAACCGGCGTTCACACCGATGCGCAGGCTGACGCCCGCATCGGTGGCGGCCTTGGCGATCTCGGCCACCTTGTCGTCGAACTTCTTGATGTTGCCCGGGTTGACGCGCACGGCAGCACAGCCGGCGTCGATGGCGGCGAAGACGTACTTCGGCTGGAAGTGGATGTCAGCGATGACCGGGATCGCACTCTTCTTGGCGATGATCGGCAGGGCTTCGGCATCGTCCTGGCTGGGGCAGGCCACGCGCACGATGTCGCAGCCGGCCGCGGTCAGCTGGGCGATCTGCTGCAGCGTGCCGTTGATGTCGGTGGTCTTGGTGGTGGTCATCGACTGCACCGAGATGGGATGTTCGCTGCCGACGCCGACCTTGCCGACATTGATCTGGCGGGTCTTGCGACGAGGGGCCAGGACGGGTGCGGGAAGCGAAGGCATGCCAAGTGCGACGGTCATGCCCCCAGAGTAGTGGACGACGGAACATCGGACGATGTCGCAGAGACGACGAGGGACGCGGCATCGCCCAGCTGCGGCCCCGCCCAACCTTCATCCAAACGGCAGGAGCCCCTCCGCGAGGGAGGGGCTCCTGGTCGGTCTGGGCTTGCCGAGCGTCAGCGGGTGCTGACCACGGCCTTTCCGTTGCCCTTCTGGGGAGCGGTCAGCGTGATGCGGGTCTCCTCCAGCGCGGCGCCGTCACGCAGCACCACGGCCTCCACGCTGCTCCACTTGTTCAGCTTGCCCGAGGAGTAGCCCTGCTCTGCGGGCACGGTGACGCTCTGCTGGCGTCCGCCCCAGTCGCCGACCAGCTGCAGCTGGTCACCGGGCTCGGTGGGCTCGACGCTGATCTGGAAGCTCTTCTTGTCGCCCTCGGCGCTGATCACCGGGGTGACCTGCTTGCGCGCGTCCTTGATGCCCACCAGCACGGGGTCGTGGTCGCTGGAGGCATAGGCCGTGGGTTGGAAGAAGTCGACCACGTTGTAGTTGCGACGCGAGTACTGCATCGCCACGGACTCGTCGCCATTGATGTTGAGGTCGTCGGCGCCACTCACCAGGGCCCGGGCAGCCTCATTGGCCAGGGCATGGTCGAGCGAGCCCAGCCGGCCGCCGAACTGGTAGCTGGTCGATTCGGGGCTGAACTCGCGCACCAGGTTGGTGAAACCTGCCTGCTCCAGGATCTGGATGGGGGTCTCCTCGGAGTAGGCGTTGAAGTCGCCCATCAGGAAGACCGGCTCGCCGGGCCACATCTGCTCGGTCCAGGCGGCCAGGTCACGCGCCTGCTCCTCACGCGAGGGATTGGACAGGCCCTGGCCGGTGCCGTCGTCCTCGCCCGATCCCTTGCTCTTGAAGTGGTTGGCGACGGCGACGAACTGCTGGCCGGTGGCCACCGACTCGAACTTCTGGCCCAGCGGCTGGCGGGCATTGGCGAAGTCCGGGCTGTCCAGGATCACCGAGTCGTTGACCGGGGAGACCTTGGCGGGCTTGTAGATGAAGCCGGTGCGGATCACGTCCTCGCTGGCCGGCAGGATCGTCGGGCTGGGCGCGTAGGCGTAGGTGCCAGCCCCCACCTTGGCGTTGAGGGCATCCACCAGGGCCTTCAGGGAGGCGTCCCGGTCGTGGTTGAAGCGCGCGGAGTTCTCCACCTCCATCAGGGCAACCACGTCGGCATCGAGCATCTCCAGCGCGGCGACGATCTTGGCCTGCTGGTCGGCGAAGGCTTCCGGGGTGTAGGCCCCGCGCACGGTGCACCCATTGGAGCCGACGGGGGTGCCGTTCATGTCCGCGTAGTCGCGGCAGCCTTCCTCGTCCTGCCCCAGGTCGGTGAAGTAGTTGAGCACGTTCATGGAGCCGAGCTTCAGGTCGCCACCAACAGCCGGGGCCGCGGTGGGGCGGTCGTTCTCGGTCTTGACCGGGTCGTTCTCGTCGGTGGCACCGACGATCTGGTCGATCGGCTGGTAGTTCCACTGGAAGCGGTAGTCCAGGATCACCGGCTGGGTGAAGTCCACCTGCGAACCAGTGCGCATCGGCTCGTCCTGGCTCAGGTACGGCAAGGGGCTCTGCTTGGCCGTGGCATTGCGCATGTAGTCCCAGCTGGAACCGTCGTCCAGGGTGATGTACTTCTTGGCCTGCTCTGCCTCGTAGGCGGCTGCCTCGCCGGGCGCCACGCGGTCGGTGGGGGTCCACAGCGGCTGCTCGCCCTGTGCCAGCCCCACCTGGCCGTAGTTGTTCAGGTTGTAGTTGTTGGTGATCGTGTAGGTGCCTTTGGGCAGCACCAGCATGCCCTCGTAGGCCTCCTTGTCGGCATCGGTGACCGGCAGCGTGGTCAGCTCGGTCGGCTGCACCGGATCGCAGTCGGCGGCGGGGCTGAGCTGCGGCTTGGTGAGCTGGGTCAGCCCGTTGTACTCGGCGGGGATGCCGGTGACGGTGTAGCACTCCCCCGGCTTCGCGGTCGGTGCGCTGCCGGTGTAGACGAAGATGCCGTCCGAGGCCTCGCCAGCGGCCTTGGCGGTGCCGCCGGTGCCGGGCGTCTGCAGGTAGAAGCCGTTGAAGCCGCCCGTGGGGTAGCTGGCGGTGACGACACCGGTGGTGGTGACGCTCTGCCCCGCCATGGGCGTGCTGTCACCGGTGCCCTGGATCTGGGCGATGGTCACGCCGGGGGCCGGCGTCGGATCAGGCGTCCCGGTGGGTTCGGGGGTAGGGGTCTCGGAAGGGTCCGGGGTGGGCGTGGGAGCCGGGCCGGGCTCACTGCCCTGGTTCTGCGGGGTGGGGCTGCCCGCGGTGAAGTCGGCGCTGTTGTCGTCGCTGTCGGCGCCGTTGGTGCGGCTCACCGAGGTGGTGTTGGACGCGGCAGGGGCGCCGGCAGTCTCCACCTTGGTGGCGGTGCCATAGCCCACCAGGTCGACCACGGCACCGCTGGCATCGACCAGCTCGACGCTGCCGTTGGCGCCCGCCATCGCGGCGGTGCAGGTGGCATCCGGGGTGGGCAGTGCCTCGGTGCCCCCGGAGCCCTTGGCCTGTTGGACGAGGAAGTGGCCACCGGCGGCCACGGTGCCGCTGAGCGTGCACGAGTTGCCCAGGTTTCCGGCCGCCGAGTAGTAGTTCAGCTTCCAGCCGGTCAGGTCGATGGCCTCACCGGTGCCGTTGAAGAGCTCGACGAAGTCATGGGTGAGGGTGGCGCCGGAATTGCCACCTCCGCCGTAGACCTCGTTGACGACCAGGTGGTCGGAGGCGGCCTGCGCAGGCAGGACGTTCAGGCCCTGTGCGAGCAGCCCAAGGCCCAGGGCTGCGCTCGCCAGGCTGCGCCGCCAGGGCGTGCTGGTGTTGTGGGACATGCGGACTCCATGAGTGACGTGAGGGATGGCGAATGCCATGCGACACGCTACCCACCTGAAGGGATGCTGAGTGCTCCCTCAGCTGCCCTTCGGCACAATTCACCCAGATGTCATTCGCCGGTGAACTCTCCGCAGCCGCGGTAGCGCCTGGGATCAGAAGACCTTCACCGGGCTGAACAGGTCGGCGATGATCAGCACCGCACCCGCCAGTGCCAGGAAGGCCCCCACGCCATAGGCGATCGGGAGCATTCGTGCCGTGTCGACGTGCCCCGGATCGGGACGCCCCAGGAGCCGGGCCAGCCCCCGCCGAAATCCTTCGTACAGGGCCCCGACGATGTGGCCCCCGTCCAGCGGGGGCAGGGGGACGCAGTTCAACAGGCAGACGAACAGGTTGACCGAGCCGAGCATCGCGAACCAGGAGGCGATCTTGTCGGCCCGGGTCAGCTCGGGCGTGCCGGCGATCTCACCGGCCACCCGGCTGGCGCCGATGATGGAGATGGGCCCGTTCTGGTCGCGCTGCTGGCCGGTGACCAGGTCTGTGGCCACATTCCAGACCTTCACCGGGAAGCGGGACAGCGCCGTCACCGACTGCTTGGTCTGCAACCACATGTCCTGGGCCGTCACCCCCAGGCCGCCCCGCACCCGCTCGGTGGTGGGGGTCACGCCCAGGAATCCGGCCTCGACCGTGCGTGCCGGGTCCAGCTGATCCCGAACGCCCGTGACGATGGTGTCCACCGCTGGCAGCGGGACCCGCCGACCGTCGCGCTCCACCACCAGACGGGCCGAGGAGGAACCGTTGGCGCGGATCAGTTCGGACAGCTGCTCCCAGCTGTGCAGGTCGACGCCGTTGAAGCTGACGATGCGGTCACCGGCGCGCACGCCCGCGGCCTGCGCCGGCGAGAGCGGGTCCGCGTCGGTGCAGGCTCGGCTCTCGCGGGCCGCGGGCACCACGCACTCACTGACCTGGGCCACCACCAATTGCGCCCGGTACTGGCCGTGCAGTCCGTTGATGGCCGCGAAGATCGCGAAGGCCAACAGCAGGTTCATCAGCGGGCCACCGGCCATCACGATGACCTTCTGCCAGACCGGCTTCTGGTGGAAGAGCCGTCCGTCGTCGGCCGGCGTGATCGTCTCGTATTCATAGGCCCGGGCCTCGTCGGCCAGCCGCTGCAGCGCGCCCGGGGTGCTCTGGGAGGCCGGGGCGCCCTGCGGCGCGCTGGCCGGTGGGTACATGCCCACCATCCGCACATAGCCGCCCAGGGGGATGGCCTTGATCCCGTAGTCGGTGTCACCACGTCGGGTCCGCCACAGGGTGCGGCCGAATCCGACGAAGTACTGCGTCACCTTCACTCCGAAGAGCTTGGCGGGCAGCAGGTGGCCGATCTCGTGCAGGGCGATCGAGGCCATGATGAGGGCGAAGAAGCCCACCGCGGCCACGACGGTGACCAGCAGGGTCATGCCCCGGAAACCTCCGCAGCGCGACGACGCGCCCAGTCATCGACGGCCAGCACCGCCTCGACGCTCATCTGCTCATCGCTGAGGTGACCGCCATCCTGGCCGGCCAGCGCGACGTGTTCGTCGACCACCGCGGTGACCGTGTCGACGATGTCGAGGAAGCCGATCCGACCGTCGCAGAAGGCATCGACGCACACCTCGTTGGCAGCGTTGAAGACCGCCGGGGCGGATCCGCCCAGCTTCCCGCACCGACGGGCCAGCTCGATGGCCGGGAAGGCCTGGCTGTCCACGGGTTCGAAGTGCCAGCTGACCGGGCTCGACCAGTCATTGGGCGCGGAGGCACCCTCGACGCGCCTCGGCCAGGCCAGGCCCAGCGCGATCGGCAGCTTCATGTCTGGCGGGCTGGCCTGGGCGATGGTGGCGCCGTCGTGGAATTCCACCATCGAATGCACGATGGAACCGGGGTGCACCACCACGGTGATGTCGTCCAGGTCGACGTCGTAGAGCAGTGCTGCCTCCAGCAGTTCCAGGCCCTTGTTCATGAGGGTCGAGGAGTTGATGGTGACCACTCGGCCCATGTTCCAGCTGGGGTGGGCCAGCGCCTGCTCGGGGGTGACCTGGGTGAGCTCCTCGCGCTTGCGGCCCCGGAAGGGCCCGCCGGAGCACGTGAGGATCAGACGACGCACCTCGTCGGCGCGCCCGGAGCGCAGGCACTGGGCGAAGGCGGAGTGCTCGCTGTCGACGGCCACGATCTGCCCGGGGGCCGCGGCCTCGGTGACCAGGCGCCCCCCGATCACCAGCGACTCCTTGTTGGCCAGCGCCAAGGTGGTGCCGGCCTGCAGCGTCGCCAGGGTGGGACGAAGCCCGGCGGCACCGGTGATGCCGTTGAGCACCACGTCGCAGGGGTGGGCAGCCAGCTCGGTGGCGGCGTCGGGGCCCAGCAGGATCCGCGGCAACACCACCTGCCCCTCATTCCAGCCGCGCTTCTTGGCCTCCGCGTAGAGGGCAAGCTGCAGGTCCTGGCCCGCGGTGGCCCGTGACAGGGCCACCACCTGGGGCTGGAATTCGAGGATCTGCGCGGCGAAGAGCGCAACGTCGGAACCTCCCGCAGCCAGGCCGACCACCCTGAACTGGTCCCGGCGGGTCGAGATGACCTCCAGCGCCTGGGTACCGATCGAACCGGTGCTGCCCAAGATCACCACATTGCGAGTCTGTTCGTCTGCCACGCCCCTCATCCTGACACAGGGCCCTTGCCGCCCGGCCCCTGCCGTGAGTCTAGGCTTGCCGCAGACACCTTGGAGGTTCCCCGTGATGACCCAGGCGCATGAGATCGAGACGCTCGAGGCCTTCGACCGGCACGTCGGTGCTGGTCTGTCCCTGCAGCACTGCATCGTCCAGTCGCTCGACCTGACCGGCCGGGACGAGCAGCTCGCCAGCGCGGAGGTCCGCTCCACCATCTTCCTGGGCTGCCACTTCGGCCCGGGCATGGAGCACTTGCTGCGCCAGCGCGGTGCCCTGCTCTTTCCACGCCTTCCCAGCCTGCCCTTCGATCCCTACCAGCCCCGGCTGTACACCCCCGAGGACCTCTTCGACGCCGTGGTGGACGGCCAACCCTACGACGACTGCCTCGACGCCCGCATCTACGCCTGGCACCAGGCCCAGGGGGTGCGCCCCGCCCTGGCGGCGACTCTGTCCACCAGCCTGCACGACCATGCCATCGACGATGCGCTGGACGAGTGGTGCCATGCCCATCCCTCGGCGGGCGCCATCGGGATCATGGGTGGGCACGCGGCCTCCCGCGGAAGCGCCGAATTCCGTTCCGCCGCGAGGCTGGCCGGGGCTCTGACGCGCGGCGGCCGGCTCGTGATGACCGGGGGTGGCCCGGGCGCGATGGAGGCCGGGAACCTGGGCGCCTACCTGGCCCAGGAACCGGAGGCCCTGGAGCCCGCCGTGGACGTGCTGGCGAGGGCAGGGGACTTCCACCAGGACCTCACTGCCTGGGCGCAGGCCACCTTCGAGGTGCGTCGGCGCTGGCAGCCCTCGGGGGAGTCGGTCGGCATCCCCACCTGGTTCTACGGCCACGAGCCGCCCAATGGCTTCGCGACGGTGGTGGCCAAGTACTTCTCCAATGCCATCCGTGAGGACACCCTGCTGCAGCGCTGCCGCGGTGGCATCGTCTACCTGCAGGGTGCGGCCGGGACGGTGCAGGAGATCTTCCAGGCCGCCACCGGCAACTACTACTGCCCCGACGGCGAGCCCACCACGCCGATGGTGTTGGTGGGACGGGAGCACTGGACCCAGACCTTGCCCGCCTGGCCGCTGCTGGAGGCGCTGGGACGCGACCGGCAGATGGGCACCCGACTGCACCTGGTGGACGACGTGGAGGAAGCCGCCGAACTGTTGCTGGGCTGAGACTCAGCCCTGCAGGAGTCGGTAGAGCGTCAGCGCCAGCCCGGTGCGGTCGCGTTGCTCGAGTTTGCGCAGCAGTGCCGAGACATGGTTCTTCACCGTCCCCTCCGACAGGTGCATGGCTGCGGCGATCTCCCCATTGGTGGCGCCACGGGCCACCTGTTCGGCCACCAGACGTTCGGTGCGGGTCAGCACCGCTAGCGGGTCCTCCCGCTGCGCTCCGCGCCCCAGGGCCAGTCGCGCGACCCGCGGGTCGATCACCAGTCCCCCTGCCGCCACCTCGTGGAGTGCTTCGGCCAAGCGGGTGGTGGAGACGTCCTTGAGCAGGAAGCCCGCCGCCCCGGCCGACATCGCACCGGTAATGATGTCCTCGTCGTCGAAGGTGGTCAGCACCACCGCGGGCAGGCCGGGATGCAATTCGGCCAGGCGCTGCACCAGGGTGATGCCGTCCATGCCCGGCATGCGCGCATCGGTCAGCACCACGTCCACCGAGCAGCCCCGCAGGACCGTCAGGGCCTCCTGCCCATCGGCCGCCTCGGCCACCACCTCCAGCCCGTCCTCGAGCTCCAGCAGCATCCGCAGCCCACGCCGCAGCAACTGCTGGTCGTCCACCAGCAGGATCCTGGTCATCGCACTGCCTCCCGGGGGATCTCCCCCACGATCTCGACACCGTCTGGGCCGGGGCGCGCCTCGAAGCTGCCCCCGAGCTCCGCTGCCCGTTCCGCCAAGGATCGCAAGCCGAAGCCGGGGTTCAGGTCTGCCGGCCCTCCCCCGTTGTCGCTGAGCACCAGCCGCAAGCGATCGGGGCGCCAGTCCAGCAGCAGCCCCACCCGGGTGGCGTTGGAGTGGCGGACCACATTGGTCAGGCCCTCCTGGACCATCCGCAGCGCGAACAGGGAGCCGGCACGGTCCAGCTCACCCTCCTGGCCGGTGTGGGTGACCTCGACGTCCAGCCCTGTTCCGCGGAAGGATCGGGCGAGCGCCTCGAAGGCAGCATTGCCGCTGACCGCCTCCTCCCGCGGCGGGTTGAGGGCTCGCACCCAGCGACGCATGTGCGCCAGGGCATCGCTGGCCGTCTGCTTGGCGACCAGGACCTCCTCGAAGGCGCGATCGGCGTCGCGTTGGCGCACCTTCTCGGCGAACTCCAGGCTCAACACCACCAGGGTGAGCTGGTGGCCCAGCCCGTCGTGGAGCTCACGGGCCGATCGGGCCCGCTCGTCGGCCAGCATCAGTTCCTGCTCGGTGATAGCAGCCCGCCGCACCTCGTCGAGCAGCTCGGCATTGCACCGGCGTTCCCGGGACAGTTCGCCGAGCGCCTGCCCCAGCAGCACCCCCAGCAACAGGATGATCGCGGCCCCCGCGACGTCCGCCACGGCCATGGCAGAGCTGCGGCCCGCCATGTCGGGTGCGGTCAGTGCCATCGTGGCCACGATCGCCGCGACCACCGCGAGCGCGATCCTCGACCCATAGCCCAGACTCACCAAGGACACGCCGACCAGGAGCAGGATGCTGCCCAAGCCGCTGCCGCCATGGATCTGGACATTCAGCACGGTGCCGGCACACAGCAGGCCCAGGGCCCAGCGTTGCCCTCGGGTTCGCCACAGCACCCAGCCCAACAGGAAAGCAGCGGTGGAGATGGCGCCCAGGGCTCGCGCCCGCACGCCGGGCGCGGGGAAGGCGATGACCTGGACCACCAGCATCAGTCCCAGCAGCCCGATCACCAGGTCGAGCAGGCGCAGGACGCGAGCGGGAAGCATGGGGCCCAGCCTAGGACCGCCCAGCGTGCAGCACCCGTGACCGTGGTCATGGTTCCTGCCACGAAAGCACGACGCGGGGCACCTGTTCGGCGGCTCGCGAGGCGCTTGGCTGGAGTCATGACCGCACACCCCGCCCCCACCCGGAGCCGACTTCCCTTCTGGGCCTGCGTGCCGCTGGCCTGCCTGTTGATGTTCGCGCCCTACCTGGGCGCCGCACCGGTGGCCCTGATCGAGCCCTTCCTGCCCAAGAATCCGTCGCAGGAGGTCTCGAGCGCGGTGAACATCCTGGTCTCCTGCCTCATCCTCGCGGCCGCCCTGCTCATCTTCGGGTGGGTCGCCCGCCGCACGCTGGGCCGTCGGCTGGCGGAGATCGGCCTGCGGATCAGCCGCGATGCGTGGTGGCTGTTCGGCCTGGGATGGCTGCTGAGCAGTGTCGCCCTGGTGGGTAGCCAGCTGCTGGTCGGCGGTCTGGACCTCCCCCACCGCCAGTTCCAGGACGTCGAGGGTGCGGGGCTGGCAGGCAGCGCCCTGGCGATGGTGGTCCTGATGAAGGTCTTCCAGGCCGTGGCCATGCAGGGCATCCCCGAGGAGCTGCTGTGGCGCGGCTGGCTGATGCACTGCCTGGCGGCCCGACCGCGCGCTGCCCTGGCCGTCTCGGCACTCACCTTCGGCGCCATGCACTGGATCTCGCGGGGCGGGCAGCAGGGGCCGGGCGAGCAGTTCGTGTACTGCCTGCAGGCCGCCGGCTTCGCCTTCCTCGCCGGCGCCCTGGCGCTGCGTCTGAAGTCGCTGTGGTGCGCCATCGGGGTGCACGCCGGCCTGCACCTGACAAACCTGGCCCTGGCCTTCACCCCGCTGCTGTACGACGGCCCGACGGTCTGGGCGCTGCAGGCCGCCCTGTACACCGCACTGGGCCTCGCCCTGCTGGCGGCCTGGAAGGGAAGCCGGGTCGAGTACACGCGCTGAGCCCACAGACGTGACGACGGGCGGTGCACCCAGCTGGGTGCACCGCCCGTCGACGTCGGATCCGACCGGTCTCAGGGCCTAGGGGATCACACCAGGCCCATGGCGATCATCGCGTCGGCCACCTTGACGAAGCCGGCGATGTTGGCGCCCAGCACGTAGTCACCGGGGGCACCGTACTCCTCGGCGGTCTGGATGCAGTTGTCATGGATGTTCTCCATGATCTGCGCCAGGCGCTCCTCGGTGTACTCGAAGCTCCAGGAGTCACGCGAGGCGTTCTGCTGCATCTCCAGGGCGGAGGTGGCCACGCCACCGGCATTGGCCGCCTTGCCGGGCGCGTAGGCCACGCCGGCATTGCGGAAGGTCTCGATGCCCTCCGGGGTGGTGGGCATGTTGGCGCCCTCGGCCACCACCTTGACCCCGTTCTTCACCAGTTCCTTGGCGGCCGCGCCGGGCAGCTCGTTCTGGGTGGCGCAGGGCAGGGCGACGTCGGTGGGGATGTTCCACACGGTGCCGTCGGTGTGCAGGGTGGCGCTGGAGCGACGCGAGACATAGTCGGCGGCGCGCCCACGCTCCACCTCCTTGACCTGCTTGAGCAGGTCGAGGTCGATGCCGGCGGGATCATGGACATAACCCGACGAGTCGCTGAAGGAGTGCACCAGGGCACCCAGTTCCTGGGCCTTCTCGATGGCGTAGATGGCCACATTGCCGCCACCGGAGACGGTGACGCGCTGGCCCTCGAAGCTGGAGCCCTTGGCCTCCATCATCCGGTTGGCGAAGAGCACGGTGCCATAGCCGGTGGCCTCGGTACGCACCAGGGAACCACCCCAGGTCAGGCCCTTGCCGGTGAGCACGCCGGCCTCGTAGCGGTTGGTGATGCGCTTGTACTGGCCGAACAGGTAGCCGATCTCGCGGCCACCCACGCCGATGTCACCGGCGGGCACGTCGGTGTACTCGCCCAGGTGGCGGTACAGCTCGGTCATGAAGGACTGGCAGAAGCGCATGATCTCGTGGACGCTCTTGCCGTGCGGGTCGAAGTCCGAGCCGCCCTTGCCGCCGCCGATGGGCATGCCGGTCAGGGAGTTCTTGAAGACCTGCTCGAAGCCCAGGAACTTCACGATGCCCAGGTAGACGCTGGGGTGGAAGCGCAGGCCACCCTTGTAGGGGCCCAGGGCCGAGTTGTACTCGACGCGGAAACCGCGGTTGATCTGCACCTTGCCGTTGTCATCCATCCATGGCACGCGGAAGATGATCTGGCGCTCCGGCTCGCACATGCGCTCGAGCACGTTCGCCTCGGTGTACTGAGGGTTGCGCTTCAGGACGGGGCTCAGGCTGTCGAGCACCTCCTTGACGGCCTGGTGGAACTCCACCTCACCGGGATTGCGCTTCACGACGGTCTGGTAGACAAGGTCAAGATCAGCCATGGGGGTCTCCTTCTTCCGGACACGCTGGGCGTGTACCTCGGTATTGGCTGGCCCGGTACCGATCGGCTCCACGACGGAGGCCAACCTGCACCTGGACTGGCCCACGCATGCCGCGGGCCGAGGAGCACATTACATTTCGTCCGCCTTGTGACACACATCGACCACCATGTGAGTGGCGCGCGGGGGCTCCCGAAAGGTCCCCCGACGGGCTCATTTCAGCTGGGCCGCGAGCTGTCCGCAGGCACCGTCGATCTCCTGACCACGGGTGTCACGCACCGTCACCGGAATACCCCAGTTCTCCAGGGTCTTCACGAAGGCCTGCTCATCGCTCTTGCGCGACGCGGTCCACTTGGAGCCGGGAGTCGGGTTGAGCGGAATGAGGTTGACGTGCACCCAGCCCCAGTCGCCACGGGCCTTCAGGCGCCGCGCCAGCAGGGCCGCCCGCTCGGCCTGGTCATTGATGTCCTTGATGAGGATGTACTCGATCGAGACGCGTCGCTTGGTGACGCGGGCATACTCCCAGGCGGCGTCGAGGACCTCGTCCACCTTGTAGCGGGTGTTGATCGGCACGAGCTCGTCGCGCAACTCGTCGTCCGGGGCGTGCAGGCTCAACGCCAGGGTGATCGGCAGACCCTCATTGGTGAGCTGTTCGATCCGCGGCACCAGCCCCACCGTCGAGATGGTCACGCCACGCTTGCTCATCCCCAGGCCATTCGGGGTCGGGTCGGTGATGGAACGCACCGCACCCAGCACCGACTTGTAGTTGGCCAAGGGCTCACCCATGCCCATGAAGACGATGTTGTTCACCTGGCCGACGCCACCGGGCAGCTCGCCCGACTGCAGCACCTGCTCGGCCTTCATCACC
This sequence comes from Luteococcus struthionis, assembly GCF_048595755.1. GTDB lineage: Bacteria > Actinomycetota > Actinomycetes > Propionibacteriales > Propionibacteriaceae > Luteococcus. Next base: position 114,772 of record NZ_CP184360.1, read on the forward strand.
TGGGCGACGATCTCACCGGTCGACATGTTGCGCTGCAGGCCGCCCTGGCCGGTGGCGCAGAAGGGGCAGGCCATGCCGCAACCCGCCTGCGAGCTGATGCACAGGGTGGAGCGCACCTTGCCCTGCTCGGAGTCCGGCCGTCCGCGACGCACGCCGTAACGCATCAGGACCGACTCCACCAGGGAGCCGTCGTGGAGCCGCCACAGGGTCTTGACGGTGGTGTCCCCGTCGCAGCGCTGCTCGCTGAGCGGATGCAACAGTTCCGGGAAGAAGGCCTGTGCCACCTGCTCGCGTGCGTCCTTCGGTAGATCGCTCCACGTGGTCGGTTCGGACTCGAAGCGCTCGAAGAAGTGCTTGGAGATCTGCTTGGCACGAAAGGCCGGCAGACCCAGTTCCTGCACGGCGGCGACGCGCTCGTCCACCGACAGGTCGATCCAGTGCTTGGCGGGCTTGCCACGGCGTGGAGCCTGGAAGACCAGTGGAAGTTCGGTGCCCGGCTCGGCCAGCGGTTCGGCCGGCAGCACCAGCTTGGGCTGCGACGGGGTGCTCATGCGGCAGGCACCATCACGAACATGGCGAACCACGCCACCGGGGCTGCCACGAGCAGCGAATCGAGCCGGTCCATCACGCCTCCATGTCCTGGCAGGAAGGAACTCATGTCCTTGATGCCGACGTCCCTCTTGATCATCGATTCCACCAGGTCACCTGCGGTCCCGAAGGCCACCAGCAGCAGGCCCAGCAGCGCGCCAACGTACCACGGCGCATGGAGCAACCAGACCGCGCCGGCCGAGCCCATGGCCACCCCCGCCGCCAGGGAGCCCGCGAACCCCTCCCAGGTCTTCTTGGGGCTCACTCGCGGTGCCATCGGGTGCTTGCCCAAGAGCACACCGGCGATGTAGCCACCGGTGTCGGAGGCGATCACGCACAGCAGGAAGGTGATGATGCGGCGGGCACCGTCGTCCTCGGCCAGCATGAGGGCCACCGTGGAGCCGAGCAGTGGGATGTACCCCACCGTGAGCAGGCTTGCCGCGGTGTCGCGCACATAGCCCTCGGCACCGTGCCTCAGCCGAAGCACCAGGCAGGACAGTGCCGTGAAGGCCAGCAGGCCGATGATCCAGGTGTTCGACGGCAGATGTGGCGAGGGGCGCTGGGCTGCCTCGTAGGAGCCGAGCACCGTCAGGATCGTTCCGATCACGATGGGGACGATCTCCGAGCGTGCCCCGACGCGTTCGAAGGCGTGGTGCAGCTCGATGGCGCCCAGGCTGAGCGCCGCTGCGACGAGCAGGATGAATCCCCAGTTCCACCAGGCCAGGGTCACCACGACGCAACCGAACAACCCCACGCCCACCGCGATCGCCGCCGGCAGGTTCCTACCTGCGCGAGAGGGTTTCGGTGGGGGCGTGAGGTCGCTGGGGGCAATCTTCTCCTGGCTCATCGGTGCGTCTGCTCAGACCTCGAGCAGCTCGGCTTCCTTGTTCTTGAGCAGCTCGTCGATCTGGTCGACGAACTTCTTGGTGGAGGCGTCCAGGTTCTTCTCGGCGCGGGCGGCCTCGTCCTCGCCGATCTCCTTGTCCTTCTCCAGGCGCTTGATGGCGTCATTGGCGTGGCGGCGCACGTTGCGGATGCTGACGCGGCCCTCCTCGGCCTTGTGCTTGGCCATCTTGGTGTACTCCTTGCGGCGCTCCTCGGTCAGCGCCGGCAGGATGCAGCGGATCATGTTGCCGTCATTGGACGGGTTCACACCCAGGTCCGAGTCACGGATGGCCTTCTCGATGGCGTTGACGGCCGACCGGTCGAAGGGCGTGATGAGGATGGTGCGGGGCTCGGGCGACTGGAAGGTGGCCAGCTGCTGCAGCGGGGTCGGCGCGCCGTAGTAGTCCGCCACGATCTTGTTGAACATGGCGGGATGCGCGCGGCCGGTGCGAATGCCGGCGAACTCCTCGCGGGTGAAGTCGACGGCCGCTCCCATCTTCTTCTCGGCGTCCTTGATGATGTCGGTGATCACTGTCAGTCCTTCGGTCAGTGGTTGGTTGGGGTCAGCGATGGATGGTGGTGCCGATGGGCTCGCCGCCGGCGGCCTTGGCGATGTTGCCGTCCACCGTCAGGTTGAAGAAGACCATCTTGAGGTTGTTGTCACGGGCCAGCGAGATGGCGGCGGCATCGGCCACCTTCAGGTCCTTGGCCAGGTAATCGTCGTAGCTCAGGTCGTCGAACATCACGGCGTCGGGATTGGTGTTCGGGTCGGAGTCGAAGACGCCGTCGACGCCCTGCTTGCCCATCAGCAGGGCCTCACAGCCGATCTCCAGTGCGCGCTGGGCCGAGACGGTGTCGGTGGAGAAGTACGGCATGCCGGCACCGGCACCGAAGATGACCACGCGTCCCTTCTCCAGGTGGCGCACGGCGCGACGCGGGATGTACGGCTCGGCCACCTGCGTCATGGTGATGGCGCTCTGCACCCGGGTCGGCACACCGGCCTTCTCGCAGAAGTCCTGCAGCGCGATGGCATTCATCACCGTGCCGAGCATGCCCATGTAGTCGGCGCGCTCACGCTCCATGCCGTTCTGGCTCAGCTCCGCACCGCGGAAGAAGTTGCCACCGCCCACGACGATGGCCACCTGCACGCCGCTGTTGGCGACCTCGGCAACCTGACGCGCGATGTTGGAGACCACGGCCGGGTCCACGCCGATCTTTCCTCCGCCGAAGACCTCGCCGGACAGTTTCAGCAGCACTCGGTTGTAGGGCTTGCTCACGATTCCTCCTCGTTCGACCACGCCGGCCGTAGACCCGCAGGCGGGCGGTCCTCCCGAACAGACCGACGGCATGCGCCACACCGAGGCGTGGCTCCCGGTCACTCTACTGAACTTTGGCCGTCCCGTCGGAATCGGGCCCGCTGCGGCAACGACAATGGGGAGGATCCTGTTGCCAGGATCCTCCCCATTGGGAGTTCGGTGATCAGGCGCCAGCCGAGAGACGCACGAAGCGGGTCACCTTGACACCAGCGGCGTCGAGGAGCTGACCAACGGTCTTCTTGTCGTCGCTGACGGCGGGCTGCTCGACCAGGCAGACGTCCTTGTAGAAGCCACCCAGACGACCCTCGACGATGCGGTCGATGATCTTCTCGGGCTTGCCCTCCTCCAGAGCGGTCTCCTTGGCGATGCGAGCCTCCTTCTCCACGACCTCGGCCGGAACGTCCTCGCGCGAGACGTACTGGGGCTGCATCGAGGCGATCTGCAGGGCAACGCTGTGCACCAGGGCCTCGTCGTCACCGGAGTACTCGACGAGCACACCGACCTGCGGCGGCAGGTCCTGCGAGCGACGGTGCAGGTAGGTGTGGGTCTCGCCCTCGTAGGAGACGGCGTCCTTGAGCTCGAGCTTCTCGCCGATCTTGGTGGCCAGGGCCTCGACGGCCTCGGCCACGGTGCCGTTCTCCAGCGCAACCGCATTGGCCTGCTCGACGCCATTGGCACCGGCAGCGGCCACGGCCTGGACGATCTGGTCGGCCAGGGCGATGAACTCGGCGTTCTTGGCGACGAAGTCGGTCTCGGAACCGAGCTGGATCAGGCTCTTGCCCGAGGCAGCGACGATGCCATTGCTGGCCTCGCGGTCCGAACGCTTGGCCATCTTGGCCTGACCGGTGACGCGAAGGATCTCGATCGCGCGCTCGAAGTCGCCCTCGGCCTCGGTCAGGGCCTTCTTGGCATCCATCATTCCGGCGCCGGTGGCGTCGCGGAGCTTCTTCACATCTGCGGCGGTGATTGCCATGTCAGTTTCCGTTCTTGGAAGTGGGTTTGACGATCAGTTGGCTTCGGGAGCGGCCTCGGCGGCGGGAGCCTCGGCAGCCTCGGGGGCGGCGTCGGCGGTGGGGGCCTCCGGGGTGGCCTCGGCGGCAGGAGCCTCCGGAGCAGCCTCGGTGGCAGGGGCCTCCGGGGTGGCCTCGGCGGCGGGAGCCTGCTTGGCGCCCTCTCCGGCCAGCAGCTCCTTCTCCCAGTCGGCCAGCGGCTCGGCCGGGGCGTCGGTGCTGGCGGCATTGCCACCGGAGCGCTGCAGCAGGCCGTCGGCGGCAGCGTCGGCGATGATGCGGGTCAGCAGCGAGACCGAACGGATTGCGTCGTCATTGCCCGGGATCGGGAAGTCGACCTCGTCGGGATCGCAGTTGGTGTCGAGGATGGCGACGACGGGGATGCGCAGCTTGCGCGCCTCGTCGATGGCCAGGTGCTCCTTCTTGGTGTCGACGATCCAGACGGCCTGCGGGGCGCGGGCCATGTCACGGATGCCGCCCAGGGTCTTCTCCAGCTTGTCCTTCTCACGCTTGAGGCCCAGGAGCTCCTTCTTGGTGAGGCCGGAGGCCGCCACGTTCTCGAAGTCCATGGCCTCGAGTTCCTTCAGGCGCTGCACGCGCTTGATGACGGTCTGGTAGTTGGTCAGCATGCCGCCGAGCCAACGCTGGTTGATGTAGGGCATGCCCACGCGGGTCGCCTGCTCGGCGATGGCCTCCTGGGCCTGCTTCTTGGTGCCCACGAACAGGATCTGGCCGCCCCGGGCGACGGTCTCCTTGACGAAGGCGTAGGCCTTGTCGATGTAGGTCAGCGACTGCTGCAGGTCGATGATGTAGATGCCATTGCGCTCGGTGAAGATGAAGCGCTTCATCTTGGGGTTCCAGCGGCGGGTCTGGTGTCCGAAGTGGACACCGCTCTCGAGCAGCTGGCGAGTGGTGACGACGGCCATGGCCGGTCCTTTCTCTCGTGGACGCACTGCGCCCACACGGTTCCAAACGGGAAGCCGAGATCTTCGACTCCCACCCTGATGCGCCGTCCGCCACCGCCCACGGTGTGGGACCGCTGGTGACAAGACCCCAGGTTTTCTGGGTTGGACGCATGCGAAGTCAGCTCGAAGTCGGTTCGAGCTGCGCTGGCATTCTATGCCCGCAACATTCCAGTCACCAAACCGAACCGGCTGGCCGAGAGCCGGCTTTTCCACAGCCACCGCTTGCCGAGGAATTGTCCACAGCGCGCCCCGAGTTCGGCGGTCACGACTGCGGCCTGCACACACTGCCGGCATGACCACTCACCATGCAGTTTCCCAGGGGCTGGATGGCACCTCGGCTCCCCAGGGGCCGGTCGCCACCCCGACCGGGCCGGCAGCGGAATCTCACCCCCGCACCGGGGCGGCCTGGTGCGGGCTGTTGACTCTGTTGCTGGCCTTGCTGACCCTGCCGGCTGCGGCCGCCCCACCGCTCCCCCCGCCCTTGCTGCGGCCGCCGGTGCCGGGCGCGGTGATGCGTGAGTTCGCGGCCCCGGCACAACGGTGGGGCGCGGGCCATCGCGGCGTCGACCTGCTGGCGCCACCCGGCACCCAGGTGCTGGCCGGCGCGGACGGAGTGGTGGCCTTCGCGGGCACCGTGGTCGACCGTCAGGTGCTGAGCCTGGAGATCGCTCACGGCTATCGCCTCACCCACGAGCCGGTGAGGGCGCTGGTGCGCCCCGGCCAACGGGTGGTGGCAGGGCAGGTGATCGGGGTGGTGCTGGCCGGTGAGGCCCTGCACTGGGGGCTCAAGCACGGCAAGGACTACCTGGATCCCACCACCCGCCTGCGTCAGGACTCCGAGGTCCGGCTGTTGCCCGAGGGCTTGCCGGCACCCCCGGCGCGGCCCTCGACGGTCTCCCTGCCGCCGCTGCTGTCGGCCGGTCCGCTGCCGGCCGCCTCGTCGGGCCTGGTCCGCCCGGTGGCGGGCCCGCACACGTCGCGCTTCGGCCCCCGCCTGCACCCGGTGCTGGGCGTGTGGAAGCTGCATGACGGCCTGGACTACGGCGCCGCCTGCGGCACACCGGTGCGCTCGTCGGCAGCGGGCAGGGTGGTGCAGGTGCAGCGTCACATCGCCTACGGCAACCGCGTGGTGGTGGACCATGGCACCATCAAGGGCCGGGCAGTGCGCACCTCCTACAACCACTTGGCCGGGCTCGACGTCAGTCCCGGCGCGGTCCTGTCCCAGGGGCAGCAGCTGGGGCGGGTGGGCAACACGGGCTATTCCACCGGATGCCACCTGCACCACATGGTGTGGGCCGACGGGGCTCTGCAGGACCCGCAGCAGTGGCTGTGACAGTGGTGAGCCCCTACCTCAGGCCCGGTCTCAGGCCCGGGGGTGTGCCTGCTGGAAGGCCTGCCGCAACCGCTCATTGCTCACATGGGTGTAGATCTGCGTGGTCGCCAGGGAACTGTGGCCCAGGATCTCCTGCACCGTGCGCAGGTCGGCACCTCCCTCCAGCAGGTGTGTGGCCATGGCGTGCCTCAACCCGTGCGGGCCGACGTCGGGGGCCTGCGGCACCGCGTCGAGTGCCCGGTGGACGATGCGCCGCACCACCCGCGGGTCGATCCGCGCCCCACGCGCACCCAGGAAGAGCGCATTGCTGGTGGCGACGGGGCTGGCGCGCACCACCTCGGGCCGCACGGCCAACCAGTTGTCCAGCGCGAGCACCGACGGCCGTCCGATCGGCACCGTGCGCTCCTTGTTCCCCTTGCCCAGCACGCGCAGCGTGGAGCGGGCGCGGTCCAGGTCTGCCAAGTCGAGGCCACACAGCTCTGCCACTCGGATACCGCTGGCATAGAGGATCTCCAGGATGGCCACATCACGCATGCCCAGCGGCCCTTCGGTCTCGGCGGCTCGTGCCGAGGCTGCGGCGAAGACCTCGTCCATGTCCTGCCGGGCCAGGTCTGGCGGCAGACGACGCGGCACCTTGGGCGCCTTGAGCGAGTGGGCAGGATCGCTGGGCACCAATTGCTCACGCTGGGCCCAGCCGAAGAAGACCCGGGCCGCACCGCTGCGCCGCTGCACGGTGGCCGGGCTGGCCCCGTCCTCCTGGAGTTGGGCCAGCCAGCCTCGCAGGTCCCGCACCTGGATCTGGTGCAGTTGGGTCGTCCCCCGGGCGCAGAGGTGGTGGAGCAGGTTGTCGATGTCGCCTCGGTAGGCACGCACGGTGTGTTCGGAATTGCCCCGGGCCACCCGCAGCCACTCGGCAAAGTCGTCCAGCACGGCAACCAGGCCAACAGGCAACTGCTCGTCTGCTCCCGCGTCGCGCTGCTCACCGGCCATGAGGCGAGTCTAGGGTCCGGCACGATAGGTTTGGGGCGAAGAAATCTCGGATCGTCGGGCCATCGGGCCGGCGCGAAAGGCAGGATCATGGGCGCGAACAGCCTCGAGGAGCTCACCACCGGGGGCACGGTGCGACGGATCACCCGCTGGGGTGAACCGGTGCTGCACGCGCCCACCCGCCCGGTCACGTCCTTCGACGACGAGCTCCACGAACTGATCCGCGACATGTTCGCCACCATGCAGGCCTCCCAGGGCGTGGGGCTGGCCGCCACCCAGGTTGGCGTCGACCTTGCCCTGTTCATCTATGACTGCCCTGACGAGGACCTGGTCAACCGGGTGGGGGTCTTCTGCAATCCGAAGGTGACGCTGCCGGAGGGACGCGACCGCAAGCTGGACGCCACCGAGGAAGGTTGCCTGAGCTGGCCCGGTGGCTACCAGCCGGTGGCTCGCCCCGACCGCGCCATCTGCTCCGGACAGGACGCCTTCGGCAACCAGATCACCGTCGAGGGCACGGGGCTGCTGGCCCGCTGCCTGCAGCACGAAACCGACCATCTGGGGGGCATGGTCTTCGGCGATCGCCTGAGCAAGCGTGCGCGCCGCAAGCTGGACGAGCAGGTGGAGCAGCTGGCCCACCTCTACCCCGACGACTGGCCCATCACGCCCAAGGGCCGGGCACAGACCAACTGATGCACCCCACCCAGACGCCGTACACGGAGAACCCGCTGCGGGCCATCATCCTGCTGGCCTGCCGAGCGGCCCTGGGCGTGATCTTCATTGCCCATGGCTGGAGCAAGTTCACCGCTCCCACCATCCAAGCCGCGATCAAGCAGTTCGCCTCGTGGGGCATCCCCTACCCCGAGCTGGTGACGCCCCTGGTGGCCGCGCTCGAGGTCCTGGGTGGGGCGTGCCTGGTGCTGGGCGCCTACACGTGGGTGGTGTGCGTGCTGCTGAGCCTGGAGATGGCCGGGGCCATCTGGTTCCTGCACCGCCACAACGGCCTGTTGGTCGGCGCCGGGGGCTGGGAGTACTGCGCGGCACTGATCGCCGGCTTGATGAGCCTGTCGATCGCCTCGGCCGGCCAGTTCAGCTATGACGCCTGGGCCAACGGCGACGACTCCCCGAAACGACGCACCAGCCGTCGTCGCTGAGCACCCTCACCGCGCTGTTGGCCAGCCAGATCCGTCCTCCCGCGGTCGCCCTCCCGCGGGAGTTGGCTTGGCTCGGCGTGGCTCCATGCCCCCACGCTACGTGCCGGATCAGCGAGGGCGAAGGGTGTAGCAGACCACGGCGGTGGCGGCCGCGACATTCAACGAGTCGATCCCGTTGCCCATGGGAATGGTGACCACCGCGTCGGCCTGGGCCAACCACTCGTCGCTCAGCCCGGCGCCCTCGGTGCCCATCAGCACCGCCAGCTTCTGCCCGGGCGCCACCCCGGCGGCGAACTCGTCCAAGGTCACGGCATCCTCGCGCAGGGCCAGCGCCACGACGGTGAAACCGGCCTGCTTGAGCCGGTCGAGGTCACCCTCCCAGTCGGTCATCCGGGCCCAGGGCAGGCTGAAGACCGCCCCCATCGAGGTCTTCACGGCACGTCGGTAGAGCGGGTCCGCGGCCCGCGGCGCCAGCAGCACGCCGTCCCAGCCCAGGCCCGCGGCAGAGCGCAGGATGGCACCAATGTTGGTGTGGTCCACGATGTCCTCGGCCACGACGATCCGCTCCAACTCCAGCAGATCCTCGAGCCGGTGACGGGTCTGCCGCTCGATCGAGGCGAGCGCGCCGCGGTGCACGTGGAAGCCGGTGACCTGCTCGGCCAAGGCGAAGTCCACCAGATAGACATCGGCGTCGCAGCCGTCCAGCAGGTCCCGAAGCTCGTCGGCCCAGCGCGGGGTGAGCAGGAAGGAGCGGGGCCGGTAGCCGCCCTCGACGGCGCGCCGGATCACCTTGGTGCCCTCGGCGATGAACAATCCCTCGGCGGCCTCCATCGAGTGCCGCAGCGAGGTCTCGCGCAGCGCGACGTAGTCCCGCAGACGGGGGTCGGCGGGGTCGGTGATCTCGACGAAGGTGGCCACCGCAGGAGTCTAGACGGGCTGGCCTTCGCCGGGCATGCCGCAGCTGCCCAGCATCGGGCCCGGCAGGGCTAGGCTCGTGCCCATCATGAACCTGCGCCTGCCCAGAGTCGACTACTTCCTGCTCGCGATCATCGCCGCAGCGGTGCTGGCCAGCATCGCGCCGGCCACCGGTGGTCTGGTCCCAGTGGTGTCCTGGGCCAGCAAGATCATGATCGCCATCCTGTTCTTCCTGTACGGCGCCCGGCTCAGCCCCCACGAGGCCTTGCAGGGCCTCAAGCACTGGCGGCTCCATTCGGTGATCCTGGCCTTCACCTACCTGGTCTTCCCCCTGGTGGGGCTCGCGATGCGGGTGCTGGTGCCCGGGCTGCTCAGCCAGGAGCTCTACCTGGGCATGTTGTGGCTGTGCCTGGTGCCCTCGACGGTGCAGTCCAGCATCAACTTCACCTCCATCGCCAAGGGCAATGTGGCGGGTGCCATCGTCAGCGCCTCCTTCTCGAACCTGATCGGCGTGGTCATCACTCCCCTGCTGGCGATCGCCCTGATGAGCACCACCGGTGGGCTGCAGATCGACGCCAGCTCGGTGATGGACATCGTCTTCCAACTGCTGGTGCCCTTCGCCATCGGCCAGCTCTCCCGTCGTTGGACGGCCGACTTCGTGAAGCGCCACAAGAAGCTGAAGCTGGTGGACCAGGGTTCCATCGTGCTGGTGGTCTACTCCGCCTTCAGCGCCGGCATGCGTGACCACATGTGGACCAAGGTCGGTGTGCTGGACATCGTGAAACTCGTGGTGGTGTGCCTGGTGTTGCTGGCCGTCATGCTCTGGGTCACCTGGCATGTGGCACGTCTGCTGCGCTTCGACCGGGCCGATGCCATCGCCATCCAGTTCTGCGGCACCAAGAAGTCGCTGGCCACGGGCGTGCCGATGGCCACCGTGCTGTTCGCCCACCTGCCCGACGTGGGCCTGCTGGTGCTGCCCCTGATGGTCTTCCACCAGCTGCAGCTGATGGCCTGCAGCGCCATGGCCAGCCGCTATGGCCAGCAGGTGCCCGACGCCCCGCTCGTGGAGGCGTGAGGACGCTGCATAGGATCGACGCATGGCCGAGATCCGCAAGCATCGTCCCTCAGCTGGTTCCCCGATCGCCCAGGCACTCGAGAAGGCACTCGGCGCCTCGGTGCGACCCGTGACGCCGGGCGCGCCGCCGCAGCCCAATGCTCCCGGGCAAGGACCGACGGTGACGCCGCCCAAGGCCACCGGCATCGCTGGAGCCACCACGACAACTGGCTGGGTGCCGATCAACCCTGCCCAGGCACCCAAGGTCACCCGCGCCGACGACGAGGACGACGAACTCGACTGACCGCACAAAGGCCAATGGCCGTGGCTTGCACCGATGTCGGTGCGAACCACGGCCATTGGCCTTTGCTGGAGCTCAGTTCGTGGGGGCCGGGGGCTCCCACCCGGTCTTGTACTCCAGACCCGACGGCTGCTGCGGCTGGCGCTGGGTCTCTGCGGTCGGCTCGTCCATGGGCTGGGTTGGGCCCTCCCCTGGCTGCGTTTGCGTCTGCGGCGGCGTCTGGGACTGGCCCAGTTCGGGCACTGCGGTGGCGCCCCCCAGTGCGTCGCCCTTGGGCTTGCGGGGCTTGATGCCGGGGTTCGAGAGCTTCTCGGCCTCCTCGATCACCGACTGCACCGTCTTGTCGCTCTGGGCACGCTCCTGGTCGGTCTGTTCCCGGATCTCGGCCATCACGTCAACCTTCTCGGGCGCCTGGAACTTGGACTTGTCCACCGGGTCGAAACCCTGCAGCTTCTCGGCCAGTTCGGTGCCACCCACCGCCGAACCCAGGCCCTTGAGGGCATCGTTCAGTTCGCTGGGCACGATCCAGACCTTGTTCGAGTCACCGCGGGCCAGGGCCGGCAGCATCTGCATGTACTGGTAGGCCAGCAGGCCCTGGTCGGGCTCACCGGCGTGGATGGCGTTGAAGACGGTGGTGATGGCCTGGGCCTCACCCTCGGCACGCAGCATCTGCGACTGGCGATCGGCCTGGGCGCGCAGGATCGCGGCCTCGCGCTCACCCTGGGCCCGCAGGATCGCCGACTCACGCTCACCGCCGGCCGACAGGATGTGCGACTGGCGCTCACCCTCGGCCAGCAGGATCTGGGCACGCTTGTCGCGCTCGGCACGAGCGCCCTTCTCCATTGCGTCACGGATGGTGGCCGGCGGCTCGATCGCGCGCAGCTCGACGCGGTTGACCTTGATGCCCCACTTGCCGGTGGCCTCGTCGAGGACGGCCCGCAGCTTCTGGTTGATCTCCTCGCGGCTGGTCAGCGCGCGTTCCAGGTCCATGCCGCCGATGATGTTGCGCAGCGTGGTCATGGTGAGCTGCTCGATGGCGCCCCGGTAGTTCTGGGCCTCGTAGGCGGCACGGACCGGGTCGACGATCTGGAAGTAGATGACCGAGTCGATGTTCACCATGAGGTTCTCCTCGGTGATCACGCCCTGCGGCGGGAAGGCCTGCACCTCCTCACGCATGTCCATCGTGTAGCGCACCCGGTCCACCAGCGGCACCAGCAGGTGCGGCCCGGGCTCCAGGGTGCGACGGAACTTGCCGAGGCGTTCCACCACGGCGATCTGCTGCTGCTTGATGATCCGCAGTGACTGCGCAAGCGCCACCACCACGAAGACCACCAGCATCAGCATCAGGATGGCTCCGAATTCAGGCATCTGTTCTCCTCGTCAGCCGGGAGACCCTCCCGGAAGGGTGATGATTCAGGGAAGTTGGCGCATCACGGGATAGACGACCAGCGTCGTGCCGTCCACCTCGTAGACCTCGGCGCCCAGACCGGCGTCGATGGTGGTCTCCGAGTTCATCGTGCGGGCGCTCCAGATCTCTCCGTTGACCTTGATCTGGCCGCCGTTGCGGGTGATCGGTTCGATGGCGAGCCCCTCGCTGCCCACCAACTTGTTGATGCTGGAGCGATAGCCGGGGGCATTGCGCACCCGACGCAACAGGGTGGGCCGCAGCAGCCCCAGCATCATGGCGGAAACGGCCAGCGCCACCAGCACCTGGACCCAGACGAGCCCGGGCACCACGAACGAGACCAGCGCACCGGCCAGTGCGCCACTGGCCAGCATCAGCAGGGTCAGGTCCAGCGTCAGCATCTCGGCGGTGGCCAGCACCAGGCCGAGCGCCCCCCACATGGCCCACAGGTTGTCTCCGAACCAGTGGACGATCTCACCTTCATGTGGGGTCATCGTTGTCCTCTCCCAGCCCTTTCAGGCCATCCTGTCCCTAGACATATACCCCACGCCGGTGCCACACCGCGCGGGCCGACCATCGGCCCTCCTCGTGGGTGAGGTGCAGTGGCACCTCGAAGGTCTCGCTCATCAGTTCGTCGGTGAACACGTCCTGGATCGGCCCGGAGGCCACCACCTTGCCGGCCTTGATCAGCAGGGCATTGGTGATCCCGTCGGGGATCTCCTCGACGTGATGGGTGACCATCACGCTCGCCGGCGCCATCGGGTCGCTGCACAGGTCTCCCAGGGTGCGCACCAGGGCCTCACGCCCGGCCAGGTCCAGACCGGCGGCGGGCTCGTCGAGCAGCAGGAGCTCGGGGTCGGTCATCAGGGCACGAGCGATCTGCACCCGCTTGCGCTCGCCCTCGCTGAGGGTGCCGAAGGTGCGGTCGCCGAGCTGGTCGATCTCCAGCTGCGACATCAGCTCCAGGGCACGCTCGTGGTCCATCTCGTCGTAGTTCTCACGCCAACGTCCCATCACGGCGTAGGAGGCGGAGACGACCACGTCGCGCACCTTCTCCTGCCGGGGGATGCGGTCGGCGATGGCGGCGGAGGTGACGCCGATGCGGGGCCGCAGCTCGAAGACGTCGATGGTGCCGAGCACCTCTTCGAGGATCGTCGCGATGCCCACCGTGGGATGCAGCTGGGCTGCCAGGATCTGCAACAGCGTGGTCTTGCCGGCACCATTGGGCCCGACGAGCACCCAGCGTTCGTCCTCCTCGACGATCCAGTTGATGTCGTCCAGCAGCTTTGCGTCGCCACGCTGCACGCCGACGCCCGACAGATCAACCACTGTTGCCATGGTGGAAACCTATCCGACCAGCGCTCGGACTCCCAAGCCTGCTCCCGATATTCTCGCGCCATGCTTGAGGTCTGTCTTCGTCTGACGTCGACGCTGAACCAGTTGGCTGCGCACCAGACCAATCCCGCCCAGGCCGAGGACCGGCTGCGGTCGGGCCAGGTTCCGCACCACGTGCACGACGCCGACGCCCTGCTGGGGCTCGATCCCCTGCAGGCAGTACCGGTACGGCAGGCCCTCTCGCGCATCGCCCACGCACCGACGCCACGAACCGGGGTCGCGCCGTGGGCCCTGCTGCTTCCCCGGCCTGGTCGCATGGCCGGACTGCGGGGGCCGTTGGAGCTCAACCGGGCCGCCCTGGCGGCCGGCGCGGTGGTCATGTCACACGAGGGCGAGCTGGCCTGGCTGGGACAACAGGTGGGCGCCGGGGTGCAGTGGCGCCTGATGCGCGCCAACACTCCCCTGCCGGTTCCCGACCCACGCGATGCGGCCCGACAGTTGGGCCAGGTCATGACCGCGGCCGCACAGGGCCTGGATGCGCTCGACCTGGTGGCGGGCCAGCGGCCCGACCAGCTGCACAGCCCAACGCTGGGTGAGGGCTACGACGCCAGGGCGCAGCAGCTACTGGACCGCGCATGGCTGGTGCTGGCGGCCACCGACCAGGCCCTGGCCGAGCAGCACGAGGTGCTGCACTCCCATGGTGTGCTCACCAGGGAGCGGCACCTGCGAGAACTCGCAGATGCCGCCCTGGATGCCATCAGTGCCGCGGCCTCCTGGCCCGAGTGGGCACTGCAGGAGTGAGGCCGCTGCGAGCCGGGATCGGCTCAGCCACCGGTGCTGTGCACGCCTCCGTCGACGTGGATCATCTCGCCAGTGGTCTTGGGGAACCAGTCGCTGAGCAGTGCGACGACGCCCTTGGCGGTGGGCACCGCGTCGGTGGTGTCCCATCCCAGCGGTGAGCGGTCGCTCCAGGTGTCGTTGAAGGTGTTGGAGCCGGGGATCGCCTTCTTGGCGATGGTGTCCAGCGGCCCGGCGGCGACGATGTTGCAGCGCACGCCTTCGGAGCCCAGGTAGCGCGCCAAGTAGCGGCTGGTGGATTCCAGGGCGGCCTTGGCCACCCCCATCCAGTCATAGGTGGGCCACGAGATGCGCGCGTCGAAGGTCAGGCCGACCACGGAGACGTCGTCGCTGAACAGCGGCTTGCAGGCCATGGTGAGGCTGGCCAGCGAGTAGGCGGAGACCTGCAGGGCATTGGCCACGTCGGGCCACGGGGTGGTCAGGAAGCCACCGCCCAGGGCGGTCTCGGGATTCGCGTAGGCGATCGAGTGCACGATGCCGTCGATCTTCTCGATGCCGTTCTCACGCAGCGTGTAGGCCAGGTTCGCCAGGTGCTCGTCGTCGGTGACGTTGAGCTCGATCACCGCCGGCGCCGGGTCGAGCGACTGGCTGACGCGCTTGGTGAGGCTCATGGCGCGGCCGAAGTTGCTCACCACGACGGTGGCACCCTGCTCCTGCGCGATCTTCGCCACCTGGTAGGCGATGGACGTCTTGTGGGTCACACCGGTGACCAGGATGGACTTGCCTTCGAGGATTCCCATGGATTGCCTTCTGTGCTGGGGTCTTGCGCTGTTGGTGGGCAGTGGTGCGGGGCTCAGTGTCCCATGCCCAGGCCGCCGTCGACCGGCAGCACGGCACCGGTGACGTAGCCGGCCGCATCGCTGGTGAGGTAGCGCACCGCGGCCGCGATGTCATCGGTGCTGCCGAGCCGGCCCGTGGGGATGCGCTGCTGGTAGCCCTTGATGACATCCTCGTCGAGCACGGCGGTCATGTCGGTCTCGATGAAGCCGGGGGCCACCACATTGCAGGTGATGCCTCGGCTGCCGAGCTCGCGAGCCACGCTGCGGGCCATGCCCACCAGGCCGGCCTTGCTGGAGGAGTAGTTCACCTGGCCGGCCGAGCCCATCAGGGCCACCACGGAGCTGACCAGCACGATGCGACCGTGCTTGAGCTTCATCATGGGGCGCACGGCGCGCTTGACCACGCGGAAGGTTCCGGTCAGGTTGGTGTCGAGCACGGCCTCCCAGTCCTCGTCCGACATACGCATCAGCAGGCCGTCCTTGGTGATGCCGGCATTGGCCACCAGGATCTCGACCGGGCCGTGGGCGTCCTCGACGGCCTTGAAGGCTGCCTCCACCTGCTCGGGGTCGGTGATGTCACACTGCACGCCCAGCACGCCCTCGGGCACGTCCCCGGAACGGTAGGTGGCGGCCACCTTGTGGCCCGCACGCAGCAGGTCGGCGGCGATCGCACGTCCGATGCCCTTGCTGCCTCCGGTCACCAGCACGCTGCGCTGGACGAAGGATTCGGTCTGGGTCTGGGCGGTGTCATGGCTCACCCTTGCCACGCTAGGCGAGCCGTCGTCTGCGAAGGCTGTCTGCGGTCACAATGTCGATCGGGCTTCTTTGGAGGAATCCTCAGCTCAGCCCCTCGCATCCCCAGCGGAACACATGGCCCAACTCCCGCCGCAAGGTCGTACAGTGGCGCTGTGGCCAACACCAGGACAGCATCACGCCGGACGAGCACGCGCCCGTCGGAGCTCGACCCTGTCCTCATCACCGATGCGCGCCGCTCACGCAGCGAGGACATCGAGATGCGGCAACGCCGCTATGTGATGACGATGGTGATCCGCACCACCTGCTTCTGCACCATGTTCTTCGTTCCCGGGATCTGGAAGATCGCGGCCATCGCCGGCGCGGCCATCCTGCCCGGAATCGCCGTCCTGCTGGCCAATGCCCGCGACAATCGCACCCATCCCGGTGATCTGGCGCCCCAGGACGAGGAAGCGGAGTCCCTGCCGATGCTGACTCCCGGGCCGGTGATCCGCGGCGAGGTGGACGACGAGCACCACAGCCGCTGACCTGCCGCAGCCGCTGACCTGCCGCAGCCGCTGACCTGCCACAGCCGCTGACCTGCCAGCGTGAAGGGTACGGTGGGTGGCGTGAAGAAACTGTGGCTGCGATGGATTGCACTGGTGGTCTTCGTCGTGCTGCTCGGTTCCCTGTTCATCCGATTGGGCGAGTGGCAGATGCACCGTCTCGACTGGCGACGCGGGGAGAATGCGCGCATCACCAACTACCAGAAGCAGCCCGTCAAGCCCTACGAGGAGGTCTTCTCCGGGCCCGTGGGGCATGAGGACCAGTGGCAGCGGGTGCGCGTCAAGGGAACCTACGACGCCAAGCACCAGATCCAGGCCCTGTACCGCAACCAGAACGACCAGGCCGGCAGTGAGGTCTTCACCCCACTCAAGGCCACCGATGGCCGCTACGTGCTGGTCAACCGCGGCTTCCTGCCCCGTGAGCAGGGCGGTTCCGAGGTGGCGACCCTGCCTGCTCCCCCCACCGGCGTGGTCGAGGTGACCGGCTATGTGCGCCGCAGCGAGAACGGCAAGCCGCAGGCGATGACCCCGCAGGACGGACTGCTGGTGCGCTTGGTCAATGCCGAGGAACTCTCCAAGACCCTGCCGTACACCCTGGCCGACGGTTACATCGGCCTGACCGAGTCGAAGCCCGCGCAAAGCGGGGGGCTGCTGCCGATGACCACCCCGGAGCTCGACGAGGGCCCGCACCTGTCCTATGCGCTGCAGTGGTTCGCCTTCACCGTGATCGCGGTGGGCGGCGTCTTCGTCCTGATCCGCAATGACCTGAAGGACCGCAAGAAGGCCTTGGTCCGCGCCGAGCGGCGTGCCCGCAAGCAGGCCGAGGCCGCCAAGAACCAGGAGGTTGACGATGCAGCTAGGGCATGAGGGCAAGGTCTTCGTCGTGACGGCGGCCAGTTCCGGTCTGGGGCTGGCCACTGCCCGTGAGCTGGTGGCCGAGGGGGCCAAGGTGGTGCTGGTGGCCCGCACCCAGGAGCGATTGGAGGCTGTTGGCAAGGAGCTGGGGGCGCTGACCCTGGCCGCCGATCTGGCCGATCCACGGACACCGCAGCGTGCCGTTGCCCTGGCCGTTGAGGAGTACGGCCGCATCGATGGCGCCTTCGTGAGCGTCGGAGGCCCGCCCAAGGGCACCGTGCTGGAGACCAGCGACGAGACCTGGCAGTCGGCCTTCGAGATGGTCTTCCTGCCTGCCATGCGGATGGCTCGCGAGGTCTTCGCCGCCAATCCGGCCGCCCGGATCGGTTACGTGCTGTCGGTCTCGGCCAAGTCCCCGCTGCCCCAGATGGCGCCCAGCAATGGGCTGCGCCCGGGGCTGGCGATGTTGGTGAAGCAGCTGGCCGACGAGGTGGGTCCCCAGGGCGGCAGGGCCTTCGCCATCTCCCCCGGCATGATCGCCACCGCGCGCATGGACCACCTCTACTCCCAGGCAGATGACCCTGCCGCGGCCCGCGCACAGGACGAGGAGAACATTCCGCTGGGGCGCCTCGGTGAGCCCGAGGAATTCGGCCGCACCGCCTGCTTCCTGCTCTCGGATGCGGCCTCCTATGTCTCGGGCAGCGTGATCGCCGTCGACGGCGGGATGCTGCGCGCCCTGTGACCGAAAGACACATGGCGCTTGATGCCGCCCTGGGGCTGTTGGCCTGCCCCACTTGTGCGGCCCGGTTGAGTCGTGACGGGGGCAGCCTGTTGTGCCAGCAGGGCCACCGCTTCGACATCGCCCGCCAGGGCCACGTGAACCTGCTGGGTCGTGCGGCTCCCGCCAATGCCGACACCGCCCAGATGGTCGCCGCCCGGGCGCGTTTCCTCGGCGCCGGGCACTACCAGCCGATCGTCGAGGCCCTTCGGTCACGGGTGCGGCAGGCCTCGCGGATCGTCGAGGTGGGGGCTGGCACCGGTCACTACCTGGCCGGGGTCTTGGACTCCCAACCCGACGCGGTCGGGCTGGCAACCGATGTCTCGCCCTTAGCTGCCCGTCGTGCCGCGAAGGCGCATGACCGGATGGGGTCGGTGGTGGCCGACACGTGGGCGGGGCTGCCCATCCGCTCCGGCGCTGCCGACGTGCTGCTGTGCGTCTTCGCGCCGCGCAATCCGACGGAATTCGCCCGGATCTGCCGCCAAGGATCGCTGCTGCTGGTGGTCACCCCCAATGACGGGCACCTGGCGCAGGCACGTGAACGCCTCGGACTGTTGGGCATCCAGGACGACAAGCTGGCCAAGCTGAACCGCTCCCTGTCAGGTGCCTTCGAGGCGATCTGGAGCCAACGGATCCGCTGGACGATGGAGCTGGACGCGGCTGCGGTGACGGACCTGGTGCAGATGGGCCCCAATGCCTTCCACGAGCACGGCCAGGCCGCCGAGCCCCTGACCGTCGACGCGGACGTGCAGCTCAGCGTCTTCCGGCGCCCCATCTGCTGAGAGTGGGTCTTGGCCCCGCCTCGAGTAGCGTCGGGTGCCTACCTGGTGCTGGAGCAGTCCCCTGCGCTGATCGGCGAGCGACACCAGCGGCTGCAGCCCGGTTTGAACCACCTGGCCTTCACCGCCTCGTCCCGCGCCGAGCTGGATGGGATTCGACGTGATGCGCCCGCCCACGGGTGGCGCGAATTGTTCGCCGAGCAGTACCCCACGGCGGGCGGACCGGAACACATCGCACTCTTCCTGGAGGACGCGCAGGGTTTCGAGGTGGAGGTCGTCGCCACCCACTGATCACCGCGCGATGTGGACTCGAACCCCGGCGGCGATGAAGTCGTCCAGCAGCTCCGGCGGCGCCTCCGGTGTGGTGACCAGGTCGTCGACGTCCTCGATGGAGCCGAAGCGGAAGGTGGAGGTGCGGGTCAGCTTGTCCCCCGTCGCGGCCAGCACGATCCGAGCGGAGGCGGCGATGATGGCCCGTTTGATCTGGGCGTCCTCGTGCGTGGTGACGGTGAGTCCCTGGGCCGGGTTCACCGAACAGGCCCCCATGACCGCGAGGTCGGCACGGAAATCCGCCAAGGCCGCCAAGGACGCGGCGCTGCCACTGGCAGGCTCGGGTACTGCGCCGGACCGCCGGGGGTGATGACCGCTGGGCCGGCCTCGGCACTCAGCTCCACGGCCGCCCGCAGTGACATGCACAGGGCCGTGACACGCCGCCCGACGAGAGCCCGGGCCACCACGTCCATGGTCGAGCCATTGTCGAGGATGAGCGACATGTCGTCGCTGACCAGACCGCCGACCAGGCCTGCGATGGCCTGCTTGCCCTCGGCATTCTCTGCGGCGCGCAGTTCATAAGGCAGCGGGGCGCCACGCAGGTCCGTCGCCACGGCTCCCCCGTGGACCCGCCGCAACAACCCATGACCTTGGAGGTCGGCGAGGTCTCGCCGGATGGTCACGGGCGACGCCCCGGTCAGCTCGCTGAGGGCCTCGACCGAGACCAGTTGCCTCCCGAGCGCCTGGATGATCATTTTCTGGCGAGATGATCGTTGCACATGATCATTTGATCACAGACTCTGAGGCCATGACGAAATTCTGGAACAAGATCTGGTCCGCGCTGTCCACCAAGGGGCTGGCGGTGACCGGCAAGGTGCTCTTCGGCGACGCGGACGAAGGCGCCAGCGCATGAACCATACCGACCACGCCTGCCTTCCGCGTCGTCGCGGCCCAGCGGGGCCTCACTCGAACTGCGAGTGGTACAGCTGGGCGTAGGGGCCGTCGGCCGCCAGCAGTTCAGCATGGGTCCCGCGCTCGACGATGCGGCCGGCCTCCAGCACCAGGATCTGGTCTGCGGCGCGCACCGTCGACAGGCGGTGGGCGATGACCACGGAGGTGCGATCGGTCATCGCGGCATCGAGCGCATGCTGCACCGCAACCTCGGACTCACTGTCCAAGTGGGCCGTGGCTTCGTCGAGAACCACGATCGGCGGGGCCTTCAGCAACAGTCGCGCAATCGCGAAGCGCTGACGCTCACCGCCCGAGAGGCGGTAGCCGCGCTCCCCCACCATGGTGTCCAGCCCGTCGGGCAGTCGATCCACCAGGGGCAGGATCTGGGCAGCCGCCAGGGCGTCGCGCATCTGCTGCTCGGTGGCACCGGGGGCCCCGTAGGCCAGGTTGTTGCGGATGGTGTCGTGGAACATGTGCGCGTCCTGCGTCACGTAGCCCACCATCTCCTGCAAGGAGGCCTGGGTCAGCTCGCGCACGTCGTCGCCGCCGATCCGCACGGTGCCCTCGGTGACGTCGTAGAGCCGCGTGAGCAGGTTCGTGACCGTGGTCTTGCCGGCGCCCGATGGGCCCACCAGGGCGATCGTCTCGCCGGGTTCGGCGCGGAAACTCACCCCGTCGAGCACCTGCTGGTTGCGGCTCTCCTGACCGGGGGTCACCGGTTCCAGCGACGGCAGCGAGACCAGCTCCGGGTCGGGGTAGGTGAAGCTGACGTCGTCGAACTCGATCGAGGCGCGGCCCGAGGCGGTGCGGGCATCCGGCGCGTCGGTGATCAGCGGCTTGAGGTCGAGCACCTCGAAGACACGCTCGAAGCTGACCAGGGCGCTCATCACGTCGACGCGCACATTGGTGAGCTGCACCAGCGGGCCGTAGAGGCGCGCCAGCAGACCCGCCAGCGCGGTCAGGGTTCCCACCGTCAGGCTGCCCTTGATCGCCATCCAGCCGCCGGCACCGTAGACCAGCGCCGTGGCCAAGGCGGCCACCAGGGTCATCGCCGTCATGAACAACCGCCCCACCATGGCGATGGTGACGCCCGTCTCACGCACCTGTGCGGCCTTGTCGGCGAACATGTCGTGCTCGTCGGCGGGCCGGCCGAAGAGCTTGACCAGCAGCGCACCGGAGACGGTGAAGCGCTCGGTCATCATGGCCGACATGTCGGCGTTGAGCTGCATCGAGTCACGCGTCAGGCCCGCGAGGCGGCCACCGACGATGCGTGCCGGAATCAGGAAGACCGGCAGCAGCACCAGCGAGGCCAAGGTCAACTGCCAACTCAGCGAGACCATGGCTGCCAGCACCAGCACCAGCGAGATGACATTGCTCAACACACTGGACAAGGTCGTGGTGAAGGCACGCTGGGCCCCGAGCACGTCCGACTGGAGGCGGCTCACCAGCTTTCCCGTGTGGGTACGGGAGAAGAAAGCCAGCGGCATCGAGCTGACGTGGTCGAAGACCTGCGTGCGCAGGTCATAGATGAGGCCCTCGCCCACGCGCGCCGAACACCAGCGCTGCAGGATGCCGAGTGCGGCCTCCAGGACGGCAAGCAAGGCAACGACGCCTGCCATCTTCCACACCAACGACGTGTCGCCCTTGAGCACACCGTCGTCGACGATCGTCTTGAACAGCAGCGGTGGCACCACGCCTGCGATGGCGCTCAGCACCACGCACAGCAGGAATACCGCCAGCAGTCCCTTGTAGGGCCGGCCATAGCCAGCCACCCTTCGTACCGTTCCGGGGGCGAGATTGTGGTTCTTCACCTCGGGGTCCTTGCGCAGGCCCCCCATCATCCGGCCTCCGGGGCCACCCATCATGCTCATCGTGGCTCCCGTCCGCCCGGCCTGTACGGCTGGGCTACTTGTCCTTGTTCTTCTTCTTGGACTTCTTGTCCTTCTTCGGCTTGGCAGGCTTGT
Organism: Luteococcus struthionis; assembly: GCF_048595755.1. GTDB lineage: Bacteria > Actinomycetota > Actinomycetes > Propionibacteriales > Propionibacteriaceae > Luteococcus. The sequence continues at coordinate 136,549 of NZ_CP184360.1, forward strand.
CCTGCTTGGACTTCTCCTGCTTGGACTTGTCCTTCTTGCCGGAGGACGACTTGTCCTTCTTGACCTTCTTGGCCTTCGAATCAGGCTTGGTCTTCTGATCAGGCGTGGTCTTCTTCTCGGACTTGGGCTTCTCGGCCTTGCCGGAGGACGCCTGCTTCGCGGGCTTGTCGTCCTTCTTCGGCTTGGCGGGCTTCGCCTCGTCCTTGGCCGGCTTGTCACTCTTCGACGCGCCAGTCTTGTCCTTCTTGGACTTCTTGATCTTCGACGCTGCGGGCTTCTGGTCAACCGCGCTGGCCCGGGACTCCTTCACCGCCTTGACGGGGGTCACCGTCGTGACGGGGGTCTCCTGGGCTGGCTCCACTGCCGCGTCGTCCTCCTCAACCACGGCGGCGGTGGATCTATTCCCACTGCGGGCAGGCTTGGTCGGCGACGGGCGACCGGCCGTGCTCCTGCGAGCGCGACTTCCACCCCGTGCCACTCGGGCACGGGCGGCCCCGGCTTCTCCTCGGGTGGCGCCCCCGCGGCCTCGCAAGGTCACCCCGGCTTCCTTCAACATCCCCTGCACCCAGCCATAGGAGCGGCCAAGATCATCGGCCATGGACCTGATGGCCTCGCCCTGGGCATAGCGTTCCGCCAGTTCCTTGCCCAGCGCAATGCGCTGGTCACCGACGATTCGCACGCCGGGCGCCAGTCGTGGCTTGCGCTGCCCTCCGCTTGTTGATTCCGTCATGGCCCCGCTCCTTGTCTCGGTTCCACCGCTGCCCTGCCGGTGTGTCCAAGATCAAATCACGTCGGGCGACGAAAATCAGCAGCCGCTCCGGAATCCGCCCCGCCTCGGCAAAACAAGGACCAAGTGGGCTCCTCGGTGAGTTCGCATGATAGTTCTGGCCCTACAACCAAACACTCTTAGGAAATTGAATGTCTCCTGTATCTCATGGCGCCTTGCGTCTTGCCGCCATCACGGCCTCTGGTCTTCTCGTCGGATCCTGCTTGGTCCAGCCTTCACAGGCACGCTCCCTGCCCTCGGTCTCCTTCCGGAGCTGTGCCCAAGCCAAGGCTGCTGGTTACAGCAACATGCGCGCCGGTGAGCCCGGTTATTCCAAGAACCTTGACCGCGACGGTGACGGTGTTGCCTGCGAGGATGCATCTGGTGATCCGGCTCCTGCCCCAGCCCCCAAGCCGAAGCCCACCACCACCGCCCAGCCCAAACCAATCGTCGAGAATCCCGTCTCCGCCGGGCGCATCTACTCCGTCGCCACGAATGGCACTTTGCAACTCGCCACCGGGACCCTGGGCAGCGGTATGAAGCCCCAAGGGCAGAAGGGCACGGGGTGGGGCGGCATGTCCTATCTTGCGCAGATCAACAGCCTCGTCGGGGACGGCAACCGCGACCTGCTGGCTCGTCGTGCCTACGACAATTCCCTGTGGTTGTACGCAACCACGACCAGCGGTGGCGCACAGACCTACGGCAAGGTTGGCCAGAACTGGGGCGGCATGGATCAGATTGTCCCGACCTTCAACCTTGGCGGGGGCAGCACGCAGTATGTCGTGGCCCGCCGCAAGAGTGACGGCGCCCTGTTCCGTTACGGCCTCACCCCCAAGGGCCTCACTTCGGCAGTGCAGATCGGTCGCAACTGGAATGGGATGCGTCAGATCGTCGGTGTCGGTGACTTCAACCGTGACGGGCGCGCCGACGTGCTCGGCCTGCGTCAGGACGGCCAACTCTGGTTCTACCAAGGAACCACCAAGGCCACGCTCGGCGCAGGCAAGAAGGTCGGCCAAGGATGGAACAACTTCGATCTGGCCTTCTGCCCGGGTGACCTCAGCTCCGACCAGCGCTACGACCTCGTCGGCCGCCGAAACGACGGCCTCCTCTTCGGATACGAGAACCGCAACGGTTCCTGGGGCGTGGCCAAGCAGATCATGTCGGGAACCAACACCTACAAGCTGATGGCCTGATCCTCAGGCCAGGGCGACGATCTCGCGATAGTCGTCACTCCACAGGTCCTCGTCCCCGTCGGGGAGCAGCAGCACCCGGTCGGGGTCGAGGGCGTCGACGGCCCCGGCATCATGGGTCACCAGCACGATCGCCCCTGTGTAGCTCGCGATCGCCTTCAGCACTTCTTCGCGGCTGGCCGGGTCGAGGTTGTTGGTGGGCTCGTCGAGCAGCAGCAGATTGGCCGAGCTGACCACCAGCATTGCCAGCGCCAGCCGGGTCTTCTCACCACCCGACAGCACGCGGGCGGGCTTCTCGACGTCGTCGCCGGTGAACAGGAAACTGCCCAGCACCTTGCGGCACTCGGTGGCATTCATGTTCGGGGCGCTGGCCACCATGTTGTCCAGGACGCTGGCCGACAGGTCGATGAGGTCGTGCTCCTGGGCGAAGTAGCCGATCCGCAGGCCGTGCCCGGGGATCAACTGGCCGGTGTCGGATTCCTCCACCCCCGCCAGGATCCGCAGCATGGTGGTCTTGCCGGCGCCGTTGAGCCCCAGGATGACCACCTTGGAGCCCTTGTCGATGGCCAGGTCGACGCCGGTGAAGACTTCCAGGGAGCCGTAGGACTTGCTCAGTCCCTCGGCCATCAGCGGCACCTTGCCCACCGGGGCGGGCTCCGGGAAGCGGATGTTGGCCACCTTGTCGGCCTCGCGTTCCGCCTCCAGCCCCGAGAGCATGCGCTCGGCACGGCGGGCCATGTTGTGAGCGGCTGCGGCCTTGGTGGCCTTGGCGCCGAGCTTGTCGGCCTGCAGCAGCAACTGGGCGGCCTTCTTCTCGGCATTGGCGCGTTCCCGGCGGCGACGCTTCTCGTCGGTCTCACGCTGCTTGAGGTAGAGCTTCCACCCCATCGAGTAGATGTCGATCTCGGCGCGGTTGGCGTCCAGGTGGAAGACCTTGTTGACGGTGGCCTCCAGCAGGCCGGTGTCGTGGCTGATCATGAGCAGGGCGCCGGGATAGGTCTTGAGGAAGTCACGCAGCCAGCTGATCGAGTCGGCATCGAGGTGGTTGGTGGGCTCGTCGAGCAGCAGGGTGTCGGCGCCGGAGAACAGGATTCGGGCCAGCTCGATGCGGCGGCGCTGACCACCCGAAAGGTTCTGCAGCGGCTCGGCGAGCACCCGGTCGGGCAGGTTGAGGTTGGCCGCAATCCGGTGGGCCTCGCTCTCGGCCCCATAACCGCCGGCCGAGATGAACTGTGCCTCGGCCTTGGCATAGGCGCTCATCGCCTGCTCTCGTTCGGCTCCCGTGGCCGAGCTCATCTTCTCTTCGAGATCACGCATCTTGATGATCACTCGATCGAGTCCCCGAGCCGACAGGATGCGGTCTCGGGCCAGCATGCTCAGGTCGCCATCGCGGGGATCCTGCGGGAGGTAGCCGAGCTGACCGGAACGGGTCACCTGCCCACCGGCGGGCAGGCCTTCACCGGCCAGGATTCGAGTGAGGGTGGTCTTGCCGGCGCCATTGCGCCCCACCAGACCGATCCGGTCTCCAGGGATCACCTGGAAGGAGATGGGAGACAACAACAGGCGGGCACCCGCCCGAACTTCGAGATCCTTGACTTGCAGCACGTCGTCAAGTGTCCCATCCCGACCCCCAATGCCACTAAACCGCTAGCGTCGGGCCATGACGACCCGTCGCCTGTTCACCGCGATCCTGCCGCCGCTGCGAGTGAGGCAGGAACTGCTCGCACAGCTGCCCGAAAGCCGTCGCGACGACGCAGGGCTGCGGTTGACCCAGCCCAGCTGGTGGCACGTGACGCTCACCTTCACCGGTTCGGTGCCCGAAGCGGCCCTGCCCCACTACCGCCGAGCACTGGCGGTGGCGGCCGACAGTCAGCCACCCTTTCCGCTCTCGATCGCTGGAGGGGACGCCTTCCCCAGATTGAGCTCGGGACGCCACGTGATGGCCCTGTTGGACGACCCCCTGGGTGGTCTACCGGCCTTGGCCCACGCGGGCCGTCAGGCAGCGCTCGATGCGCGGATCAGCGTCGAGGACCGGGCATACCGGCCGCACCTCACGGTGGGCCGCACCAACCGCCCCCGCGATCTTCGTGGCCAGGCCGGCTGGCTCCAGGGGTTGCGCACCGAGCCCTGGCAGGCGACTCAGATGGTGCTGGTGGAGACCCTCCTCGATCCCCGCGGAGGCCCTGCCGCACACCGAATCGTGGACCGTTGGGAGCTGGCAGGCTGACGGCAGCGCCCCAGCCCAAGGCATGGCAGGCCATTGAAGAACCTCGCAAAGACCGACAGAATCCTTGTGTGGCAGGGTTTTCGGCCCACGAAGAGCGGTGCCGGGCCTGCACACACGCCAACGGCGGGCCGGAACCCCTGTGGGGGAGGTTCGGGCCCGCCGTTGGTCATTCCCGCTCGGGAAATTGCGTCCGGGTCAGACGTTGAAGCCGATGCTTCGCAGCTGCTCGCGGCCATCATCGCTGATCATCTCCAGCGACCACGGCGGCAGCCAGACCCAGTTGATGGTTGCGCTGTTGACCAGGCCTTCGAGGGCGGCGTGGGTGTCGTCCTCGATCCGGTCGGTCAACGGGCAGGTCGGGCTGGTGAGCGTCATGTCGATGGTGCAGTCATTGTTCTCATCGACGTGGATGCCGTAGACGAGGCCGAGGTCAACCACGTTGACCATCAGTTCGGGGTCGACCACGTCACGCATGGCCTCCTCGACGTCCTCGACGCTGGTGACTCCAGCGGCGGGCACGCCGGTGGGCAGCTCGTCCTTGACCAGATCGGACGGACGCTGCCCGGCGCCCGCCTCGGGCGTGGCCTGGGTGGCCTCTTCAGGGGTGTTGGACACCGCGTTCTCCTTGCTTGTTGAAGTCTGGGTTGGTTCAGCCCTGGTCTGACTGGGCGCGCAGGACCGCATCGCGGACCGCCGACCAGCCGAGCATGGCGCACTTCACCCGCGCCGGGAACTGGGAGACCCCGACGAAGGCGATGCCGTCCTCCAGCCGATCCTCGTCGGGTTCGGCATTGCCCTGGCTCTGCATCATCTCCAGGAACTCGTCGTGCAGGGCCATCGCGTCGTCCACCTCGCGGTCGATGAGCAGCTCGCTCATCACGCTGGTGGAGGCCTGCGAGATGGAGCATCCCTCGGCGTGGTAACTGACGTCGGCGATGCGGCTGCCGTCGAGCTGCACGCGCAGCGTGATCTCGTCACCGCACGAGGGGTTCACGTGGTGCACCTCGGCCTGGAAGGGGTCGCGCAGGCCGGAGTTCAGCTTCTCCCGGTAGTGGTCCAGGATGATCTCCTGGTACATCTGCTCAACGCTCACGACTGTCCCTTCTTGTTGAGGCGCTGCTGGCGACGGCGTCGGATGCTGCTACCGTCGGCCCCACTCAGCCTTGAACCAAAGAAGTCCTTGGTCCATTCCAGCGCCGCTCCCAGTGCCTCCACTTCCTCGGGCGTGGTGTAGAGGTAGCCGGAGGCGCGCACCGACGACTGGATGCCCAGCCGGTCGTGCAGCGGACGGGCGCAGTGCTGCCCACCCCGGATCGCGACGCCGCGCGAGTCGAGCATCTGCATGATGTCGTGCGGATGCACGCCGTCCAGGGCGAAGGAGACCGCTCCCCCGCGCTCGACGGCCTCGGTCGGCCCCAGGATGCGCAGTCCGTCGATGGCCTGCAGGCGCTTCAGCACCAGTTCGGTGATGTGGTGTTCGTGCGCCGCGATGCGTTCCATGCCGATCGCATCGACATAGTCGATGGCGGCGGCCAGTCCGACGGCCTGGGCGATGGGTGGGGTCCCGGCCTCGAAGCGGTGCGGCGGCGGCGCATAGGTGGAGCCGGTCATCCGGACCACCTCGATCATCTCGCCTCCCCCCAGGAAGGGCGGCAGGCTCTCCAGCAGTTCCATGCGCCCCCACAGGACGCCGACGCCGGTCGGTCCGCAGATCTTGTGGCCGGTGAAGACCAGCAGGTCGCAGCCCAGCGCGGTGACGTCGGTGGCCCGCTGCGGGACACCCTGCGATCCGTCCACCACGACGGTGGCACCCACGGCATGGGCCTGCTCGGCGATCGTCGCGATCGGGTTGACGGTGCCCAGCACATTGCTGATCCAGGTCAGCGAGACCACCTTGGTGCGCTCGTTGACCAGCCCGTCACGCTCGGCGCCTTCAAGATCAAGACGTCCCTCGTCGGTGATGTCGAACCAGCGCAGCGTGGCGCCGGTGCGTTCACAGACCATCTGCCACGGCACGATGTTGGAGTGGTGCTCCATGACGCTGACCAGCACCTCGTCGCCCGGCCCGAGGCCGGCGCCCAGGGTGTTGGCGGCCAGGTTCAGGGCCTCGGAGGCGTTCTTGGTGAAGACCACCTCCTCGGGCTGAGCCGCACCGATGAAGGCGGCGACCCGAGCGCGAGCCGATTCGAAAGCCTCGGTGGCCTCGCCGCCCAGCATGTGCATGGCGCGCGCCACATTGGCGTTGTGCTGCAGGTAGTGCTCGCTGATCGCGTCGGCCACCTGCCGGGGCTTCTGCGAGGTGTTGGCGCTGTCGAGGTAGACCAGCGGATGCTCCCCCACCGTGCGGGAGAGGATCGGGAAGTCGGCCCGGATGCGTTCCACGTCAAGACCCGTTGGGGCCAGGGACTGATTCATGTGGTGCTCCTTGTAGTGGCCCCAGTGGGGCCCGGTGGTGGCGCCGCAGCCGGTGCGACGCCACCACGAATGGGTGCGGCTCAGGCCTGGGCGGCCTGCAGGTACTTCTCGTAACCCTCCGACTCGAGCTGCTCGGCCAGCTCCTTGCCACCCTCGGCGACCATGCGGCCGTCGACGAAGACGTGCACGTGGGTGGGGTTCACGTAGCGCAGGATGCGGGTGTAGTGGGTGATCAGCAGCACGCCGCGGTCGCCCTGGGCGCTGTAGCGGTTGATGCCCTCGCTGACCACGCGCAGCGCGTCGATGTCCAGACCCGAGTCGGTCTCGTCGAGCACCGCCATCTTGGGGTTCAGCAGCTCCAGCTGGGCAATCTCGTGACGCTTCTTCTCGCCACCGGAGAAGCCCTCGTTCACCGAACGGGCGGCGAACTCCTTGTCCAGGTTCATGCGCTCCAGCGAGGCGTTGACGTCCTTGACCCAGGTGCGGACCTTGGGGGCCTGGCCGTCCAGGGCGGTCTTGGCGCTGCGCAGGAAGTTGGCCACGCTCACGCCGGGCACCTCGACGGGGTACTGCATCGCCAGGAAGAGTCCGGCGCGGGCCCGCTCGTCGACGCTCATCTCGGTGATGTCCTCACCGTCGAGCAGCACCTTGCCGGAGGTGATCGTGTACTTGGGGTGGCCGGCGATCGAGTAGGCCAGGGTGGACTTGCCCGAGCCGTTGGGGCCCATGATGGCGTGCACCTCGCCGTCGTTGATGACCAGGTTGACGCCCTTGAGGATCGGCTTGGGACCGGTCTCGGTCTCGACGTCCACGTGCAGGTCGATGATTTCCAGCTTCGACATCTCAGTTCTCCTTGTCGGCCGCGGCAGCGGCCGCAGAATCGTTCTCGTTGGTTGTGATCGGGTTGTCCAGGTCGACGAGCACCAGCCCGTCGGTGATGCGGACCGGGTAGACCGGCACGGGCTCGGTGGCCGGCAGGTCGAGCGGCTCGCCGGTGCGCAGGTCGAAGCGTGCGCCGTGCCGCCAGCACTCGATGGTGCAGCCCTCCACCTCGCCCTCGCTCAGGCGGATGGCGGCGTGCGAGCACTCGTCGGTGATGGCGAAGACGTCCTCGCCTGCTCGCACGATGGCGAGCGCGGCCTGCCCCTTGCCGGGCCGGTCCAGGACCACGCGGTGCGCGTCCTGCCCCAGCTCGGCTGCCTGGCAGACCTCGACGAAGCTCACCGGGCGCCTTCGGGGCTGACGGACTCCAGGAAGGAGAGCTCCTCCTCGACGGCCTCCTCCAGGCGCGCCTCCACGTCGGGCAGGCCCACCTTGCGGATGATCTCGAAGAAGAAGCCCTGCACCACCAGACGGCGGGCCTCCTTCTCGGGGATGCCGCGGCTCATCAGGTAGAAGAGCTGGTTGTCGTCGAAGTGACCCGTGGTGGACGAGTGACCGGCACCGGCGATCTCGCCGGTCTCGATCTCCAGGTTGGGGACGCTGTCGGCCTTGCAGCCGTCGGTGAGCACCAGGTTCTTGTTGGCCTCGTAGGTCTCGATGTCCTCGGCCACCTTGCGGATCAGCACGTCGCCGATCCACACCGAGTGCGCGCCTTCACCCTGCAGGGCTCCGCGGTAGTCCACATTGCTCTTGGTGCGCGGGGCGTTGTGGTCGACGAAGATGCGGTGCTGGATGTGCTGGCCGGCGTCGACGAAGTAGAGCCCGTACTGCTCCAGCTCGCCGCCGGGGCCGTCGTAGCGCACGTCCTCCTGCAGCCGGATCAGGTCGCCACCCAGGCTGGCGGTGATCAGCCGCACGTGGGCATCGCGGCCCACCATGACCGAGCGCTGCCCGCCGTGGACGGCGTCGTCGGCCCAGTCCTGCACGGTCACCACGGTGACCTGGGCGCCGTCGCCGACGCGGATGTCGGTCTTCTCGGCAAAGGTGGTGCTGCCCTTGAGATGGAGCACGAAGGTGACCTCGGCATGGGCGCCGATGGTGATCACGGTGTGCTCGCTGACCACGCCACCCTTGCCGGTGGCGGTCAGGACGACGGGCTCGCTCACCTGGGTGTCGGCCGGGACGTCGATGTGGACGCCGTAGGCGGCGTTCTGGCCCGCCAGGGCGGCGACGCGGTCGGTGGGGGCCTCGACGGACAGCTCACGGGCGCGAGCGATCTCCACCTGCTCCAGGCTGACGCCCTCGGGGATGCTGGTCTCCCAGTCGAGGTTGTCGGTGCTGGCCTGGGCCTGCAGCAGCGGGGCCAGACGCTTCATCGGGGTGAACCGCCAGATCTCCTCCCGGCCGGTGGGCTCGGGGTGGTCCGACAGCTCCCACGACGGGGTGGGGTGCAGGTGTGAGGCAACCGTCTCGAGCTCGAGTGCGCTCGCCACAGCGGGTGCGGTGTCAATGGACAACTGTGTGCTTCCTTCTTGGTCTATGGGCAGGCTGGGTGGTGTGGCCCCGCCAAGGCGGGGCCACGGGTGGACGGCGGCTGGATCAGCCCACGGCACCTTCCATCTGCAGCTCGATGAGGCGGTTGAGTTCCAGGGCGTATTCCATCGGCAGCTCGCGGGCGATCGGCTCGACGAAGCCGCGCACGATCATCGCCATCGCCTCGTCCTCCTCCAGACCACGCTGCATCAGGTAGAAGAGCTGGTCGTCGGAGACCTTGGAGACGGTGGCCTCGTGGGCCATCGACACGTCGTCCTCACGCACGTCGACGTAGGGGTAGGTGTCGGAGCGGCTGATCTGGTCCACCAGCAGGGCGTCGCACTTCACGCTGGATGCGGAGTGGCTGGCGCCCTCCTGCACCTCGACCAGTCCGCGGTAGGAGCTGCGGCCACCGCCGCGAGCCACCGACTTGGAGACGATCGACGAGCTGGTGTTGGGAGCGCAGTGCACCATCTTGGAACCGGCGTCCTGGTGCTGGCCCTCGCCGGCGAAGGCGATCGAGAGGGTCTCGCCCTTGGCGTGCTCACCCATCAGGTAGACCGCGGGGTACTTCATGGTCACCTTGGAGCCGATGTTGCCGTCGATCCACTCCATGGTGGCGCCCTCCTCACAGGAGGCGCGCTTGGTCACCAGGTTGAACACATTGTTCGACCAGTTCTGGATGGTGGTGTAGCGCACGCGGGCGTTCTTCTTGACCACGATCTCCACCACGGCCGAGTGCAGCGAGTCCGACTTGTAGATCGGCGCGGTGCAGCCCTCGACGTAGTGCACGTAGGAGCCCTCGTCGGCGATGATCAGCGTGCGCTCGAACTGGCCCATGTTCTCGGTGTTGATGCGGAAGTAGGCCTGCAGCGGGATCTCGACGTGGACGCCCTTGGGGACGTAGATGAACGAGCCACCCGACCACACGGCGGTGTTCAGCGCGGAGAACTTGTTGTCACCGGTGGGGATGACGGTGCCGAAGTACTCCTCGAAGATCTCGGGGTGCTCCTTGAGGGCGGTGTCGGTGTCCAGGAAGAGCACGCCCTGGCGCTCGAGCTCCTCGTTGATCTTGTGGTAGACCACCTCGGACTCGTACTGGGCGGCGACGCCGGCCACCAGGCGAGCCTTCTCGGCCTCCGGGATGCCCAGCTTGTCGTAGGTGTTCTTGATGTCCTCGGGCAGGTCCTCCCAGGACTGGGCCTGGCGCTCGGTGGAGCGCACGAAGTACTTGATGTTGTCGAAGTCGATCTCGCTCAGGTCGGCACCCCAGGTGGGCATCGGCTTGCGCCCGAAGAGCTTGAGGCCCTTCATGCGCTCCTTGAGCATCCACTCCGGCTCACCCTTCAGCTCGGAGATGTTGCGCACGACGGCCTCGTTGAGGCCACGCTGCGCGGCCGCACCGGCGTCGTCCTTGTCGTGCCATCCGAAGCGGTAGTTGCCCAGGGCGTCCAGGTGCTCGTCCTGCGAGGCACCGGTGCCGGGGACGACCGGCTTGTTCTGCAGGTCAGTCATGTCTCAGTTGGCCTTTCGATTGGATTCGTGGCTGGTGTCGTGTTGTGGGGAGTGCTCACCGGCAGTGAGCTCCTCGGGTCTGAAGAAGGGGATGTTGGTGGTGCAGATGCCGTCGCCGTGGGCGATGGTCGCCAGGCGCTGCACGTGGCTGCCCAGCAGGCGGCTGAACAGCTGAGTCTCGGCCTCGCACAGTTCGGGGAACTCCTCGGCCACGTGGGCCACCGGGCAGTGGTGCTGGCACAACTGCTCACCCAGCTGGGCGGGCTTGACGCTGGCCACGTAGCCGTCGGTGTTGAGCGCCTGGGCGAGCACCTCGGAGGCGGTCGCCTCGGGCTGCTCTGCGCGGATGCGGTGGTAGGCCGCCTCCACGTCGGCGACGCGCTGCTCGGCCAGGGCGCTGACCGCCGAGGGTCCGGCAGCCCGCACCAACTGGTGCAGCGCTTGCAGCGCCAGCTCGTCGTAGGCCTGGTAGAAGTTGCGTCGGCCCAGATCGGTGAGGGCGAAGACCTTGGCCGGCCGCCCCCGACCCCGCTGGCCGTAGACTCGTTGGTCGCGCGGCTCGATGTGGCCGTGCTCGGTGAGCACACCGAGGTGCCGGCGGATGGCGGCAGGGGTCAGGCTCAGCCGCTCCCCCAGCTCGACGGCCGTGCTCGGGCCGTGTTCCAGAATGGAGCGCGCCACCCGCTCGCGGGTCGTGGCGTCCTCTTCGGGTTCGACGACGCCAGGCTGCGGCGGGCGCACAGCTGTCTCGTCGTTTGTTTTCACAACGCCATTCTTACCTAATTACCCCCAAAGACAACAAGGAAGCCTGACCTAAGTAACTTCTGCCCTGCTCATCCCGCCTTCGGAACCCTTTGGCCCAGATGGTGGTGGCGCTGCTGAGCTTCAATGCCACCTTCACCGAATTCGTCATCGCCTCGGTGATCCTGGGCAATGACTCGTCCAAGTCCACCCTGGCCATCGGCCTGTACCAGTACGTCTCCACCGAGAACAACACCTACTGGCCGGTCTTCTCGGCCGGCGCGGTGCTGGCCGCCATCCCGGTGATGGTGCTCTTCCTGTGGCTGCAGAAGTACATCGTGAGCGGACTCACCGCGGGCGCCGTCAAGTAACCAGCTCTCCGCTGCCGACGACGGGCGGATCACCAGACCGGTGATCCGCCCGTTGCGGTGCGCCTGGGATGGCGGCCGAGTGGACTCGTCACCCCAGCGATGAAATAGTCATCCGTGTCAGCCTTGGACACGCCAGACACAAGGCTGCGAACCTCCATCATCGGTGAAATCGATGAATTGGCCGCTCCGGTCAATGGAAGCGCACCGGAGGCTCACTAGGTTCTTGCCCAGCTGTTCTGGCTCGAGCGGGCTGGCAGTGTTTCGTTCCACCGACCGAGGAGCCACACCGCCCTCGGCGCCACGGCCGCAGCGACGCGGCCCCGGACCGAAGCGAGCAAACATGCCCACAACGACCGAGAGCACGCCGCCGGTGCGCCCCGCACCCCAGCCTGACGTGACGCCGAACCCGGCACTGCGCAAGGCCACCTCCCTCTGGGTGGTCCTCATCTCTGCGATCGCCATCATCTTCGACGGCTATGACCTGGTGATCTACGGCACCGTCGTCCCCAGCTTCCTGGCAGACCCCAGCCACATCGGCCCCGTCAGCCCCGAACTGGCCGGGCAGCTGGGCAGCTACGCGCTGTTCGGCGTACTGGTCGGCGCGCTCAGTTGCGGCGCCGTCACCGACGTGATCGGCCGCCGCAAGGTGATGCTGCTGGCGATCGCCTGGTTCTCGGTGGGCATGGCCGCCACGGCGATGGCTCACTCGGCCACCGTCTTCGGCATCCTGCGCTTCGTCACCGGCATCGGTGTCGGTGCCCTGGTCGCCACCGCCGGCGCCATCGTCGCCGAGTTCGCACCGCCGAACCGTCGCCAGCTCTTCAACGCCATCGTCTACTGCGGCGTGCCCGCCGGTGGCGTGATGGCCTCGCTGTTCGCCATGCTGCTGCACTCCTCGATCGGCTGGCGCGGGCTCTTCCTGGTGGGTGCCTCCCCGATCCTCTTCCTGCTGCCGCTGGCCTGGTTCAAGCTGCCCGAATCGCCGCTGTGGCTCGAATCGCGCGGCCGCCACGAGGAGGCCCAGCAGTGGTCGGCCAAGACCGGCGTCCCGCTGGTGGCCCACAGCGCCCCCGTGGGCGCGGCGCCCGCTGCTCCCTCCACCGAACCGGTCGGCTTCGCCGCCCTGTTCTCGCGCAAGTACATCGTGGCAACCCTGTTCGTCGGCCTGATGAGCTTCACCGGCTTGCTGCTCACCTACGGCCTCAACACCTGGCTGCCGGTGATCATGGGCCAGCACGGCTTCAACACCCAGGGTTCGCTGCTCTTCCTGCTCACCCTGAACCTGGGCGCGGTCTTCGGCGCCATGAGCGCCTCGTGGATCGCCGACAAGATCGGTGCACGCGCCGTGATCGTGGCCCTGTTCGCCCTGGCAGCGGTCTGCCTGATGCTGCTGCCCTTCTCCTTCCCGCACGCCATCCTGCTGCTGCTCGTGGCCCTGGCCGGCATGGGCACCGTGGGCGTGCAGGTGCTGATCTACGGCTTCGGCTCCAACTTCTACGAGTCCCGTGCCCGCGGTGCCGGGGTGGCCTGGGTGGCTGGCTTCGGCAGACTGGGCGGCATCTTCGGCCCCCTGGTGGGTGGCTTCCTGATCGCCGCCGGCATCGACATCGTGCGCGCCTTCCAGATGTTCGCCATCGTGGCCCTGGCCGGCGGACTGTTCACCCTGGTGCCGCGCCAGCCCCGCTCGGCGCAGCAGGAGGCCCAGGCCGTCGAGATCGGTGCGGCCAAGCAGGGCATCGTCGACGAGACGGTCGTCGCCGCCCCCGCCAGCTGACGCCCGACTGACCGCGCTGCCCGCTGCCACCCCGCCCGGTGGCGGCGGGCAGCGTCGTCCCCGTACGCGGGGCGCCCTGTCAGCCACAGCCGGCCCATGGACCAGGCACGACGAGCCTGCCGCCCCGGCTAGGGTTGGGGCCGTGCGCTACGTCTCCACCCGATCCACGTCCGAGCAGCCCGGCCGCCCCTTCTGCGAGATCCTCCTCGAGGGCCTGGCCCCTGACGGGGGTCTCTACCTGCCCGAGAGCTACCCGCAGCTGGGAGCGCGGCTGGCCGACCTGCGGCAGGTCCTGGCCGAGGAGGGCTATGCCGGGCTCGGATTCGCGATCCTGAGCGAGTTCATCGACGACATTCCCGCCGACGACCTGCGCGGCATCTGCCGGCGCGCCTGGAACGAGGACGTCTTCGGCACCCCCGAGGTGGTTCCGGTCAGCCCCATCGGGGACGGGCACTTCCTGGCACACCTGAGCAATGGCCCCACCGCCGCCTTCAAGGACATGGCGATGCAGCTGCTGGGCCAACTCTTCGAGTACGAGCTCAGCCGCCGGGGCCGCGAACTGAACATCGTCGGGGCCACCAGCGGTGACACCGGATCGGCCGCTGAGTACGCCATGCGGGGCCGCCAGCACATTCGCGTGTTCATGCTCACCCCCAAGGGCCGCATGACCCCCTTCCAGCAGGCCCAGATGTTCAGCCTGGACGACCCGTCGATCGTCAACATCGCCGTCGAGGGCGTCTTCGACGACTGCCAGGACCTGGTCAAGGCCGTCAGCAATGACCTCGACTTCAAGAAGCAACACTCCATCGGCGCCGTGAACTCGATCAACTGGGCCCGTCTGGTGGCCCAGGTGGTCTACTACTTCGCCGCCTACTTCCGCACCACCACCGCAGACGACCAGCAGGTGGGCTTCTGCGTCCCCAGCGGAAACTTCGGCAACATCTGCGCCGGCCACGTCGCCCGGCAGATGGGTCTGCCGATCCACACGCTGCTGCTGGCCACCAATGAGAACAATGTGCTCGACGAGTTCTTCCGCACCGGCGTCTACCGGGTGCGGGCCAGCGCGGAGACCTTCGAGACCAGCTCGCCCAGCATGGACATCAGCAAGGCCTCGAACTTCGAGCGCTTCGTCTTCGACCTGCTCGGGCGGGACGGCGCCCGGGTCGCCGACCTGTTCGGACGCCAGCTGGCCGAACAGGGCTTCTTCGACCTGTCCGAGACCCCCGAGTTCGCCCGCATCCGTGAGGACTTCGGCTTCGCCAGCGGCTCGTCCACCCATGCGGATCGCGTCGCCACCATCAAGCGGCTCTTCGACGAGCAGCAGGTGATGATCGATCCGCACACCGCCGACGGTGTGAAGGTGGCACGGGAGTGGGCCGATCAGGGTGGTCAGCTGCCGATGATCGTGCTCGAAACCGCCCTGCCGGTGAAGTTCGCCGACACCATCCGTGAGGCGCTGGGCCGTGAGCCCGAGGTCCCCGCCGCCTTCGCCCACCTGGACGTCCTGCCCCGGCATGTCATCGACCTCCCCAAGGACGTCGACGCCCTCAAACAGCTCATCGACGAGCGGACTAGACTGCCACGGTGACTGCTCTGGAACTGCGTGATGTCGTCGTGCGCTTCGGCACCAAGCCGGCCCTCGACGCGCTCAGCCTGACCGCAGACGCGGGCCGGATCACCGCAGTGCTCGGCCCCAATGGTGCCGGCAAGACCACCATGATCCGCGTCTGCAATGGCCTGCTGAAGCCCGACTCCGGCAGCGTCAGCGTGCTCGGGCATCCGGCCGGCAGCCCGGAGGCGAGCATTCGGGTG
Organism: Luteococcus struthionis; assembly: GCF_048595755.1. Classification (GTDB taxonomy): domain Bacteria; phylum Actinomycetota; class Actinomycetes; order Propionibacteriales; family Propionibacteriaceae; genus Luteococcus. The sequence goes on from NZ_CP184360.1 coordinate 151,775, forward strand.
GGCATGATGCCGCAGTCGACCGGCGCCTGGTCTGGCATCCGCGCCGGCGAACTGCTGCGCTACCTGGCCGGCCTGTACGCCAATCCCCAGCCCGTCGACGAGCTGATGAACCTGCTGGGCATCCACGACTTCGCCAAGACCCCCTATCGGCGCCTGTCGGGTGGTCAGCAGCAGAGCGTGAACCTGGCCGGTGCGCTGGTGGGGCGTCCCGAGCTGGTCTTCCTGGACGAACCCACCGCCGGCATGGACCCGCACGTGCGACGCCACACCTGGCAGGTGGTGCAGCAGTTGCGCGACAGCGGCGTGGCCGTGGTGCTCACCACCCATGCGATGGACGAGGCCCAGCAGCTGGCCGACCATGTCTGGTTGGTCGACCGGGGCCGGGTGGTGGTGGACGGCAGCGTCGCCGAACTCACCCGTGACCAGAGCCTGGAAGAGGTCTTCCTGGCCAACACCACCGCACGCGTGGGAGGCGGCGCATGAGCCTGGACTTCACCCCCGCACCGGCGGCCGCTGCCCGCGGCCGGATGGTGCGCAACCATGCGCTGACCGAGGCGTCGTTGATCCTGCGCAATGGGGAACAGCTGGTGGTGGCACTGGTCATCCCGCTGGCCCTGCTGCTCTTCGGACGCTTCGCCGGTGGCCGCTTCGGCATCGACGAGTCCTCGGTGGCCCCCAATGTGCTGACCCTGGCGGTGTGGAGCTCGTGCTTCACCTCGTTGGCGATCGCCACCGCCTTCGAGCGGCGCTATGGCGTGCTGGAGCGGCTTTCGGCCACTCCCCTGGGCCGCGGCGGGCTGCTCTCGGGCAAGGCGCTCGGAATCACCCTGGTGGCGCTGGGCCAGTTGGTGCTGCTGGGCGTGGTCGCGCTCGCCCTGGGCTGGCGCCCCCAGCCGGCTGCCGCGCAGTGGCCGGTGCTGCTGCTGGGCCTGCCGCTGGGAATGTTCGTCTTCGCCAACCTGGCCGTCGCGATGGCCGGCGTGCTGCGCGCCGAGGCCACGTTGGCCCTGGCCAATCTGGTCTACCTGATGGGGCTGGTGCTGGGCGGCATCATGTGGCCGGTGGCCAGCTACCCCGCTGCCACGCAGCCCGTCGTGGCGGCCCTGCCCACCGGAGCCCTGGGCGAGGTGGTGCGGCACTGGTCTGCCGGTTCCACCAGCTGGCTCCCCCTGTTCGTGCTGCTCGTCTGGGCAGTCATCTCGCACCTCCTGGCCCGAAAGGCATTCCGTTGGACGTCGTAGCCCCCACCACCCCTGCATCGTTCAAGGACCGCCTGTTCGGCACCCGACGGGCGCTGCGGGGCTGGAGCATCGCCAACCTGGTGGCCAACTGCGGCATCATCGTGACCGGCGCCGTGGTGCGGCTCACCGGGTCCGGGCTCGGGTGCGACACCTGGCCCAAGTGCAGCGCCGAGTCCTACACCGCCCACCCGGCCTTGGGATGGCACTCCTACGTGGAATTCGGCAACCGCACCCTGACCTTCGTGCTGCTGGCCATCGCCATCGCCACCGTCGTGACGGCCGTGTGCTCCGCCGCACCGCAGCGCGAGCGATTCCTGTCGTGGCTCATCCTGGCCGGCATCCCCTTCCAGGGCGTCATCGGTGGCATCACCGTGCTCACCCACCTCAATCCGTGGGTGGTAGCGCTGCACCTGCTGCTCTCGGTGCTGCTGATCGTGTGGTGCGTGCAACTCGTGCAGTGGACCGGCGACGGCGAGCAGGTGCCCGTCCCCACGCTGCAACGCCGCATCGTGCAGGCGATCTTCTGGCTGATGATGTTCGCCCTGTGGCTGGGCACCGTCGTGACCGGCGCCGGCCCCAATGCCGGTGACGAGCGGGTGCCGCGCAATGGCATGGACATCGAGTTCGTCGCCCGAGCCCATGCCTGGACCATCTGGGTGGTGGTGGCGCTGACCGTCCTGCTGCTGGTGCAGGCCATCACCACCGGCAACACCCGGCTGCGCACCCTGGTGCTGTGGCTGCTGGCCGCCGAACTGGTGCAGGGCGCCATCGGCTACGCCCAGTACTTCAACGGCCTGCCCATGGGCCTGGTGATCTGCCACATGATCGGCATCGGCCTGGTCACCACCGCCGTCAGCTGGCTCTACTACGGCACCCGCAAGGGCCTGCCCGCCTGACGGATCCGAGCGCAGCCGCTCCCCGAGCGCAGCCGCTTCCCGAGCCTGTCGAGGGGGATTCACACCCTGGTCGGGTTGAACCCACCGTCGCTGAACAACCGCTGCCCATTGATCCAGCTGCCCTGCTCGCTGAGCAGGAAGGCGACCAGGTTGGCGGTGGTCTGTGGCCCTCCCAACCGTCCACCGGGCGTCATCGCCGACAGTTCTTCCCGGGTGGCCTCACTCATCCAGCCGGTGTCGATGGGCCCCGGATTGATCACATTGCACCGGATGCGACGGTCAGCCAGCTCGGTGGCACCGGCGATGACGAGCCGGTCCAGCGCCCCCTTGGTGACCCCGTAGGGAAGGTTGAAGGCGGTGTGGTCACTGGTCAAGGCCAGCACCGCTCCCCCATCCGGACCGGCCTGTTCCGCGAACGCGCGAGCCAGCAGCCACGGGGCGCGCACATTGACCGCGTAGTGCCGGTCGAAGCTCTCGACCGTGGTGCTGAAGTAGTCCGAGTCGACGCTCTCACAGTGGCTCATCACCAGCGCTCCCAGGGTGCCAAGTTCTGCTTGGGCACGCTCGACGACGGTGGCGGGCACCTCCGGATCCGACAGGTCACCCGGCACCAGCGCCACGCGGGTGCCGGTGGCGCGCAGCTCGTCGGCGAGCAGTTCGACGTCGGCGTCCTCGTGCATCACGCGCCGGTCATAGGCGGCATGGAAGCCCAACGCCAGGTCCCAGCCGTCGGCGGCCAGCCGTCGGGCGATGGCGGCCCCGATGCCCCGTCGCCTGCCCACCCCGGTGACCAATGCTGATCCCATGCCGATTCCCTTCGTCGTTCCCCCACAACCCTACGAAGCCGCGCGCCGCACCACCACCGGATTTCGTGGTCCCCACCCGGCCATCTCTGCCCGAGCCGTCAGTTCTCCGCCGCTGTCCACCACGCGCCACCCCGGGGCGCTGCGCCCGCTCCATGGATCGACGCCGAACGCGCCTTCGGGCCGCGAAGTCGCTCCGTCCGGGCAAGGTCAAGCGGAGCCCGACCCACGCCGTGTGCATGCCCTCAGCCTTCGGCGAGCTCATGTGCCCTCCTCACGAGCATCTCCATCGCCCGATCCGCCATGAACCGGTCCTCAGCTCCGGGATCGTTGCCGAACAGGTATTCGTCATCCAGCTCCACCAGATCCTGCAGCCCTTCGGGACCCTGATGGCCGATGAGGTGCAGGTCGGCGAGGAATTGCTGACCACTGGTCCTCCCGACCAGGAAGTCTCGTGCCGCGCGACGGGCGAAGTCCCACGGATCATCCGCGGCAAGACGTCTGCGCGCTTCCTGCGTCGAGAACCACATGTACAGATCATCGCAGCCACCACTCCAGCCGCGAGACACTTCGCGCCACTGGGTCACGGATCGCACATGCGCCACACGCGGGCGGAGTGCCCCGATGTGGCGCGGAGTGAACGGTGCTTGGTGAGGCACCACGGGGGCGGATCCCCCTGTGCTCAGAAGACCAGCGGGTCGATGGCGATGGCGAGGAAGAGGATCGCCAGGTAGCTGTTGGACCAGTGGAACAGGCGCATCGCCTTCAGCTCGGTGTCCCGCTTGCCGGCCTTGGCCCGCTTGAGCAGGAGCCAGGCCTCCCACAGGAAGACGGCGCCGGCGATGATCGCCACGGCCGGATAGATCCAGCCGGTCTCGGCCACCGGCCACACCAGCAGTGTGGTGAGCACCGTCAGCACCGAGTAGAACAGGATGCGACGGCACACGCCCACGGCGTCCATCACCACGGGCAGCATGGGCACATTGGCCGCCGCGTAGTCCTCGCGGTAGCGGAAGGCCAGCGCCCAGGTGTGCGGCGGCGTCCAGAAGAAGACCACCAGGAAGAGCAGGATCGGAGCCCAGCTCACGCTGCCGGTGATCGCCGTCCAGCCGATCAGCGGAGGGAAGCAGCCGGCGATGCCGCCCCAGACGATGTTCTGGCTGGTGCGGCGCTTGAGCCACATCGTGTAGACGAAGACGTAGAAGGCATTGGCGCCCAGCGCCAGGCCCGCCGAGAGCCAGTTGGCACCCAGCCCCAGCACCAGCGTGGAGACGACGGCCAGGACGATGGCGAAGAGGTAGGCGTTGCGGGTGGAGACCCGGTGACGCGGCATCGGGCGGCGGCGGGTGCGGCGCATCACCTCGTCGATGTCGGCGTCGAGGATGCAGTTGAAGGCATTGGCGCTGCCGGCGCTCAACATGCCGCCGACCATGGTCCACAGGGCCACCCACAGCGGGGGCACTCCCCCGGCTGCCAGGAACATCACCGGCAGGGTGGTGGTGAGCAGCAACTCGATGATGCGCGGCTTGGTGAGGGCGACGTAGGCCTTGACGACGTCGGTGAAGCTTGCCCGGCCCTGCGCCTGCGCCTGCGCACCATCGTCCACCGTGGCCCCGGGTGCACCCTGCTGCGGTGCTCCGGTCTTGTTGGTGGTGTGCTGCGTGGTCACGTGGCTCCGTCCTCCCCGGGCGCGGCCTTGGCCATGCTGCCCATGCCCTGCTGCGGATGCAGGACAACTCCCCGGGATTCTACGCCGTGATGGGCGGAAAACCGATTCTGTGCCAGTGGAGGCAACACCCTGCAGTCCCTTCCCCACCCCGTCGGCCCTGTCTAGGGTGCAAGACAAAGAGATCACCCACTTCACCACCGCAGGAGGAATCGTGAACGAGCGACTCAAGGCCCTGGCCGACGCTGGCGTCTCCATCTGGCTGGACGACCTGTCGCGCGAGCGTCTGACGAGCGGAAATCTGGCGCAGCTGATCGCCGAGGAGTCCGTCACCGGCGTCACCACCAACCCCACCATCTTCGCCGCCGCCCTCAGCAATGGCGAGGCCTACGCCGAACAGCTCAAGTCGCTGGTCGCCGCCAATCCCCAGCTGGGCGTGGACGAGGCGATCCGTGAGCTGACCACCAGCGACGTGCGCGATGCCTGCGAACTGTTCGCAGAGCTCAACGAGCAGACCGACGGCGTCGACGGCCGTGTCTCCATCGAGGTGGAGCCGGGCATGGCGATGGACTCCGACGCCACCCTGGCCCAGGCCAAGGAGCTCTTCGAGAAGGTCGACCGCTCCAATGTGCTGATCAAGATCCCGGCCACCAAGCCCGGACTGGAGGCCATCCGCAAGACGATCGCCGCCGGCATCAGCGTCAACGTCACGCTGATCTTCTCCATCGAACGCTACCGCGAGGTGCTCGACGCCTGGCTGTCGGGCCTGGAGGACGCCCTGGAGGCCGGCCTGGACATCGACGAGATCCACTCGGTGGCCAGCTTCTTCGTCTCCCGCGTCGACTCCGAGGTCGACAAGCGCCTCGACGAGATCGGCAGCGACGAGGCCAAGGCGCTCAAGGGCCAGGCCGCCATCGCCAATGCCCGCATCGCCTACGCCGCCTGGCTCGAGGTGATGACCAGCGAGCGCTGGGGCGTGCTCAAGAACCGTGGCGCCCACCCGCAGCGTCCGCTGTGGGCCTCCACCGGCGTCAAGGACCCGTCCTACGACGACACCATGTACGTCACCCAGCTGGTGGCCGACGGCTGCGTGAACACCATGCCCGAGAAGACCATGGAGGCCGTGGGTGACCATGGCGAGATCACCGGTGACACCATCAGCAACAACATCGATGCCGCCATCGACACCATGGGCAAGCTCGCCGAGGTGGGCATCGACATGGACGACGTCGTCGCCAAGCTCGAGGAAGAAGGCGTCTCGAAGTTCATCGTCTCGTGGGACGAGCTGGTCGGTACCGTAGGTTCTGCAGTGGAAGCCGCCAAGGCCTGAGTTCCATCGTCACACCTTGGGAGGCCCGTGACCCGGTCCCAGCACCGGGCGCGGGCCTTGCCCATGCCGCGACGCGCCCCCGCCCATCCGTCCCCCTTTCAGGAGTCCCAGTGAGCGAAGACGAACGCATCAACCCCCTGCGCGACCCGCTCGACCGTCGCCTGCCCAGGATCGCCGGCCCCTGCGCCTTGGTGATCTTCGGCGTGACCGGAGACCTGGCCGGCAAGAAGCTGCTGCCCGCGGTCTACGACCTGGCCAACCGCGGCCTGTTGCCCCCCGGCTTCGCCCTGGTGGGCTATGCCCGGCGTGACTGGGACGAGGAGGCCTTCGCCCAGGTGGTGCTGGAGTCCGTCAAGGCCCACGCGCGCACCCCCTTCAAGGAGGAGGTGTGGGAGCAGCTGCGCCGCGGCATCCGCTTCGTGCAGGGCAATTTCCGCGACGACGAGGGTTTCTCGTCGCTGAAGGCCACGCTGCGTGACCTCGAGGAGAGCCAGGGCACCGCGGGCAACAATGCCTTCTACCTCTCGATCCCGCCGGGCAGCTTCGACGGCGTGGTGAGCAAGCTGCGCAAGCACGGCCTGGCCAAGCAGGACGGCGGCCGGTGGAGCCGCGTCATCATCGAGAAGCCCTTCGGCCATGACCTGGAGAGCGCGCAGGAACTGAACCGCATCGTCGGCAGCGTCTTCCCCCCGGAGTCGGTCTTCCGGATCGACCACTACCTGGGCAAGGAGACGGTGCAGAACATGTTGGCGCTGCGCTTTGCCAACCAGATGTTCGAACCGATCTGGAACAACAACTACGTCAGCCACGTGCAGATCACGATGGCCGAGGACATCGGCATCGGCGGGCGGGCCGGCTACTACGACGGCATCGGCGCCGCCCGTGACGTCATCCAGAACCACCTGCTGCAGCTGATGGCCCTGACGGCCATGGAGGAGCCCAACAACTTCGACGCCGAACAGCTGCGGGCCGAGAAGCGCAAGGTGCTGGCCGCCGCCTCCACCCCCGCCGACCTGGCCGCGCACACCGCGCGGGGCCAGTACCTGGGCGGATGGCAGGGCGGACAGAAGGTGCGTGGCTACCTGGAGGAGGACGGCATCGAGCCCGACTCCACCACCGAGACCTATGCCGCGATCCGCGTCGACGTCGACAACCGCCGGTGGGCCGGCGTGCCCTTCTACCTGCGCACCGCCAAGCGGATGCCGCGTCGCGTGACCGAGATCGCGCTCAACTTCAAGCGCGCCCCGCACCTGCCCTTCGCCGACACCGACACCACCGAGATGGGCACCAATGCCCTGGTGATGCGGATCCAGCCCGACGAAGGCGTCACCATGCGCTTCGGGGCCAAGGTGCCGGGCACCGCCATGGAGATCCGCGAGGTCAGCATGGACTTCGGCTACGGCGGATCCTTCACCGAGAGCTCCCCCGAGGCCTACGAGCGGCTCATCCTCGACGTCCTGCTGGGCGACCCGCCGCTGTTCCCCCAGCATGAGGAGGTGGAGCTCGGCTGGAAGATCCTGGACCCGGTCCTGGACTACTGGGCCTCCACCGGCGAACGGCCCGAGGGCTATGCCGCCGGCACCTGGGGCCCACCCAGCGGCATCACGATGCTGGCCCGTGACGGTTTCAACTGGCGACGTCCCTGAAAGGCACGACGATGATCATCGAACTCAAGGAGACCTCCACCTCCCAGATCGCGCGCGCCATCCAGAAGGCGCACCAGCGCACCGGGAACACCGCGCTCGCCTTCACCCTGGTGGTGGTGACCCAGGAGAAGCACTACGACAAGGTCTTCCAGGCCTGTCTGCAGGCCGGGGCCGAGCATCCCTCGCGGATCCTGCTGGTGGTGCACGGCAATGGCGACGAATCGCGCCTCGACGCGGAGATCCGCACCGGCGAGGGCATCCCGGGAGACATCGTCACCCTGCGGATGCACGGCGAGCTGGCCGAGCACAGCGGATCGGTCGTGCTGCCCCTGCTGCTGCCCGATTCGAAGGTGGTCGCCTGGTGGCCCAACGAATCGCCCGAGCACCCCTCCGACGACCAGGTTGGCGCGCTGGCCAACCGTCGCATCACCGATGCGGCGGGAGCCCGCAATCCGGTGGATGCGGTCACCATCCGCGCCCGCTACCACTCCCCCGGTGACACCGACCTGACGTGGACCCGGCTCACGCCGTGGCGGGCCCTGCTGGCCGCCGCCGTCGACCAGTACCCGGGCCGGGTGCGCAAGGTGACGGTGGAGGCCGCCCGCGACAATGCCCCGGCCGAACTGATGGCCGCCTGGTTGCAGGCCCGGCTGCAGGTGCCGGTCGATCGGAAGGTCACCAAGGGCCCCGGCATCACCGGTGTTCGCCTCAACACCGCCGCCGGTGACATCGCCGTGGTGCGACCCCCGGGGGCCAACACGGCGAGCTACCTGGTTCCCGGCCAGCCGGAACGCGAGGTGGCCCTGAAGCGCCGCGACATCAACGAGCTGATCACCGAGGAACTGCGCCGGATGGATCCCGATGCCATCTTCGAGCAGGCGACCCAAGTCTTGCTGGACCGTCACAAGCAGACGCTGGAAGAATCGACGGGAACCGGTGATGCGCCGGCCAAGTCGAAGAAGACCAGTCGCTCCCAGGGAGACACGCAATGACCACGCCTCGCGTACTGCGACATGAGGACACCGACCAGCTGGTGGCCGATGCGGCTCAGCACCTGCTGTCCACCTTGTTGCAGCTGCAGGACAGTCAGGAGACCGTGCACCTGTGCCTGACCGGGGGACGCACGGCCAACCGGATCTACGAACGCTTCGCAGAGCTGGTCCCCGGTTCCGGGCTGCGCCCCGAATCCCTGCACCTGTGGTGGAGCGACGACTGCTTCGTCTCCACCACCGATCCCGATCGCAATGCGCTGCAGGCCTTGTCGATCCTGGCCCGCACCCTGCAACTGTCCAGCGCACAGACCCACCCGATGCCGGCCAGCGACGGCAAGGCCGATCCCACCGAGGCGGCCTATGCCTATGCCAATGACCTGGACGGGACCATCTTCGACATCTGCCTGCTCGGGCTGGGCCCCGACGGGCACGTCGCCTCGGTCTTCCCCGGGCGCCCACAGGGGCCCGACCAGGGCAGTTCGCTGGTCATCGGAGTGACCGACTCCCCCAAGCCGCCCTCGGAACGGATCAGCCTGACGCTCAAGGCGATCAACCGCTCCCAGCGGGTCTGGGTGTTGGTCAGCGGCACCGACAAGGCCCAGGCCGTCGCCGGAGCGCTGGGCGGGGACCCACAGCTGCCTGCGGCGCAGGTCCACGGGCAGCAGGAGACCTTGTGGTTCGTCGAGGAGGCCGCCGCCGTCGAGCTGCCCTTCTATCGCTGCGAACTGTGAGGGTGGGCGCACCCGCCCACCGCCGAAGAAAGGCCCCAACACGCCGAAGAGGCCCGGACACTCGTCCGGGCCTCTTCACGACTTGTCAGTAGATGACGTCCCCACGGGCACGACGATCGTGCAGGATCTGCAGCGCCTCCTCGAGGATGGCCTTGGCCTCCTCGTCGCTACGACGCTCCTTCACGTAGGCCAGGTGCGTCTTGTACGGCAGGATCTTCGGCGGGGGCGGCGGGTTCTCCGCGTCCGTGCTGGCCGGCAAGCCGCACCGAGGGCAGTCCCAGTCCTCCGGGATCGCCGCCTCGGCGGAAAAGGCGGGCCGGGTCTCATGTCCGTTCGAGCAGAAGAAGGAGACATACAGCCGAGGAGCGGCGTCTCCACGCTCCGCCTCGCCCATGGGTCCTGCTCCTACGCGGCTCCCCCGAATGGCGCTGCCACCTGCCACAGTTGTTCTCCTATTGTCACAAGTTCCACAAGATCTCCCGCGGGACGCGGGTGGCGCGGTCAGTGCGCCGGGGCCTCAGCTGGCGCGGTAGAGCAGCAGCAGACCGATGATGGTGATGAACCACAGCAGACCCACGATCACCGTCAGACGGTCGAGGTTGCGTTCGGCCACCGACGTGCCACCCATCGAGGTGGACATGCCACCGCCGAACAGGTCGGACATGCCGCCGCCACGCCCCTTGTGGAGCAGGATGAACAACGCCAGGATCACGCTCAACACGACCAAGACGATCGACAGAGTCATGATGGGCCAAGTCATCAGCGGTACCAGAATCACGTGGGCAAGCGTAACCCACCGGGCAAGCTTTTCCACATTCCGACGGCTCGTCGCACCGTGTCATCGGCGAACACGAGAACGGGGCGCCACCAGCGGTGACGCCCCGTTCGGGTTCTTGCAGCAGAGTCTCAGGCAGAGACGGCGGGCAGCTCGTAGAAGCGCACGATGCCGGCGAACTCCTCCGGATCGAGGCTCGCGCCGCCCACCAGGGCGCCGTCGACGTCGGGCTTGGCCATCAGCTCGCCGACATTCTTGGCCTTGACCGAGCCGCCGTACTGGATGCGCACGGCCTCGGCGGTCGGGGCGTCGTAGAGCTTGCCGATCTCCTCGCGGATGGCGCCACAGACTTCCTGCGCATCCTCGGGAGTGGCAACCTCACCGGTGCCGATGGCCCAGACGGGCTCGTAGGCGATGACCAGGTTGGCCACCTGGGCAGCGCTGATCCCGTCGAGGGCGCCCTTGACCTGGTCCAGCGTGTACGAGACCTGGTTGCCGGCCTTGCGCACGTCCAGACCCTCACCGACGCAGATGATCGGCGTCATGCCGTGCTCGATGACCTTCTTGGCCTTGGCATTGACCACGGCGTCGTCCTCGGCGTGGTACTGGCGGCGCTCCGAGTGGCCGACGACCACGTAGGAGCAGTTCAGCTTGGCCAGCATCGGGGCGGCCACCTCACCGGTGTAGGCGCCCTTGTCGTACATCGAGACGTCCTGCGCACCGAAGGCGATGGGCAGACGATCACCCTCGACGAGGGTCTGCACCGTGCGGATGTCGGTGAAGGGAACCAGCACGACGGCCTCGGACTTGGTCTCGTCGTAGCCCTTGTCCTTCAGGGTCCAGGCGAGCTTCTGCACCAGGCCGGTGGCCTCGACGTGGTCGAGGTTCATCTTCCAGTTGCCGGCCATGATCGGCTTGCGTGCCATCAGTTCTTTCCTTCCAGAACGGTCAGACCCGGGAGCTCCTTGCCCTCCAGGTATTCGAGCGAGGCGCCGCCACCGGTGGAGATGTGGCCGAACTCCTCGTCCTTGTGGCCCAGCTCGCGCACGGCGGCAGCCGAGTCGCCGCCACCGACGACGCTCAGGCCGTCGACCTCGGTGAGGGCCTTGGCCACCGCGGCGGTGCCCTTGCTGAGCTCCTCGATCTCGAAGACGCCCATCGGGCCATTCCAGACCACGGTCTTGGCGGTCTTGATGGCGTCGGAGAAGAGCTTCTCGGTCTCGGGGCCGATGTCCAGGCCCATCTGGTCGGCGGGGATGGCGTCGGCCTTGACGACGGTGACCTCACCGTCGACGGTCTTGGCGTCGAAGTCCATGCCCTTGGCGACGCGCACGTCGACGGGCAGCAGCAGCTGCTTGCCCGACTCCTCGGCCTGTTTGATGTAGCCCTTGCAGGCCTCGAGCGAGGCCTCGTCGAACAGCGACTGGCCGATCTCGTGACCCTGGGCGGCCAGGAAGGTGTAGGCCATGCCGCCGCCCACGATCACGGTGTCGGCGATCTTGAGCAGGTTGTCGATGACGGCCAGCTTGTCGGCCACCTTGGCGCCACCCAGCACGACGGTGAGCGGACGATCGGGATCGGAGAGCACCTTGGAGAAGACGTCGCCCTCCTTCTTCACCAGCAGACCGGCAGCGCTCGGCAGCAGCGTGGCGATGTCGTAGACCGAGGCCTGCTTGCGGTGCACGACGCCGAAACCGTCGGAGACGTAGACGTCGCCCAGCTCGGCGTACTTCTTGGCCAGCTCGACGCGCTCGGCCTCGTCCTTGCTCTCCTCGCCCTTCTCGTAACGAACGTTCTCCATCAGGGCGACCTCGCCGTCGGCCAGGGCCGCGACGGTCTCCTGGGCGGAGCTGCCCACCACGTCGGAGGCCAGCTTCACGTCGGCGCCGAGCAGCTCGCCCAGGCGCTTGGCGACGGGAGCCAGCGAGTACTTGGGGTTGACCTCACCCTTGGGGCGGCCCAGGTGGGCCAGCACGACCACGCGGGCACCGGCCTCGCGCAGCTCGTTCAGGGTGGGCAGTGCGGCCTTGATGCGGCCGTCGTCGGTGATGGTGTCGCCGTCCAGCGGCACATTGAAATCGCAGCGGATGACTACCCGCTTGCCCTTCAGATCGCCAAGATCCTTGATCGACTTCACGTCGGTCCTTCCGTCGAGGAATGGGTGGGGCGCCAACGCCCCGGATGTGGTGCAGGTGGTGCGGATGTGACGACGGGGCGGGACGCCGGAGCGTCCCACCCCGTCACACGGTTTGATCGGGAGATCAGGCCAGCTTGCTGCCGACCAGGGCGGTCAGGCGGACCAGCGAGTTGGAGTAGCCCCACTCGTTGTCGTACCAGGACAGGACCTTGACGGTCTTGCCGACGACCTTGGTCAGGGTGGCATCGAAGATGCTGGTGTGGGGATCACCGACGATGTCGGAGGAGACGATCGGATCCTCGGTGTACTTCAGGACACCCTTGAGCTCACCCTCGGCGGCAGCCTTCATGGCGGCGCAGATCTCCTCGACGGTGACCTCCTTGGAGGCCTCGAAGGTGAGGTCGGTCAGCGAGCCGGTGGGGGTGGGAACGCGCACGGCGAAGCCGTCGAACTTGCCCTTGAGCTCGGGGATGACCAGGGCGACGGCCTGGGCGGCGCCGGTCTTGGTGGGGATCATGTTCAGCGCGGCGGCGCGGGCGCGACGCAGGTCGCTGTGGGGGGCGTCGAGCAGGCGCTGGTCACCGGTGTAGCTGTGGATGGTGGTCATGATGCCGCGCTCGATGCCGAAGTTGTCGTTCAGCACCTTGGCCATCGGGGCCAGGCAGTTGGTGGTGCAGGACGCGTTCGAGATGATGTTCATCTCGTTGGTGTAGTCCTTGTCGTTGACGCCCATCACGAAGGTGCCGTCGACATTCTTGCCGGGGGCGGAGATGATGACCTTCTTGGCGCCGGCCTCGATGTGGGCCTTGGCCTTCTCGGCGTCGGTGAAGAAGCCGGTCGACTCGATGACGATGTCGACACCCAGGTCGCCCCAGGGCAGGTTCTTGGGATCGCGCTCGGCCAGAGCCTTGATCTTCTTGCCGTCAACGGTGATGGAGTCGTCGTCGAAGCTGACCTCGCCGTCGAAACGGCCCATCAGCGAGTCGTACTTCAGCAGGTGCGCGAGGGTCTTGTTGTCGGTCAGGTCGTTGACGGCAACGACCTCGATGTCGGCACCCTGCTCGATGAGGGCACGGAAGTAGTTGCGGCCGATGCGGCCGAAGCCGTTGATTCCAACCTTGACGGTCATGCGTTATCTCCTTCGAGATATTCGATTGCCTGCCGCCGTAGCGGAAGGCGTGTACGGACATCTCCGAGTGTAACGAATGGGCAAGGCCCGCGTGCGGCCAGACCGGATCCGCAAGTGGTATCACCGCAAGTGAACACGGGGTGAACAGCCCTCCAGCCGCTTCCTACCAAATGGTCGGAAGGATCAAATGCCTAGCCACACGCCTTAGCGGGCGTCGTCCAGCATCTCCGGGCTCAGGCTGGCCTCCGTGCCGGGAATTCCGCGCTCAGCTGCAACCTTGTCCGCGGTGGCGAGCAGGCGGCGGATCCGCCCCGCCACGGCGTCCTTCGTGAGGGACGGGACGTGCAGCTGCCCCAGCTCCTCCAGGCTCGCATTCTTGTGCTCCAGGCGTAACAGGCCGGCCGCCTTCAGGTGATCGGGGACGTCGTCGCCCAGGATCTCCAGCGCCCGCTCCACCCGGGCCCCGGCGGCCACCGCCGCCCGGGCCGAGCGACGCAGGTTTGCGTCGTCGAAGTTGGCCAGCCGGTTGGCCGAGGCACGCACCTCGCGTCGCATCCTGCGCTCCTCCCAGGCCAGCAGCGACTCGTGGGCACCCAGCTGGGTGAGCATCGCGGCGATGGCGTCACCGTCGCGGATCACCACCCGGTCGACATTGCGCACCTCTCGCGCCTTGGAACCGATCTGCAGTCGTCGGGCCGCGCCCACCAGCGCCAGCGCTGCCTCCGAACCGGGGCAGGTCACCTCCAGGGCCATCGAGCGGCCGGGCTCGGTGAGCGAACCGTGGACGAGGAAGGCGCCGCGCCAGGCGGCAACCTGGCAGCAGGTGCCACCCCCCACGACGATGGCGGGCAGCCCACGCACCGGACGCCCGTGGGCGTCGGTCAGGCCCGTCTGGCGCGCCAGGGACTCCCCTTCGCCGACCAGGCGCAGGGTGTAGCGGGTGCCGCGTCGGATCCCGGAACCGGTGACCATGATCAGGTCTGCGGTGAAGCCGTAGAGGTCCTGGATCGCCGTGCGCAGCCGACGGGCAGCCGCCCCCGTGTCCAGCTCGGCCTCGATCACGATCCGGCCACTGACGATGTGGATGCCCCCGGCGAAGCGCAGCATGCTGGCCACCTCGGCGCGTCGACAGCACGGCTTGGTCACCTTGATGGTGGCGAGCTCCGCCTTCACCTGCTGGGTCATGGCCATGGGGTCTGGATCCTTCCTACTGAACCGTGTGGACCATCCGGAATCCGGCCCCGCCCGGCACACCTGCCCTGACGGGCACGCGGCAGCGCGTTGGCCGGCCGTCCAGTCCTCCCCCGAGGCCTCGGGACGAAGCCCTCAGGGTGCCGATTCAACCACGTCGGGCCAACCGCGTCACCCGACGCCCGCCGCGGCATCCGCTCAGCAGCCCAGCACCTCCGAGTAGACCGAGGCCAGCCGCAGGGGATCGTGGCGGGCCGAACCATCCCGCATCGCGACGTCGGCGACCACGAGTTCCGCCCCCAGGGAGCTCACGAAGGTCTCCAGGTGGGCATCGGCGAAGGTCTGGTCTGCGATCACCACGTCGAGCCGCAGTTCGGGGGCGTGGTCGGCGAGCAGCTCGATGTGCCGCGAGGGGGTGAACCCGTCGGTCTCACCGGCCGACGACATGTTGAGGGTGACCACCTTGCGAGCGGGCGAGTTGACGATGGCCTGGGCCAGCTCCGAGACCAACAGGTGCGGCAGGACCGAGGTGAACCACGATCCCGGCCCCAGCACCACGAAGTCGCTCTCCATCACGGCCTGCACCGCATCCGGGCAGGCGGCGGCATCCTGGGGCTCCAACCGGATCTTCTGCACATGGGCGCGCGTCTTGGCGACGGTCGCCTGGCCCGCCAGCGTGCACACCTCGTCGGGGCGCAGCGGATCGAGCCCGATCACGTCCGCCTCGATGGTCAAGGGGGTCAGTGACATCGGCAGCACCCGGCCGCGGGTGCGCAACAGCTCCCCCACCTGGTCGAGGCCCGCCACGGGGTCACCCAGGTGTTGCCACAGCCCCGCGATCAGCAGGTTGCCCACGGCATGGCCGGCCAGGGGCCCGGTGCCCCCGAAGCGGGACTGCAGCACGTCGGCCCACTGCCGGCCGGCATGGTCGTCGCCGCACAGTGCGGCCAGCGCCATGCGAAGGTCTCCCGGTGGCAGGCAGTCGAACTCGGAACGCAGTCGTCCCGAGGAACCTCCGTCGTCGGCCACCGTGACCACCGCGGTGAGGCGTTCGGTGACGCGTCGCAGGGCGCTCAGGCTGGCATGCAGTCCGTGGCCACCGCCCAGGGCGGTCACGCACGGCCGGGCGGTACGCATCGAGCTCATCGCCTCACTCCTTGCCCAGGTCGCGGTGCATCACGGTGACGCCGATCTGCTTGGCACGCAGCCGACGCCCGAACTCCTCGCTCATCGCGGTGGAGCGGTGCTTGCCACCGGTGCACCCGATCGCGATGGTCACCTGGCGCTTGCCCTCGCGGATGTACCCGGGGGTCATCGTGTCGAACAGCGACTCGAGCTGGTCCAGGAAGGCCTCGGCCCCGGTCTGGGACAGCACATAACCGCTGACCGCCTCGGACAGACCGGTCTGCGGACGCAGCTCGGGCACCCAGTGCGGATTGGGCAGGAAACGCACGTCGAGCACCAGGTCGGCATCCAGCGGCAGTCCGTTCTTGAAGCCGAAGCTCATCACGGCCACCCTGATGCGGGCACCGTCGTCACCGCCATAGGCGTGGGCCACGCGGGCGGAGAGCTGGTGCACATTGATGTTGGTGGTGTCGATCACCAGGTCTGCCGAGGCGCGCAGCGTGGAGAGCATCGCGCGTTCCTTGACCACCCCGTCCAGCAACCGGCCATCGCCCTGCAGCGGCAGGGGGCGTCGGGTGGACTCCTGCCGCTTCACGATGGCGGCGTCGTCGGCCTCCAGGTAGAGCACCTCGATGTCGATGCCCTCCCCCGTCAGCTGCGCGAAGATCGACCCGAGCTGCTCGAACAGGGTGCGGCTGCGCACGTCGAGCACGACGCCGAGCTTGCCGATGTTGTTGTGGCGCGCCAGGTCGACCAGGTTGGGCAGCAGCGACGGCGGCAGGTTGTCCACGACGTACCAGCCAAGGTCCTCCATGGCGTGGGCGGCCGTGCGCCGACCGGCGCCGGACATGCCCGTGATGATGACGACGCGGGGGTTCAGGGGGCTCGAGGTGCTCACAAGGCCCATTATGGACGAGCCCACCGCCGGGAGGGGCCCTTCGGCGAGCTCAGGTCTCAACCACCTCACCAGTGGTGACGTTGATCGCCTCGCCCGGCGACTGTTCGGCCAGCGCCTGGCTCACCGCGGCCGCCAGCTTGGGACCGAAGCCCGGCACCAGGGCGATCTCCTCCTCGGTGGCGGCGCGCAGCTTGCGCAGGCTCCCGAAGTGCTTGAGCAGCGCCTTGCGTCGGGTCTCGCCCAGGCCGGGCACCTCGTCCAGCACCGACTCCACCATCGCCTTGCTGCGCCTGCCCCGGTGGTGGGTGATCGCGAAGCGGTGGGCCTCGTCGCGCAGCCGCTGCAGCAGGTAGAGCCCTTCCGAGGTGCGGGGCAGGATGAGGGGGAACTCCTCGTCGGGGATCCAGACCTCCTCGAGCCGCTTGGCCAGGCCCACCAGGGCGATCTCGTCCGACAGGCCGAGTTCGTCCAGCACCTGCGCGGCGGCCGCCACCTGGGGCTGCCCGCCGTCGACCACCACCAGGTGGGGGGCATAGGCGAACTTGCGCGGCGCACCGGTGGTGGCGTCCACCAGGACCGGACCGCCTTCGGCCTCCGCGCTCATCGACGCCCGGTCGTCCAGCAGGCGACGGAAGCGACGGGTCAGCACCTCACGCATGGCGCGCAGGTCGTCCGAACCGTCGAAGGAGCGGATCACGAAGCGGCGGTACTCGCTCTTGCGGGGCAGCCCGTCCTCGAAGACCACCATGGAGCCCACCACCTCGGTGCCCTGCAGGTGGCTGATGTCGTAGCACTCGATGCGCAGGGGCGCGGTGGGCAGCTCCAGGGTCTCCTGCAGCTGCTCCAGGGCGCGATTGCGGGTGGACAGGTCGCTGGCTCGCTTCATCTTGTGCTGCTGCAGCGCCTGCTCGGCATTCTTGGTGACGGTGTCCATCAGGATCCGCTTGTCGCCGCGTTGCGGCACGTGCAGGCGAACCTGGGCCCCGCGCTGTTCGCGCAGCAATTCCTCCATCGCCGCTCCCGAGGCCGGCATCACGGGCACCAGCACCTCACGCGGGATGGCACTGGCCACCTCGGTGTCGGCGGCGGCCGAGGCATCTGCATAGATCTGCAGCAGGAACTGCTCCACCAATTCCGCGGTGTCGGCATCGTCGGCCCGGTCGGCCACCCAGCCGCGCTCGCCCCGCACCCGGCCGGCGCGCACGTTGAAGATCTGTACCGCGACCTCCAGTGGGTCCTCCACCAGCGCGATCACGTCCGCGTCCGTGCCGTCGTCGAGCACGATCGCATTGCGTTCGGTGGCCTGCTTGAGCGCCTGCAGGGAGTCGCGCAGCACCGCCGCCTTCTCGAACTCCAGGTCTTCGCTGGCCTGCAGCATCTGCCTCTCGAGCTTGCGGGTCAGCTGACCGGTGCGGCCCGCCATGAAGCTGGCGAAGTCCTCGACCAGTTCCCGGTGGTCGTCCGGGGTGATGCGCCCCACGCAGGGGGCCGAGCACTTGCCGATGTAGCCCAGCAGGCAGGGCCGCCCGGCAGACTTGGCGTTGTTGAAAACCCCATTGCTGCAGGAACGCATCGGGAAGACGTGCAACAGGGCATCCACCGTCTCCCGGATGGCCCAGGCCTGGCCGAAGGGCCCGAAGTAGCGGTAACCCTTGCGCTTGCTGCCACGACCGACGAAGACCCGGGGGTATTCGTCGCTCCAGGTGATGCACAGCCACGGATAGGACTTGTCGTCGCGGTACTTGACGTTGAACCGGGGGTCGTACTGCTGGATCCAGGTGTATTCCAGCTGCAGGCTCTCCAGCTCGTTCTGGACCACCGTCCATTCCACCTTGGCGGCAGTGCGCACCATGGTCTGGGTGCGAAAGTGCAGTCCGGCGGGATCGGCGAAGTAGGAGTTGAGGCGCTGGCGCAGGTTCTTGGCCTTGCCGACGTAGATCACCTGGCCGTGGGCGTCGCTGAACCGGTACACCCCGGGATCGGTGGGAATCGTGCCCGGCTTGGGGCGATAGGTGGACGGATCGGCCATGCCGGCCAGTCTAGGAGGCCCCACCGACAGCCTGCCCCGATGGAGGACGCCTCGGTAGCTGCGGATAGATTGGGGCAGACCTCGTCACCGCCGACGAGCCCAGACCTGCTGACCCGATAGGAGATCCGATGAGCCCCACCCGTCGCGACGTGATCAAGACCGCGAGCCTAGCTGTCGGCGCCGCCGCCGGAGCCGGTGCCCTGACCGGTTGCTCCACGCCAGAGGAGATCGAGGAGGGAGCAGCGCAGATCGCAGCCTCCGAGGTGCCGGTGGGCAGCGCCAAGATCATTCCCGAGTCCCAGTACGTGGTGAGCCAGCCCACCGCTGGGCAGTTCAAGGCCTTCCAGCGGCTGTGCCCTCACGCCGCGTGCAATGTCAGCAAGGTGGAGAAGGCGGAGATCATCTGCACCTGCCACCATGCACGCTTCTCGGCCGAGGACGGCACCGTCCTCAGCGGCCCGGCCGAGAGCGGCCTGAAGCCGGCCAAGGCGAGCGTCCAGGGCGACACCGTCAAGGTCACCGACGCGTGAGGCGTGGGCATTGCCCAGCAGGGGTAGCGTTGGAGACACACCGAACCTCTAGGAGCCATTCATGAGTCCGTCCCGCCGTGACGTCCTGAAGACCGCCGGTCTGGCCGCGGGCGCCGCCGCCGGCGCTGGTGCCCTTGCCGGATGCTCGTCGCCCGAGCAGGTCCAGGCCGGGCCCGCCGAGATCAAGACCGCCGACGTCCCCGTCGGCAGCGCCAAGATCATCGAGGACTCCAACTTCGTGGTGAGCCAGCCCACGGCAGGCGAGTACAAGGCCTTCACCCGGATGTGCCCGCACGCCGGCTGCAATGTCAGCAAGGTTGAGAAGGCGGAGATCATCTGCACCTGCCACGATTCGCGCTTCTCGGCCGCCGACGGCAGCAAGCTCAGCGGGCCCGCCACGGGTGGCCTGGGCCAGGCCGTGGCCAAGGTCGAGGGTGACACCGTCAAGGTCTCGGGCGCCTGACGCACCTGCCCGCACACGATTGACGCCTCCCCACCACACGGTGGGGAGGCGTCGGTCGTCTACTGCTTCTTGGCCGTCGTCTTCTTGGCGGCCGTCTTCCTTGCTGGGGTCTTCTTCGCCGTCTTCTTGGCCGCCGTCTTCTTCGTGGTCTTGCTGGCCGTACTCTTCTTGGCGGTTCCACTCGAGTCCGGCAGCGCCGCGGGGGCCTCCCCCAGTGGCACCTCCCGACCCTCCAGGATGGGCGCCAGGAACTGCCCGGTGTAGCTGTCTGGGCAGGCCGCGACCTGTTCGGGGGTGCCCTCGGCCACCACCATGCCACCGCCCGATCCGCCCTCGGGCCCCATGTCGATCAGGTGGTCGGCGGTCTTGATGACGTCCAGGTTGTGTTCGATCACCACGACGCTGTTGCCCTGGTCGACGAGCTTCTGCAACACCCCCAAGAGCTTGCGGATGTCCTCGAAGTGCAGGCCGGTGGTCGGCTCGTCGAGCACGTACATGGTGCGCCCCGTGGAGCGACGCTGCAGTTCGGTGGCCAGCTTGACCCGCTGGGCCTCGCCACCAGACAGGGTGGTGGCGGGTTGGCCCAGCCGCACATAGCCCAGCCCGACCTCCACCAGCGTCTTGAGATGGCGTGAGATCGCGGTGTGTGCCTCGAAGAAGTCAGCCGCCTCCTCGATGGGCATGTCGAGCACCTCGGCGATGGTCTTGCCCTTGAAGTGCACCTCGAGCGTCTCGCGGTTGTAGCGCGCCCCCTGGCACACCTCACACGGCACGTAGACGTCGGGCAGGAAGTTCATCTCGATCTTGATGGTGCCGTCGCCCGAACAGTTCTCGCAGCGCCCACCCTTGATGTTGAAGCTGAACCGCCCGGCCTGGTAGCCGCGCACCTTCGCCTCCTGGGTGGCGGCGAAGAGCGTCCTGATCTTGTCGAAGACCCCCGTGTAGGTGGCCGGGTTGGAGCGCGGCGTGCGGCCGATCGGCGACTGGTCGACGTGGATGATCTTGTCGATCTGTTCCATGCCGGTGATCGAGCGGTGACGTCCCGGCACCGCCTTGGACTTGTAGATCCGCTGCGCCAGCGCTCGGTACAGGATGTTGTTGACCAAGGAGGACTTGCCCGATCCGGAGACCCCGGTCACGGCCACGAACTGCCCCAGGGGGAAGGACACGTCGACGTCACGCAGGTTGTTCTGGGTGGCACCGTGCACGGTGACGGCGCGACCGGTCGCGGGACGTCGCTGGGCGGGCAAGGGGATCGAGCGGCGCCCCGACAGGTAGGCACCGGTCACGGACTGCTGGTTGGCCAAGAGCTCCTCGACCGGGCCGGAGACCACCACGTGGCCGCCCCGCTCACCGGCACCGGGGCCGATGTCGACCGTCCAGTCCGCCACGCGGATGGTGTCCTCGTCGTGCTCCACGACGATCAGGGTGTTGCCAAGATCACGCAGCCGCAGCAGCGTCTGGATCAAACGGTGGTTGTCGCGCTGGTGCAGCCCGATGGAGGGTTCGTCCAACACGTAGAGCACGCCCACCAGGCCAGATCCGATCTGGGTGGCCAGCCGGATCCGCTGCGCCTCACCACCCGACAGGGTTCCTGCCGAGCGGGACAGGGTCAGGTATTCCAGGCCGACGTCGAGCAGGAAGCGCAGCCGCTCGTTGATCTCCTTGACCAGACGTTCGGCGATCTGCGACTCGCGCGGTGTCATCTCCAGCGCCTGCAGGAAGTCGGCCACGTCTCGGATCGACAGGTCGGCGAGCTCGGAGATGTTCTTGCCCCCCACCGTCACCGCCAGCGAGGTGGGCTTGAGACGCGACCCGTGACAGGTGGGGCAGGGCACCTCCCGCAGGTAGCCACCCCACCGGTCCTTGGCCGAATCGGTCTCGGCCTCGTCGAATCGACGACGGACATAGCGCAGCACACCCTCGTAGTTCTGGGTGAAGGTGCGGGTGCGCCCGAATCGATTGCGGTAACGCACGTAGACCGGGTCGCCGTCGCCCTGCAAGAGGATGGCGCGTGCCTTCTCGGGCAGCTGCTCCCACGGCGTGTTGACGGTGAAGCCGTGCTTGTCGGCCAGCGATTCGAAGACATGGGCATAGTGCGAGGCGACGTGGGCATTGGCCCACGGCGCGATGGCACCTTCGGCCAGGGACTTGCCGCGATCGGGCACCACCAGGTCTGGATCGACCTCGTAGGTGGTCCCCAACCCGGTGCAGGCCGGGCAGGCACCCCACGGGCCGTTGAAGGAGAACTGGCGCGGCTCGATCTCCTCGATCGAGATGTCGTGCTCATTGGGGCAGGCCATCTTCTCGGAGTATCGCCGTTCCCGTTTCGGGTCCTCGGCGTCCAGGTCGACGAAGTCGACGCCCACCACACCCTGCGCCAGACGCAGGGCCGTCTCCACGGAGTCGGTCAGCCGCTGCTTGGCGGTGGGCTTGACCGCCAGGCGGTCGACCACCACGTCGATGTCGTGCTTGTACTTCTTGTCGAGCGTGGGCGGATTGGTCAACTGGTGCACCTGGCCGTCCACCCGAACCCGGCTGAAGCCGTCGGCGGCCAGCTGGCGGAACAGGTCGGCGTGCTCACCCTTGCGACCGCGCACCACCGGGGCCAGCACCTGGAAACGCGTGCCCTCGTCCAGGCCCATCAGCCGGTCGACGATCTGCTGCGGGGTCTGCCGACTGATCGGTTCACCACACTCGGGGCAGTGCGGGTGACCGATGCGCGCATACATCAGGCGTAGGTAGTCATAGACCTCGGTGATGGTGCCCACCGTCGAGCGCGGGTTGCGGCTGGTCGACTTCTGGTCGATGGAGACCGCCGGGGAGAGGCCCTCGATGAAATCGACGTCCGGCTTGTCCATCTGTCCCAGGAACATCCGGGCGTAGGAGCTCAGCGACTCGACATAGCGACGCTGTCCCTCGGCGAAGATCGTGTCGAAGGCCAACGACGACTTGCCCGAACCGGACAGGCCGGTGAACACGATCAGCGCATCACGCGGCAGGTCGAGCGAGACATTGCGCAGGTTGTGCTCTCTGGCACCACGGACAACAAGGCGGTCATTCACATCCTCCAGAGTAGAGGGAGCCACCGACAGTTCCCTGCCATGGCGGCACTGCCGCGGTGCCGCACCGAGGATTCACAGTGGCCCCTGGCCGGACTGGCCGATAGGTTGGGAACCATGAACCTCGACTCGGTGGGCGACGCAGGGCGCATGCCCGTCAGCGCGACGTTGTCACTGCTGCGTCGTCGCAAGTTGGAGGCAACCCAGGCGCTGCTGGGTGACACCATCGCCATCGCGGACGACGACTGGCACGGCCCGAGTCGCCTGGCGGGCTGGACCCGTGCCCACGTGGCGACGCACCTGGCCCGCAATGCCGACGGGCTGCGTCGCGTGGTGGAGGGGGTGTTGGAGCAGCGCCCCGTGCACATGTACGCCGACGAGCAGACCCGGCTGCGCGATCTGGAACTGGGTTCCAGACGCGACGCCCTCGACCTGCAGATCGACCTCGACACCTCCGCGGGGCAGTTGAACTATGCCTTCGACCACCTGGAGGAGGCCGGCATCACCGACGTCGTCGAAGTGCGTCCGGGATTCCGGATGCCGGCACAACACCTGGTGGTGGCACGCCTCAACGAGGTGGTGCTGCACCGAATTGACCTGGCCCATGGCTTCCAGGCCACCGACGTGGACGCCGACCTGGCCCACTGGCTGCTGGAATGGAACTGTCGGCGCATCTCCGACCGCCCCGACTTCCCCGCCATCCAGGTGTCCAGCACCAGCGGTCTCACCGCCCGGCTGGGCACGCCCCACGGCGAGCCCACCGTGGTACGCGGCAGCGATGCCGGCTTGCTGGGCTGGCTGACCAGCCGCGCCGACGCCTCCCTGGTGGACGGCGCGGAGAACCTCGAATTCCCGGAGCTGTGATGACTCGCACCCTTGACCTGGGCGATGGCCTGCAACTGCGCACCACGGTGGTGGGGCCGATGGGCAACAACACCTACCTGCTGAGCACCCGTGACGGCGACGCCCTGTTGATCGACGCCCCGACCGAAGCGGAGACCATCAAGTCCCTGGTGGGCGACGCCACTGTGGGCACCCTGCTCACCACCCATCGCCACCCCGACCACATCGGTGCCCTGGCCGAGATCGCCGAGTGGACGGGGGCCCGCACCGTCTGCGGCACGCCCGACGCCCAGGCCATCGAGCAGGCGACGGGGGTGGCCTGCGAGGGGCTGTGGACCGGCGACGAGCTGCGGCTCGGGGAACACCGCCTCGGGATCATCGGTCTGGTGGGTCACACGCCCGGCTCGATCACCGTCGTCGTGCGCCCCTCCGCCGGCCCCGTCCAGTTGTTCACCGGGGACTCGCTCTTCCCTGGCGGGGTGGGCAAGACCGGCTCCCCCGAGGACTTCACCAGCCTGCTCGACGGTGTGGTGACGCAGGTCTTCGACGTCTTCGACGATGACACCGTCGTATGGCCGGGCCACGGTGACTCCACGACATTGGGCGCTGAGCGTCCCCACCTGTCGGAATGGCGCGAACGCGGCTGGTGATCCCTGCCGCTGTGCAGAATCTGGCAACAATTGAGCAGCAGGCCCCGTCCGTGGGAAGCTGACCCCCGGAGGGGAGTACTCCCACGAGCAGGGTCGACACCCCGATGCCCCATGCATCCGGTCCTGCGCCACCACGGTGGTGGAAGAGACCTCCTGAACTTTCCGCCCCTGTGAAAGGCTCTGGATGAACGTCCATCTGTACACTTGGCTCCTCACCGTCGGCATCATGTCCGCGGTGCTGCTGTTCGATGTCCTGGTCATCGGTCGGCGCCCCCACGAACCATCGATGAAGGAATGCGGCATCTTCGTCGGCATCTTCGTCGGCTTGGCGATCTTGTTCGGACTGGGCGTGTGGCACTTTTCCGGCGCGCAGTACGGCAAGGAGTTCTTTGCAGGCTGGCTGACCGAGTACAGCCTCAGCCTCGACAACCTGTTCATCTTCATCATCATCATGGCGAAGATGAAGGTGCCCCGTCACCTGCAGCAGTACGCCCTGCTGGTGGGCATCATCTTGGCGCTTGTCTTCCGTGGCATCTTCATCGCCCTGGGCAAGAGCATGATCGAGGCCGCCGCCTGGGTCTTCTTCATCTTCGGCGCCTACCTTCTCTACACCGCCTTCGACCTGGTCAAGGACTACTTCCAGAAGGACCATGACGACGAGGCCACCGAGAACATGCTGATCCGTTGGGTGAAGCGCACCTTCCCCTTCACCGACGACTGGCAGGGCACCAAGAGCTCGGTCAAGATCAACGGCAAGCGCTTCTTCACCCCGATGTTCCTGGTGATCGTCGCGCTGGGTTCCACCGACATCCTGTTCGCCCTGGACTCGATCCCCGCCATCTACGGCCTGACCAATGAGGCCTACCTGGTCTTCACCGCCAATGTCTTCGCCCTGATGGGTCTGCGCCAGCTGTACTTCCTGCTGGGCGGCATGCTGAACAAGCTCATCTACCTGCCGATCGGCCTGTCGATCATCCTGGGCTTCATCGGTGTGAAGCTGGTGCTGCACGCAGCGCACCACTACCACCTGGTGGGTGACTGGGCCGAGCTGGGGATCGAGCTCAGCCTGGGCGTCATCGTCGTGACCCTGCTGCTGACCACGGTCCTCAGCCTGATGAAGACCCGCAACATGACCGCCGAGGAGCTCGAGGCACAGCACTGAGCCAACTGCCCGCTCCGGGTCTGCGAGTGCCCGCTCCCCTGCTGGGGAGCGGGCACTTCGTCATTTGCGGCCCCTCGACAGGCTCGGGGAAGGTGTCGGTGGCTACTTGTTGGCCTCGATCATGCTGCGCAGTTCCTTCTTGAGGTCACCGATCTCGTCTCGCAGCCGCGCCGCCAGCTCGAACTGCAGGTCCTTGGCCGCGGTGTGCATCTGCTCGGTGAGCTCTTGTACGAGGTCTGCCAACTCGCTGACAGCCATGTTGGCCGTGTCCAGGGCCCGCTTGTCGCCCAGCTGGGGCACCGGCTGGCCGGGCTTGCGTCCCTCGGGCTGCGCCTTGCTGACCAGCTCCGCGGTGTCAGCATCCTCCCGGTGGAGCATGTCGGTGATGTCGGCGATCTTCTTGCGCAGCGGCTGGGGGTCGATCCCGTGCTCGGTGTTGTACGCGATCTGGATGGCGCGACGACGGTTCGTCTCGTCGATCGCCTTCTCCATGCTCGGCGTGATCTTGTCCGCGTACATGTGCACCTGGCCCTCGACATTTCGAGCGGCTCGGCCGATGGTCTGGATCAAGGAACGCTCGGAGCGCAGGAAGCCCTCCTTGTCGGCGTCGAGGATCGCCACCAGGCTCACCTCGGGCAGGTCCAGGCCCTCGCGCAGCAGGTTGATGCCCACCAGCACGTCGTACTCGCCCATCCGCAGTTCCCGCAGCAGTTCGACGCGACGCAGCGTGTCCACCTCGGAGTGCAGGTAACGGGTTCGCACCCCGTTCTCCATCAGGTAGTCGGTCAGGTCTTCGGCCATCTTCTTGGTCAGGGTGGTGACCAGGATGCGCTCGCTCTTCTCAGCCCGGACCCTGATCTCGCCCAGCAGGTCGTCGATCTGGCCCTTGGTGGGCTTCACGACGATCTCTGGGTCGACCAGGCCGGTGGGGCGGATGATCTGTTCCACGTAGCCGTCGGCACGGGCCATCTCGTAGTCGCCGGGCGTGGCCGACAGGTAGACCGTCTGGCCGATGCGCTCGGTGAATTCCTCGAAGCGCAGTGGCCGGTTGTCCATGGCGCTGGGCAGCCGGAAGCCGTGCTCCACCAGCGTGCGCTTGCGGCTCGCGTCACCCTCGTACATGCCGCCGATCTGCGGCACGGTGACGTGTGACTCGTCGATCACCAGCAGGAAGTCCGACGGGAAGAAGTCCAGCAGGGTGTGTGCCGGGTCCCCCGCCTGGCGGCCGTCCATGTGACGCGAGTAGTTCTCGATGCCGGAGCAGGTGCCGATCTGGCGCATCATCTCGATGTCATAGCTGGTGCGCATCCGCAGCCGTTGCTCCTCCAACAGCTTGTTCTGCTTGTGCAACTCGTCGAGCCGCTCCTCCAGCTCCTGCTCGATGCCGACGATGGCCCGCTCCATGCGTTCCGGGCCGGCGACGTAGTGGGTGGCCGGGAAGATGTACATCTCATCGTCGGTGGTCAGCACCTCGCCCGTCAGCGGGTGCATCGTGCTCAGCGCCTCGATCTCGTCGCCGAAGAACTCGACGCGCACAGCGTTCTCCTCATACATCGGGAAGACCTCCAGCGTGTCCCCGCGCACCCGGAAGGTGCCACGGGTGCCCGCCAGGTCATTGCGGGCGTACTGGATCTCCACCAGGCGACGCAGCAGGGCCTCCCGCTCGTACTCCTCGCCCACCTTCAGCCGGACCATCCGGTCCACGTACTCCTCGGGCGTACCCAGACCGTAGATGGCGCTCACCGTGGCCACCACGATGACGTCGCGCCGGGTCAGCAGCGAGGCGGTGGTGGAGTGCCGCAGCCGCTCCACCTCCTCGTTGAGGCTGGAGTCCTTCTCGATGTAGGTGTCCGTCTGCGGCACATAGGCCTCGGGTTGGTAGTAGTCGTAGTAGCTGACGAAGTACTCCACCGCGTTGTCGGGGAAGAACTGCCGCAGCTCATTCGCGTACTGGGCCGCCAGCGTCTTGTTCGGCTGCATCACCAGCACGGGCCGCTGCAGCCGCTCGGTCAGCCACCCGATGGTCGCGGTCTTGCCGGTGCCGGTGGCGCCCAGCAGCACGACGTCCTGCTCACCGGAGCGGATACGACGCTCCAACTCGTCGATTGCCTGGGGCTGGTCGCCCGAAGGCTCGAAGCCCGCCTGCATCTTGAAGGGGGCCACCACGCGCTGGATCTCGTCGACTGCTCGCATGCTTCGAGGCTACAAGGCGCCCCCGACAGAACCGACGCCTCCCCGTCCTGCTCCGGGCGCTGTCAGCAGCCGCAGCCGTCGCCCTGCTGCCCGCGCCGCTTGAGCAGTTCGTGCCACACCGCGTGGGTGCGCTCGTCGAGCTCGGTCAGGCCGGCGTCATTACGGATCACGTAGTCGGCCACTCGCAGCCGCTCGGCGCGCGAGGCCTGCGCATCAATCCGTGCCTGGGCCTCGGCCGGTTCGAGTCCGTCACGAGCCACCAGGCGTTGCAGCTGGGTCTCTTCGTCGACGTCGACCACCACCACCGCGTCGAAGTCGTCGGCCCTCCCGGATTCCACCAGGAGCGGGATCATGTGCACGACGATCACGTAGGGATCCTCCACCAGGCCCTCGATCGTGCGCGCAGCATCGCGGATGCGGGGGTGCAGGATGGCGTTGAGATCGGCCCTGGCCTGCTCGTCGGAGAAGACCAGGCGTCCCAGTGCTGCGCGGTCCAGGCTCCCGTCGGGGCGGAGCATGGACTCACCGAAGCGTTCCACGACGGCTGCCAGCCCGGGGCTGCCGGGCACGACCACGTCTCGGGCGAGCTGGTCGGAGTCCACCACGACGGCACCGCGACGTCGCATCATCTCGCCAACCGCGGACTTGCCGGACGCGATGCCGCCGGTCAGACCAACCCGGATCATCGCGCCTGGCCGACCATCTCGAAGCCACCCGTGGCCGCAAAGCTGTCGGTGGCCCTGCGCCACAGGTCCATCATGTGCGCTCCCCCGTGCCCCTCGGACTCGACGACGTGCAGCTGGGCCGTGGGCAGCTCCGCCTTCACGGCCCACGCGGTGCTCAGCGGCCCGGAGACGTCGCGCCGTCCGTGGACCATGCAGATCGGCAGGCCCTGGAGCTGCCCGAGATGGGCCAGCAGGCCTCCCTCTGGCACCCATCCGGGCGTCTGCGCCGCATGGTGCGACCAGAAGTGGCCCACCAGCGTGGTGAAGGCGATCTGCTGGTCGACGGGCTTCTCACACATCCCGACGGGTCGCAACTGGTCCACCGGCAGACCGATCTGGATGTGGGTCTCCTCCCAGGCCATCCAGGCCAGGGCCAGGTCCAAGCGCGCCTCGGCATCATCGCCGGCCATCACAGCCGTCATGGCGTCGACCAGCCGGCCCCGCCCGGGCTTCCAGTCGCTGTGCTGCTCGACGACGGAGGCCAGTTCTGCCCAGGCCTCCGGGTAGAACATCGAGGCCCCCTCACTGATCCATTCCACCTCCGTCGGGCTGGTGGTGGTGACGCACACCAGGACCAGCCCCAGCACTCGGTCGGTGTGGGCCAAGGCATGGTGCAGCGCCAGCGTCGATCCCCAGGAGACACCGCAGACCAGCCAACGCTCCACCCCCAGGTGTTCCCGCAGCGCCTCGATGTCCTCCAACAGGTGCGCGGTGGTGTTGTCCTCGAGCCGATGCTCGGGGCTTCCCGCGGTGGGCGTACTCCTGCCCGCACCACGCTGCTGCAGACCGATGATGCGGTACTTCTCGGGATCGAATCGACGGCGGTAACCCTCATGGAGGACTCCACCTGGACCGCCATGCAGGTAGAGCACCGGGATGCCGTCACGGGCGCCGGAGACCTCCCAGTAGACCTGGTGTCCGGCGCGTGCAGCGAGCATCCCAGACTCATGAGGGGAGATCGGGGGATACATGAGGCAGAGACTATCGGCATCCCAGTCCTGCATGGCCATCGACACCATTTCTTTCTGGGACTGGATTCCCACAGGACGCGACGAGGGGCCCCGACCATGTGGTCGGAGCCCCTCGTCAGTGCTCTGTTCGTCAGCCGACGAACGGTGCCGGGATCACGGGGATCCTCAGTTGGCGCCGCCCGAGAGCTTGTCGCGCAGGGCCTGCAGGGCCTCGTCGGAGGCCAGCGAGCCCTCCGGCTCCACGTCGGCAGCGGCCGACGAGGAGAAGGTGGCGGCGGTGGACGCCTCGACGACGGCGTTCTGGTCGGCCTTCTCAGCCTCCTCGGCCTGCTTCTTCAGGGCCATCCAACGGGCCTGGGCCTCGGCGTACTGGGCCTCCCAAGCGCGCTGCTGCTCCTCGAAGCCCGGCTTCCACTCGTTGGTCTCCGGATCGAAGCCCTCGGGGTAGATGTAGTTGCCGTTCTCGTCGTAGCTGGCGGTCATGCCGTACAGCGACGGATCGAAGTCGTCGGCACCCAGGTCGACGCCCTCGTTGGCCTGCTTCAGCGAGAGGCTGATGCGACGACGCTCGAGGTCGATGTCGATGATCTTGACCATGACCTCGTCGTTGACCGAGACGACCTGCTCGGGGATCTCGACGTGGCGCTCGGCCAGCTCGGAGACGTGCACCAGGCCCTCGATGCCCTCCTCGACACGCACGAAGGCGCCGAAGGGAACGAGCTTGGTGACCTTGCCCGGCACGATCTGCCCGATCTGGTGCATGCGGGCGAAGGTCTGCCACGGATCTTCCTGGGTGGCCTTCAGCGACAGCGAGACACGCTCGCGGTCCATGTCGACGTCCAGCACCTCGACGGTGACGGGCATGCCGACCTCGACGACCTCGGACGGGTGGTCGATGTGCTTCCAGGACAGCTCGGAGACGTGCACCAGGCCGTCGACGCCACCCAGGTCCACGAAGGCACCGAAGTTGACGATCGAGGAGACGACGCCGTTGCGGATCTGGCCCTTCTGCAGCTGGGTGAGGAAGTTCTGGCGAACCTCGCTCTGGGTCTGCTCCAGCCAGGCACGACGCGACAGGACGACGTTGTTGCGGTTCTTGTCCAGCTCGATGATCTTGGCCTCGAGCTCCTGGCCCACGTAGGGCTGCAGGTCGCGGACGCGACGCATCTCGACCAGCGAGGCGGGCAGGAAGCCGCGCAGGCCGATGTCGACGATGAGGCCACCCTTGACGACCTCGATGACGGAGCCGGTGACGACGCCGTCCTCTTCCTTGATCTTCTCGATCGTGCCCCAGGCGCGCTCGTACTGGGCGCGCTTCTTGGACAGGATCAGGCGGCCTTCCTTGTCCTCCTTGGTCTGGACCAGGGCCTCGATCTCATCGCCGACGCTGACGACCTCGAAGGGGTCGACGTCGTGCTTGATGGAGAGTTCCTTGGAGGGGATGACGCCTTCGGTCTTGTAGCCGATGTCGAGGAGGACCTCGTCACGGTCGACCTTGACGACGGTGCCGGTGACGATGTCGCCGTCGTTGAAGTACTTGATGGTGGCATCGATCGCAGCCAGGAAGGCTTCGGGCGAGCCGAGGTCGTCAATAGCGACCTGAGGAGAGGCCTCAGAGGTGGAGGTCATGTAGTAGGACTCCGTAGTGGATGTGTGTGTCGGTGATGCTCCGTGGCCCTTCGACGAGCCAGGATCGGGCTGGAACGAGTCCAGCGGGTGAACATGACACGACGAGCACAGCCTGCTCCGTCCGAGGATGCGCAGACCACAGCGCCCCAACAGCCTATCTTTTGCCCTCCTGAAGGGTCAATCCGACTGCCGCGCCACCCGCACCACGCCCTCCTGGCCGCCGGTAGGCTCACCGGAACGGATCGGGGGCCGTGGCCCTCGGCGTGCACAAGGAGATCGTTGTGAGCTGGAATCGTCGGCTGCTCGCCGCCGTCACCGCCGTCGTGGCCCTCGCCCTGGCCCTGGGGTGGTGGCTGACCTCGCGTTCGGGGAGCCCCCAGGACAGCACGCTCGCCACCCCCTCCCCCGGGGCCTCTTCCACCGGGGCCGCTTCCACCGCCCGCCCCAAGGCCTCGCCCGGCACCACCGGAGGCGCTCCCGACGACACCGAGTCCCCCACCGCCACGGCCAGTGCCCCTCCCGGCACTGCGGGCGGCTCCCGGACCCCAGCGGACAGCGGGCAACTGCCGGCGGATTGCTCCGCCACGTCCAGCCCGATGGTTCCCACCCGGATCACGATGGGCTCGGTCACCAAGGACTCCGCGGTCTTGAGTCTGGGACTGGCCGCCGACGGCACCGTGGCCACTCCCCCGTACTCACAGCCGATGAGCGTGGGCTGGTACAACCTCGGCCCCAAGCCGGGCGCAGCACGGGGCAAGGTGGTGTTGACCGCCCACACCTTCCGCGAAGGAGGCGGCTTGGGCAACCGCATGCACCGGGCCGACGGCCTGCAGCCCGGCGACATCATCCGCCTCAGCGATGGCCAGGGACGCACCCTGTGCTACCGCCACACCCAGCAGAAGAAGGTCTGGGTGAAGGACTACGATCCCGACTCCACGGTCCTCTACGACGCCAAGGGCAAGCACCAACTGGCCATCGTGATCTGTTGGGACTTCAACCGGGAACGGGAGGACTGGGACTCGCGCATCATCTACTACGCAGAGCCCCTGGCCTCGTGAGGCCCGGCCCCAGCAGGCGGGGCTCAGTGCGCCGCGTCGTGCCAGGAACGGCCGACCCCGACGCTCACGTCCAGGGGGACGTCGAGCTGCATGGCCTGGCCCATCTTGCTGCGCACCAGCTCCTCGACCGTCTCCCGCTCCCCCGGCGCCACTTCCAGCACCAGTTCGTCGTGCACCTGCAGCAGCATGCGGCTGTCCAGCCCTTGGCGCAGCAGCTCCGCCTCGACGTCGAGCATGGCGAGCTTGATCATGTCGGCCGCCGACCCCTGGATGGGGGCGTTGAGTGCCATCCGTTCGGCCATGTCACGGCGCTGGCGGTTGGATGAGTTGAGGTCGGGCAGGTGTCGACGGCGCCCCAGCAGTGTCTCGGTGTAACCGGTCCGTCGTGCCTGGGCGACCACCGACTGCAGGTAGTCACGCACGCCGCCGAAGCTCTCGAAGTAGTCCTCCATCAGGGCCTTGGCCTCACTGTTGGTGATGCCCAGCTGGTTGGCCAGGCCGAAGGCGCTCAGGCCGTAGGCCAGGCCGTAGTTCATCGCCTTGATCTTGGCGCGCTGCTCACTGGTGATCTCGTCGGCCGGCACGTCGAAGACTCGCGCTGCCGTGGCGGAGTGGAAGTCGACGCCGCTGCGGAAGGCCTCGATCAGCTTCGCGTCGCCCGAGACGTGCGCCATGATGCGCATCTCGATCTGCGAGTAGTCGGCGGTCATCAGGCACTCGTGGCGGTCACCCACCACGAAGGCCTCGCGGATGCGGCGGCCGGCCTCGGTGCGGATCGGGATGTTCTGCAGGTTCGGGTCGGTGGAGCTGAGCCGCCCGGTGGCGGCGATGGTCTGCACATAGGTGGTGTGGATCCGACCGTCCTCCGCGACGCTCTTGAGCAGTCCGTCGACGGTCTGGCGCAGCTTGATGGAGTCGCGGTGGGCCAGCAGGTGTTCCAGGAAGGGGTGCTGGGTCTTGGCGTAGAGGCCCTCCAGTGCCTCCGCATCCGTGGTCCAGCCGCTCTTGGTCTTGCGGGTCTTGGGCATCTCCAGGTCGTCGAAGAGGACGGCCTGCAGCTGCTTGGGCGAACCGAGGTTGATCTGCTTGCCACCGATCGCGTCCCACGCGGCCTGCTGGGCCTGTGAGACGCGCGAGTCGAAGTCGCTGCGCAGTTCGTCGAGCTTGTCCTGATCGACCGCGATGCCGGTGCTCTCCATGCGCGCCAGGGTGGTCTGCAGCGGCAGCTCCACCTCGTGCAGCAGGCGGGCACCGCCCTGGGTGTCGAGCTCGCTCGACAGGGCCTCGGCCAGGTCGATCACCGCGCGGGCGCGCACCATCGCGACCTGCGCGGCCTCGTCCTCGGA
Organism: Luteococcus struthionis; assembly: GCF_048595755.1. GTDB lineage: Bacteria > Actinomycetota > Actinomycetes > Propionibacteriales > Propionibacteriaceae > Luteococcus. The sequence goes on from NZ_CP184360.1 coordinate 184,996, forward strand.
GCCCTCGTCGTCCACCTCGAAGAGGGAGTCCTGTTCCACCGGCTCGGACTTGCCGTCCTGCACCCGCAGCTCGCGCTTGAGGTGGCGCAGCGAGAGGTCGGCCAGGTCGAAGGTGCGCTGGTCGGGCCGCAGGAGGTAGGCGGCGAGCACGGTGTCGCAGGTGATGCCCTTCAGGTCCCAGCCCCGTGCCCAGATGGCCAGCATCGGGCCCTTGGCGTCATGCATTGCCTTGGGAGCCTTTTCGTCGGCCAGCCAGGCCGCCAACGCGGCATCGTCGGCCGGGGTGAGGTCTGCGGTCGTGAACCACACGGCAGCACCGTCCTGGGCGGCCAGGGCCAAGGCTTCGATGTCTCCCGTGCCCTGGCCCCAGTGGCCCACCGGATCGATGCCGGTGACGCCACCCGCGGCATGCTCGGCGAGCCACTCGGCCAGCGTGCCCGGCTCCAGCTTCTCGCCGACGACCTCGAAACCGCCCTCCGCGGGGGCCTCGTCGGCGGGGAAGTACTCCATCAGGCGATCGCGCAGCACCCGGAACTCCAGCTGGTCGAAGAGCGCGTGGACCGCCTCGCGATTCCAGTCCTGGCGTTCCAGGTCTGCGGGCCCCACGGGCAGTTCCAGCGTGCGGACCAGCGCGTTGAGCTCGCGGTTGCGCTTCACGTCCGCCAGGTGGTCTCGGAAGTTCTGCCCTGCCTTGCCGGGCACCTGGTCGGCGCGCCGGATCAGGTTCTCCAGGCCCTCGTACTGCCCCAGCCACTTGGCCGCGGTCTTGGGCCCGACGCCGGGCACCCCCGGCAGGTTGTCGCTGGTCTCACCGACCAGGGCGGCCAGTTCCGGGTAGACCGCCGGTGCCACCAGGTACTTCTCCTCCACCGCGGAGGGCGTCATCCGGGCCAGGTCGCTGACGCCCTTCCTCGGGTAGAGCACGGTGACGTGTTCGTCCACCAGCTGCATCGCGTCCCGGTCGCCGGTGACCACGAGGGTCTCGAAGCCAGCCGCGGTGGCCTGTGTGGACAGCGTCGCGATGATGTCGTCGGCCTCGTAGTTCTCCTTCGTGATGAAGGGGATGTTCAGCGCCGTCAACACCTCCTGGATGAGCGTCACCTGGCCCTTGAACTCGTCCGGTGAGGCCGAGCGGGTGGCCTTGTAGTCGCTGTAGCTCTCCGTCCGGAAGGTGACCCGGGACAGGTCGAAGGCCACGGCCAGGTGGGTGGGCGCCTCGTCGCGCAGCAGGTTGATCAGCATCGAGGTGAAGCCGTAGACGGCATTGGTGTGCTGGCCCGTACTCGTGGAGAAGTTCTCGACGGGCAGCGCGAAGAAGGCCCGATAGGCCACCGAGTGGCCATCGATCAGCAGGAGCTTGGGGCGGGAGTTCTCGGCTGCACTAGTCACGCGTTGCACTCTAGTGGCCACCGCCGACAACTTTGCGCCCTAGAGTGGCGGCCATGCACGGAGTCGATCTGCCCCAGTGGCTCGCCGAGATGACCAGCGCCCTTGACGACAAGATGGGCCTCGAACTGCTGGAGGTCTCCGCCGAACGGACCGTGGGCCGCATCCCGGTGGAGGGCAACACCCAGGTGATCGGCCTGCTGCACGGTGGGGCCAGCGGGGTTCTCACCGAGACGCTCGGATCGATGGCGGCGCAGGCACATGCCCGCGAGCACGGGGGCATCGCGGTGGGCCTGAACCTGGAGGTCACCCACCATCGTGCCGTGCGCAATGGTCACGTGACGGGCACGGCCACCGCACTCCACCTGGGACGCACGATCTGCACCCATCTGGTGGAGATCGTCGACGACGAGGGCGAGCGGGTGGCCACGGGCCGACTCACCTGCCTGGTGCGGCCCCGCCCCTCGAAGACTGCTTCGGCCTGAAGGACTACTTCTTGGCCTTGCCCTGGGCGATGACCTTCTCGGCCACCTCGCGCATCGAGATGCGCAGGTCCATGGCGGTCTTCTGGATCCAGCGGAAGGCCTCCGGCTCGGACAGCCCCAGACCCTCCTGCAGCATCCCCTTGGCCTGGTCGACGGCCTTGCGGGAGGCCAGACGCTCCTCCAGGTCGGCCACCTCGTCCTCGACGGCGCGGATCTCCTGGAAACGTCCGATGGCGATCTCGATGGCCGGGACCACGTCCGAGGCGTCGAAGGGCTTGACCACATAGGCCATGGCGCCGGCTTCGCGGGCTCGCTCCACCAGGTCGCGCTGGCTGAAGGCGGTGAGCATCACCACGGGCGCGATGCGCTCCTCGGCGATCTTCTCGGCCGCGGTGATGCCGTCCATCTTGGGCATCTTGACGTCCATCACCACCAGGTCTGGCTGCAGCTCGCGTGCCATCTCAACGGCGGCCTCGCCGTCACCGGCCTGGCCGACCACGTCGTAGCCCTCGTCGGCAAGCAACTCCACCAGGTCCATCCGGATCAGCGCCTCGTCCTCGGCGACGACGACGCGGGGCTTGGGGCGGCTGGTGCTCGAATCGGTGTTGCTCACGGAACGTCCTTGGCTAGGCGGTGGGGACTGCAAAACATGCGGTGATGCGGTGTCCAGGGGGGGGTCAGTGCCACGACGACGTGCAACCGACGTCCCAGCACCAAGTCTGTCAGACATCAGATTTGACCGTGGCGAAAGCACCAAGACCACATCGTGCCCGGGAGGGGAGTCGAACCCCTACGGTCGTGAGACCAGACGGGTTTGAGCCGTCCGCGTATACCATTCCGCCACCCGGGCTAGAGGCGACAAGCCATTGTGCCACACTGCGCACCGCGATTCACACGCGGGACGCGACGGGGCGCCCCACCAGGGGCGCCCCGCCATGACCTGCGCAGGATCAGTGGTGGTCGTCCATCGCCTGCGGCTTGATCTTGTGGACTCGCAGGGAGTTCGTCTTGCCGGGAACACCCATCGGGGAACCCGAGACGATCACGATGTACTCGCCCACCTGCACGACGCCGTCCTCGATCAGGATCTTCTCGACGGCGCGCACCATCTCCTCGTTCTGGGTGAACTCGGGGGTGATGCGGGCATTGACGCCCCAGGTGAGGGTCAGCTGCTGACGCGTCGACTGGTCGGGCGTGAAACAGAGCATCGGGATCGGCGAACGCAGACGCGACAGGCGCTTGGCGGTGTCACCAGACTTGGTGAAGGCCACCAGGTACTTGGCGTTCACCCGCTCGGCCACCTCGGCCGCGGCCTTGGCGATCACGCCGCCCGTGGTGTGCGGATCCCAGTCGATCTCGTTGATCTTGCTCAGACCGTGCTGTTCGGTGTTCTCGACGATGTTGGCCATGGTGCGCACCGTCTCGACGGGGTAGGCACCCACCGAGGTCTCGCCCGAGAGCATGACCGCATCGGCACCGTCGAGGATGGCATTGGCCACGTCGGAGGCCTCGGCGCGGGTGGGACGCGGCGCCGAGATCATCGACTCCAGCATCTGGGTGGCCACGATGACGGGCTTGGCCCACTTGCGGGCAGCGCGCACGATGCGCTTCTGCACCAGCGGAACCTCTTCCAGCGGCAGTTCCACGCCGAGGTCGCCACGGGCCACCATGAAGGCGTCGAAGGCGTCGATGATGGCGTCGAGGTTCTCGATGGCCTGCGGCTTCTCGAGCTTGGCGATCACCGGCATGCGGCGGCCCTCTTCGTCCATGATCTCGTGGACGCGCTTGATGTCCTCGGCATTGCGCACGAAGGACAGGGCGATCATGTCGACGTCCTGACCCAACGCCCAGCGCAGGTCCTCCTCGTCCTTCTCACTCAGCGCGGGGACGCTGACCGCAACACCGGGCAGGTTGATGCCCTTGTTGTTGGAGACGGGGCCCGCGACGGTCACACGGCAGACCACGTCGGTCTGGGTGACCTCGACGGCCTCCAGCGCGATGCGGCCGTCGTCGATGAGGATCGGGTCGCCGGGGTTCACGTCGCCCGGCAGCCCCTTGAAGGTGGTGGAGCAGCGGGTCTGGTCGCCCTGGATGTCGTCAGTGGTGATGGTGAAGGTCTGGCCGTAGCTCAGCATCACCTTGTCCTCGGCGAAACGACCGAGACGAATCTTGGGGCCCTGGAGGTCTGCCAGCACACCCACGGTGCGGCCGAGCTTCTCAGCGGCATCGCGCGTGAGCTTGAGCCGCTTCTCGTGCTCGGCGTGGTCGCCGTGACTCATGTTGAGGCGGGCGACGTCCATGCCTGCCGCGATGATCTCTTCCATACGCTCCGGGGAGGACGTTGCCGGCCCGAGCGTGCACACAATATTAGCTCTACGCACGTTGTCAGACTACCGTCCAAAGCCCAGATGCGGTCTGTCAGGGCCGAGTTGCCGAAGGTTGTTCACGAAGGGGTCACACAGCGGGGTCTCAGTGGCCGCCCAGTGAGACGGTTCGTCTCAGCCCCCAGCGGCCCGGTTCAGCCCTCGCGAACCAGGTCGAGTGCCCTTTGCAGGTCTTCCGGATAGTCCGAACGGAAGGTCACCCACTCCCCCGTCCCCGGGTGGGTGAAGGACAGCTCCACCGCGTGCAGCCACTGGCGCACGAGTCCAAGCCGGGCAGCCAGCACCGGATCGGCCCCATAGGTGGGGTCACCCACGCACGGATGCCGCATGGCGCTCATGTGCACCCGGATCTGGTGGGTCCGCCCGGTCTCCAGGTGGATCTGCAGCAAGGTCGCGGCGCGATGCGCCTCCAGGGTCTCGTAGTGGGTCACCGAGCGGCGACCGCCCTCGACGATCGCCATCTTCCACTCCGACCCCGGATGCCGACCGATCGGCGCGTCGATGGTGCCCTCGAAGGGGTCCGGATGCCCCTGCACCAGGGCGTGGTAGACCTTCTCGACCGTGCGATCGCGGAAGGCCTGCTTCAGCACCGTGTAGGCACGCTCGCTCTTGGCCACAACCATCAGGCCGGAGGTGCCCACGTCCAACCGCTGCACGATGCCCTGGCGTTCGGGCGCCCCGCTGGTGGAGATCCGGAATCCCGCGCCCGCCAGGTGTTCCACCACGCTCGGCCCCTCCCAGCCCAGCGACGGGTGCGCAGCCACGCCGACGGGCTTGTCGACCACGACGATGTCGCGGTCGTCGTGCACGATGCGCACCCCCTCGACCTCCCGTGGGGTCACCTGCACCCCGCTGGGAACCGCCTCCAGGTCAACCTCGAGCATCACCCCGGCAGCGACCCGAAGCGACGGCTTGTCGACCGTCAGGCCATCCAGCCGGACGGCGCCGGCCGCCACCAGGTCGGCAACCCGTGATCGCGACAGGCCCGTCATGCGGGCGGCGGCGGCGTCGACGCGCTCACCGTCCAGGCCGTCGGGCACCAGCAGGACACTCATGCGGACTCCTCCTCGGGAACTGCCTCGTCGGGATCGGCCTCGTCGGGATCAGCACGAAAGGCCGCCACCACCATGACCAGGGCCGTGCACGTGATGAAGATGTCGGCCACGTTGAAGATGGCGAAGTGTGGCACCTGGAAGAAGTCGACCACATGGCCGCGCATCGGCCCCGGCGGACGCACCAGTCGGTCGACCAGGTTGCCCACGATTCCTGCGGTGGCCATCCCGGCCAGCAGTCCCTGCCCCACCGTGCGTAGCCGGGGGGCCACCACCAGGAGCATGGCGACCGCGGCCACCAGCGCCAGCACGCTGATCGCCAGCGTCGAGTTCTCCCCCATCGAGAAGGCGGCGCCGGGATTGCGGATCAGTTTCAACCGCAGCAACCCACCGAAGAACTCCGGCGGGCGAGCAGGATCCAAGTGGGTCACTGCCAGCTGCTTGGTCGCCTGATCGAGCGCCAGACCCACGGCGGCCGCAACGGCCATCGCCCACCGCGCTGCGGTGGGCGATGGGTTCGCCTGGTGGCTGGCGCGGGCCGCGCGGTTTATCGTCGCTCCTCGCGCTGCTTGCAGCTGACGCACATCGTGGCGCGCGGGAAGGCCTGCAGTCGGGCCTTGCCGATCGGCTGGTCGCAGGTCTCGCACAGGCCGTACTGGCCCTTGTCGAACAGGCTGAGCGCCAGCTCGGACTGGTCGAGCATCTCGCGGGCATTCTGCGCCAGCGACATCTCCTGGTCCCGCTCGAAGTTGGAGGAACCGACGTCGGCCGGGTCACGGCCGGCGCCGTCGCTGCCCTCGCGCATCAGGCCGGCCAGTTCGGCCTCGGCCACCTCGATGGCCTTGCGCATGCGCTCGATCTCGCTGGTGAGTTCCTCGCGAACCTCCGCAACCTCTTCGGGGGTCCAAGGATCCTCTCCCTCGCGGACGGGAAGAACCACCTGCTCGCCCTTCGACTTGCTGCTGGCCATTCGTTGCTCCCTCGTGATGGGGCGACACCGGGCCCCGGTGTCGACGTCGTGTGCGACGGCACCTTGCCGTCTGAGGTGCGAAGATACACCCTCTGTCAATCCCCTGCAGCCGACCCCCGCCAGCACCACGGCGTGGGCCCCGACACCACGGCGGTGTCGGGGCCCACGAACGACTTGTGGCAGGAACGACTTGTGGCAGGGGCGCCGGCTCAGTTGCCCTCGGCCAGCAGCGCGTCCAGGCGCGGCGTGGCGGAATTGCCCTGGGCGCCGGCGGTGCGGGCCTCCCCGAGCAGCTCCGGGGCCTCGGTGGGTTCCAGCTGCTCGGCCTTGAGGCGCTCCAGCTGACGATTAAAATGGCTGGCCAGGTTGTTGCGGTAGTCGCTCTCGAAGGCGCGCAGCTGGTCGACCTTGACCACCAGCTGGTCCCGCTCGGCCTCCAGCTTGGAGAACAGCTCGCGACGACGGTTCTCGGCATCGGTGTTGACGCGCTCGGAATTGCTGCGTGCCTCGGCGGCGAGTCGCTGCGCCTCGGCCTTGGCCGCGGCGGTCATCTGCTCGGCGCTCTGTCGTGCCTCGGTCTCGGTGCGCTCGGCGCGGTTCTGGGCATCCGTGGTGAGCTCGTGGGCCTCACGGTTGGCCTCGTCGAGCTTGCGCTGGGCCTCGGCCTCGGCCTCGGTCACCACGGATTCGGCCTGCTCGGTGGCCAGCTGCACCAGGCGGGTCACCGCCGGGCTGGCCTGGGCCGCGGTGGAGACGACGATCTTCTCGACCTTGCTGCCGTTCTGGCCATCCATCACCGTCAGCCCGGTGGACTGACGGGCGCTCTCCAGCTCGCCACGCAGCTGCTCGACCTGACCGCGCAGCTCCTGGTTCTCATCCCGCAGACGCTGCAGCTCAGACGCGTCGGCCTCGGCGCCGTCGGCCTGCGCCGGACGGGCCTCGCCCTGCTGGCGAACCTGCTCGAGCTCGGCGCGAAGCCGCTCGTTCTCGGCCTGCAGCTCCGAATCCTGGGCACCCGAATCCTGGGCATCAGAATCCAGGGCGTCCAGCTGGGCCCGCAGTCGCTCGTTCTCCTCGAGGATGGTGCCGAAGGTCATGTCAACCTGGTCGACGAACTCGTCCACCTCGGTGGCCCGGTAGCCCTCGCCCACTCGCTTGGCGATCGGGAAGCGAACGTTCTTCACGTCCTCAAGGGTCAGCGTCATGTGTAACTCCCAGCTCGTTGGCGTCTACGTACCCCCGGCAGGCGCGGGCAATGTCTCGCCCCCTGTCCAGGGGCATGATCGCTAGGCTACTCCAGCCCGATCGGCCACACCACCGCAGGCCGGATGACCGTCATCGGGCCAGCGCCCGCGCAGCAGGCTCAGCTCTGGTTGAAGAATCCGCCCGCCGCGATGCGTTCCTTGTCCTCGGCCGTCACGGTGACATTCTGCGGCGAGAGCAGGAAGACCTTGCTGGTCACCCGCTCGATGGTGCCGCGCAACCCGAAGATCAGGCCCGCCGCGAAGTCGACCAGACGCTTGGCGTCGGCATCCTCCATGTCGGACAGGTTCATGATGACCGGCACATTGTCGCGGTAGTGCTCGCCGATGGTGCGCGCCTCATTGTAGGTGCGCGGGTGCACGGTGATGATCCGCGTCAGGTCTGCCGTGCGCTGCACCGGCTCCTGTTCGGACTGCTGGTTGGGCACCGGACGGTGGTTCACCGTCACCGCCTGGGGAGCGGGTGCCTGCACCGCAGAGCGACGCTCGGGCAGCGACGTGATCTGGGAAGGCTCGTGGTTGGCGTCGGTGAAGACCTCCTCGGTCAACTCCCCGTCATCCTCGTAGTCGTAGCGCGAATCCTCGATGAGGCCGAGCCACTTGCCCACCTTCTTCATGCTGCTGTCCGACATGTGCCCTCCTGAAATGACGTCATCGACGAGGTTACCTGCCCTGCTGCACCGGTGCGGGACGGCCACTCACGACACGCGCCAAATGATGCCTGCCTGACGGCCGGCACCGGCACCATCACGTCGGTGCGAATGCAGGTCTGGGCTTTCGAGCGTACAGGGATCCAACCGCTCCACCTGCACCCCGGCCTCCCGCAACTGGGCCTCGCACCCTCTTCCCAGATCGAGTGAGGCGGTCTGCCAGCGGGTGCGCCCAGCGGTACCGGGGTGACGAGCCTCCAGCTCCTCGGCCATCTGCTGCGGCACCTCGTAGCACTGGCCACACACGTGCGGTCCGATCCAGGCGCGCACCTGGGTGGCGCCGAGCTCCTCCATCGCCGCCAGGGTGGACCGCAAGACCCCTTGGTCGAAGCCCACCCGCCCGGCATGCGCGGCACCCACCACCCCGGCCGCTTCGTCGGCGAAGAGCACCGGGACGCAGTCGGCCACCCGGATGACCAGGGCAACGCCGGTGAGGCGGGTGACGGCGGCGTCGGCCTTCGGCAGCGGCGGCATCCCGGCCGCCTCCCCGAGCCAGTGTTCGGGGCCCCAGCGGTGCTCGACGAAATCCTCGTCGACCACCAGGACGTCGGCGCCGTGCACCTGGTGCAGCGTCACCAGGGTCGGCACATGCAGCGCCGCCTGCACGGCTTCACCATTGCGCCGCAGGGCGGTCAGGTCATCCACATCGGTGCGGCCCAGGTTGAGCGAGGCCATGGTGCCGACGCTGAAACCGTCGTGCCGGTCGGTGAAGGCCAGTCCGACCCCAGTGGGGCCCTCCCCCGGCTGGACGAGATGCGTGAACATGGTGACGAGCCTAGCCGCCACCAACACCCAGCCGTATGACGACGAGTGCCCCCGACACGATGTCGGGGGCACTAATCGAAGGGCCGTCAGCCGGCGGCACTCACTTCAGGAAGTCGGGGATGTCCAGGTCGTCGTCGGACTCGGCCGGCCGCGGCGTGCGGGCCGTCTCGAAGGCCGAGTTGTTGTTGACCGGCGCCTGGTGCGAGCTCGACTGCGAGGGCTGGGCCTGGGTGTACTGCGGCGTCGACTGGGGCTGCTGCGGGGTCGACTGCGGCTGGCTGGGCGCAGTGGATCCCGTCACCTGCGGGCCCCGGGCCACCTGGGTTGCGGTGGGCGTGTTCTGCGCCTGCGGCGGCGTGAGGGCCGTGTTGCGCGTGCCATTCATGTTCAGCCCCGGGGAACGCTGGATCCCGGGCTGGCGCTTGGGCGGGGAACCCCCGTCGAAGCCCGCGGCGATGACCGTGACACGCACCTCGTCGCCCAGACCGTCGTCGATGATGGTGCCGAAGATGATGTTGGCCTCGTCGTGCGCGGCCGCCTCGATCAGGTTCGCCGCGGCCGAGACCTCGAACAGGCCCAGGTCGGAACCACCGGCGATCGACAGCAGCACGCCATGTGCACCGTCGATGGAGGCCTCCAGCAGCGGCGAGTTGATCGCCGTCTCCGCGGCCGCCCGCGCACGATCCTCTCCCCTGGCCGAACCGATGCCCATCAGGGCCGATCCGGCATTGCTCATGACCGACTTCACGTCGGCGAAGTCAAGGTTGATCACGCCGGGGGTGGTGATCAGGTCGGTGATGCCCGAGACACCCTGCATCAGCACCTGGTCGGCCTGCTTGAAGGCCTCCAGGATGGCGATCTGGTGGTCGGTCATCTGCAGCAGCTTGTCATTGGGGATGACGATGAGGGTGTCGACCTCCTCGCGCAGGCGGTTGATGCCCTCCTCCGCCTGGGTGGAACGACGCTTGCCCTCGAAGGAGAATGGGCGGGTCACCACACCAATGGTCAGCGCACCGATCGAACGGGCGATCTTGGCCACCACGGGGGCGCCACCGGTTCCGGTTCCGCCACCCTCGCCGGCCGTCACGAAGACCATGTCCGCGCCCCGCAGCGTCTCCTCGATCTCCTCGGCGTGGTCCTCGGCGGCCTGACGACCCTTGTCGGGATCGGCGCCGGCGCCCAACCCACGGGTCAGCTCACGGCCCACGTCGAGCTTGACGTCCGCATCGCTCATCAGCAGCGCCTGGGCGTCGGTGTTGATCGCGATGAACTCGACACCCTTGAGGCCGGCCTCGATCATTCGGTTGACAGCGTTGACACCGCCGCCGCCCACACCGACGACCTTGATCACTGCCAGATAGTTCTGCGAAGCACTCGCCACGGGGATCCCGCCTCAATTCTTGTCAGTACGGAGCTTGTGAACCTGTCGTCGCCTGATGGAGCCCATCTGGACGCCCGGGAAGACGCAACGGTTGACTCAGCACAGGCTATGAGGTGCACAAAAGTCGTGTCCAACACTGGAGGCCGCGGGGCCCGAGAGTCTCAACCCACCCTTGAGCCTCAACCCTCGACCGGTCTCACCGGGTGCTGGGCGTGGCCGGTGAGCTCACGTCGAAGACGGTGGCCTCCTGCCCCAAGAGCACCTGGAGCACCCGCCCCTTCTCGGGGGAGGCCGCCGCGCTGCCCCAGACCACCTTCTGGCCCTTGTCCAGCGCAAGCTCGATGCGATCGGGGCTCTCGGCCCGCACCACCTGCACCCGCCCCTTCACGGCCGGTGGCAGGCTGGTGACCACGGTGGCCACGTCCGCCAGCAGACGATTGTCGACCGAGGTGGTCTCGACGGCCGCGACCCGCTTGTTGCGCGGCCCCTGGGCGAAGATCACGCCCGAGGCGTCCACGGACTGCCACTGGGCCCCGGCCTTGCGCTGGTAAACGGCCGAACGCTCGCTGACCTCCACCACGACGGTGTCGGGGAGCTTGGTGTGCACCCGGACCTCCCCCACCGGGACGATCCCGCTGCTGACCCGCTCGGCGATGGCACGGGTGTCCAAGCGCGCCAAGGGGGTTCCCATCGGCACCTGCGCGGCGCTCACCACCTGGTCGGGCTTCACCTGACGGGTGCCGGTGACCTCCACCTGACGGACGGAGAGCACCGGTGAATGGCGCACCACCCAGACCAGGGTCAGGGCCAGGGCCACCAGGGCGGCCGCCAACGCCACCGTGAGACGTCGACGGCGCAGCTCCAGCCGCCGGCGTTGCTCGATGGCGGCGGAGACGTCGGTGGGGGTCGCCGGGCGTGGACGATCGCCGCGCTCCAGCCTGCTGGATGGGGTCATCGGCGAACGGTCAACTGGTCGACCAGCAGCGGCCCCACCAGGGTGACGTCGCCGGCGCCCAGGGTCATCACCAGGTCACCGGACTGGGCCAGGTTGGCCAGCGCGGAGGGCAGGTGCGCCTTGTTGGGAACGTAGAGCGATTCGGCGCCGGCGGCCAGGGCCGCCTCGTGCACCAGGCTGCCGTCGACGCCCTCGATGGGGTCCTCCCGGGCCGCATAGACGTCGGTGACCACCACGACGTCGGCCAGCGCGAGCGCCTCGCCGAACTCCTGGGCGAATTCCTGGGTGCGGCTGAACAGGTGCGGCTGGAAACAGGCCACCACGCGCCCCTGCTCGGCCGCCTTGCGCGCGGCGGTCAGGGCCGCGCGGATCTCGGTCGGGTGGTGCGCGTAGTCGTCGTAGACGCGCACGCCGTCCACCTCTCCCACCAGCTGGAAGCGACGCAAGGTGCCGGTGAAGGTGCTGGCGGCACGCACCAGCGCGTCCGGGTCGTGGCCCAGCAGGCGCCCCACGGCGAAGGCCGCGCAGGCATTGCCCAGGTTGTAGCGGCCCGGCACCTGCAGCTGCATCCGGCCGGTCCAGCCGTCGTGGCTGATGGTGGCCGCGGCGGAGGTGCCCTCGAAGTCCAGCTCGCTGAGCCGGACCTCACAGCCCTTGCCCTCGCCATAGGCCACCACGGTGCGCCCCTGCGACCGCAACTGGTCGCCCAGCGCGGCGGCCACCGGGTCGTCGCCGTCGAGCACGACGGCACGCACCCGCTCCCCGGTCGCGAAACGCAGGAAGCCGTGGTGGTAGGCCTCGGCGCTGCCCCAGTTGTCCAGGTGGTCGGCCTCCACATTGGTGACCACCGCGATGGTGGTGGGGTACTGCAGGAAGGTGCCGTCGGACTCGTCGGCCTCCACCACGAAGGCCTCGCCGCCGCCCAGGTGGGCGCTCTTGCCGGTGCTGGCCAGGGGGGAACCGATGACATAGGAGGGATCGGCGCCGACGCCGTCGAGCATCACCGCCGTCATGCCCGTGGTGGTGGTCTTGCCGTGGGTGCCGGCGATCGAGACGCCTTCGCGGCCCAGCATCAGGGCGGCCAGCGCCGTGCTGCGGTGCCAGATGCGCAGGCCACGCTCCCGGGCGGCGGCCAGCTCCGGATTCGACTCGCGGATCGCGGAGGAGACCACCACGGTCTGCGCATCGCCCAGCTGCGCCGCGTCGTGCCCGACGTGGGTGCGCACCCCGTTGCGGTTCAGTTGCCGCAGTGCCGGGGAGTCGGCCTGGTCCGATCCGGAGACCTCCACGCCCAGGTCGTGGTAGAGCTGGGCGATGCCGCTCATGCCGGCACCGCCGATGGCGATGAAGTGCACCGGCCCCACTTCCTGGGCGGGCAGCACCTCCACGGGTTCACGCAACATGGTCTGCTCCTTGCTCCGGTGCGGCACACTCCAGGACCGCGCGCGCCACGGCCCGCGCGGCGTCGGCTTCGAAAAGGGCGGGGCCGGCCTGCGACATGGCCTGCAGCTGCTGGCGGTCCTGCAGCCGCGGCACCACCTCGCGCACCAGGCGAGGGCCGTCCAGCTCACCGTCGGGCACCAGCACGCCACCGCCGGCCGCGACCAGGCCGGTGGCATTGCGCTCCTGCTCGCCGTTGCCGTGCGGCAGCGGCACGAAGATGGCGGGCAGTCCGCAGATGCCGGCCTCGTAGACCGTGCCCGCCCCGGAGCGGCAGACCATCATGTCGGCGGCCGCGTAGGCATTCTCCATGCCGTCCACGTAGGCCACCGGGTGGTAGCCGGCCCCGCTGCCGGGGTCGGTGACCACCACCATGTCATCGGTGAAGTTCTTCGGGCCCCACACGTGCAAGACCTGCACCCCGGCGGCGAGCAAGTCGTCACGGGCCGCCAGCGTGGCGTTGTTGATGCTGCGCGCGCCCTGCGATCCACCCGTCACCAGCAGGGTGGGACGATCCGGGTCCAGGCCGAAGGACTCCCTCGCGGCGCGGGCCCGACTCTCGCGTCCCAGGCGGGCCAGCTCGTTGATCTCTCGTCGCACCGGCATGCCCACCTGCTCGCATCCCGGCAGGGGCGTGCTGCCGAAGGTCGCCAGCACCCGTCGGGCGAAGCGCGCCGCCACCTTGTTGGCCAGACCCGGCACGGCATTGCCCTCGTGCACCACCACCGGCAGGCCACGACGGCGAGCCGCCAGGTAGGCCGGCATCGCCACATAGCCGCCAAAGCCCACCACCACCTGGGCTCGCTGCTCGTCGAGGATCTGGCCGGCACGACGGATCGAGCCCGCCAACCGGCTGGGGACCTTCAACAGGTCGACGCTGGGCTTGCGCGGCAGCGGCACGGGCGGCACCAGTTCCAGCGGCAGGCCCGCCGCCGGCACCAGCCGCGTCTCCAGCCCCTTGCTGGTGCCGATGCAGGCCAGTTGGGCGCCGGGGGCGAGTTCGCCCAGAGCCTCGGCGGTGGCGATCATCGGGGCGATGTGGCCCGCGGTCCCCCCACCGGCCAGCACCACCCTGACCGGGGCGGACGTCGACCGCTCCGGCGGGACGAAGGACTGTTCGGACATGATGCTCCTGGAAGAGAGGTCTCGTGGGGTGGGGCTCATCGGCCTCCGTCCACCACCGTAGTGACCTTGGGACGGGGCTCGCCAGCCTTGCGGGCCAGCCGCCGACGCGCCGCTGGTTCCTGCCTGGCGCAGGCCAACAGCACACCCACCGCCAACAGGTTGGCCATGAGTGCCGAACCACCGGCCGAGATGAAGGGCAACGGCACGCCCACCACCGGCAGCATCTTCATGGCCACTCCGATGTTGACCAGGGCCTGGAAGAGCAACCAACTGGTGGTTCCGGCAGCCAGCACACGCACGAACAAGGAGTCGGCTCGCATCGCGATGCGCAGCCCCGCATAGCCCAGCACCCCGAACAGCAGCAGCACCGACAAGGTGCCCATCAGGCCCATCTCCTCGCCCAGCACGGCGAAGACGAAGTCATTCTGGGCACCGTCGTTGAGGTTGCCCCACTTCTGGCGCGAATAGCCCAGGCCGAGGCCCCACCAGCCGCCCGAGGCGAGCGCATAGATGGCCGAGAGCGGCTGCTGCGAGGCATTGGGATCGTCGACGACGGTGCCGCTGACGAAGGCGGCGACACGACGCATGCGGTTGGGGCTGGTGACCACCAGGGCGAGCACGGCCGCCCCGGCGACTGCCACGGCCACGCCCAGCATCCGGATCGGGACGCCCAGCACGAACAGGATCGAGAAGGCGATCGCGCCGATCACCAGGGCGGTGCCCAGGTCCTTCTGCGCGAGCACCAGCACCTCGACCACGGCGAAGCCCGCCACCAGGGGCGCCAGTTCACGCGGCTGGTCGAGCACCCTTTCCTTGGTGCTGGCCACCGCCGCGGCCCACATCACCAGCCCGAGCTTGGCGAACTCCGAGGGTTGGAGGCTGAGCGGGCCGATCACCAGCCAGGCCAGGTTTCCCTTGCCGGCGTCGCTGCCCAGCCCGGGCACGAAGATGGCCAACAGGAGCAGCAGCGAGCCGATGAAGGCCACCCAACTGAGCAGCTTGAGCATCGGTGGTTTCTGGAAGGCGAGCCAGGCCGCGAAGGGCAGGCCGACCACCAGGAAGAAGAGTTGGCGCTGGGCGATGTACCAGGGATTGCCCTGGTTCACCGCCGAGGAGTAGACCGACGAACTGGACAGCACCATCAGCGCGCCGAGGAAGACCAGCAGGGTGCTGGAGACCAGCACCAGGTACCAGGAGGCCATCGGCGCGGCCAGGGCATCGTCGATCATCCGCCAACGGCTGGAACCGGGCTTGACGGCGCTGGCACCGCTGCCGCTGCGAGCGCTTCGGCCTCGCTTGGCGGAATCACGCCTCGTGCGTGGTTCCTGGGCCTTGCTGGCCATCGCCCCTCCCCTCCTGTCGGTGATGCTCGTCGGTTGCGTGTCAGGCCTCCAGGGCCCGTGCCGCCGCTGCGAAGTCATTGCCCCGCGCGTCATAGCCGCTCCACATGTCCTGGCTCGCGCAGCCGGGGGCCAGCAGCACCACGTCTCCGGGCCTGGCCATGCGGGCGGCCTCGCGAACCGCCTCCTGCATCACGGTGGTGGAGCTGTCGTCGAGCACCACCACGGGCACCTGCGGGGCATGCTCGGCCAGCGCGCGGGCCACCACGTGGCGATCGACGCCGAGCAGCACGGCGCCGCGCAGCCGCTCGCCGTGGGTCTTGACGAGTTCGTCGAAGGTCGTGCCCTTGGCCTGGCCACCGGCCACCCAGACGATGGACTCGAAGGCCCGCATCGACGAATTGGCCGCGTGCGGGTTGGTGGCCTTGGAATCGTCCACGTAGCGAACGCCGCCGTGTTCGGCCACGGTCTGGATGCGGTGGCCGCCCAGCTGCAGGTTGCGCAGTCCTTGGCCCACGGCGGCCGGGGGGACGCCGAAGGAACGGGCCAGCGCCGCCGCGGCCAGCGCATTCTCCACATTGTGGGGTGCATTGGGGTGGACGTCGCTGACCTTGGCCAGCTCCATCGCGGAGTCCTTGCGCTGCTCCACGAAGGCGCGGTCCACGAGCAGGTCGTCGACCACGCCGAGCATGCTCATGCCGGGCACGCCCAGGGTGAAGCCGATGGCACGGGCGCCCTCCACCACGTCGGCCTCCTCGACCATGCCTTCGGTGAGGGGATCGGCCACGTTGTAGACGCAGCTGTGCCGCACCTGGTGGTAGATGCGTGCCTTGTCGGCGCGGTAGCGACCCATCGGGTCGAGCTGCTCGTCGAAGCCGGCTCCCTCGTACCACTGCAGGTGGTCGGGCTGCAGGTTCAGCACCGCGGCCGAGTGCATCTGCACGCTGTTGGACCAGTGCAGCTGGAAACTGGACAGTTCCACCGCGAGCACGTCATAGGACGTCTCGTCCAGCACGGCCTCCATCACGGGACGGCCGATGTTGCCCACGGCGGAGGTCTTCAGCCCGGCAGCGGCCAGGATGGACTCCAGCATCTGGGTGGTGGTGGTCTTGCCATTGGTGCCGGTGATCGCGAGCCAGGGAACGGCACGGTCGGGATGCTGCATCCGCCAGGCCAGCTCGACCTCGCCCCAGATCGGCACTCCCCGCGCCGCGGCCTGCTCCAGCAGGGGCGCCGAGGGACGCCAGCCCGGCGAGGTGACCACCAGGTCGACGTCGTCGGGCAGCGTGGTCGTGGTGCCCTGCCCCAACTCGATGGTGGCGCCGAGGATCTCCAGCACCGTGGCCTTCTCGGCATTGGCGCTGGAGTCGTTCTCGTCCAGCACGGTGACCTGGGCGCCCACCTCGAGCAGTCCGTCGGCGGCCGCGAAGCCGGAGGTGCCCAGTCCGGCCACCACCACCTTGGCCTGGGGCCAGGGCGAGAGCCGGTCCGCGTCGTTGATCCAGTCCAGGGAGCTCACTGGCCCACCACCCATTCCGCGTAGAAGAGTCCGAGCCCGGTGGCCACGGCCAGGCCGCAGATGATCCAGAACCGGATCACGACGGTGACCTCGGCCCAGCCGAGCAGTTCGAAGTGGTGGTGGATCGGGGTCATCTTGAAGATGCGCTTGCCCCCGGTGGCCTTGAAGTAGGTGACCTGCATCATCACCGAGACCGTCTCCATGACGAACAGGGCACCCAGGATCACCAGCAGGAATTCGGTGCGCGACAGGATCGCCAGGCCGGCCAGAGCGGCCCCCAGCGAGAGGCTGCCGGTGTCGCCCAGGAAGATCTTGGCGGGCGAGGCATTCCACCACAGGAAGCCGAAGCAGGCACCGGCCAGGGCCATCGCCACCACAGCCAGGTCGTAGGGGTCACGCACCTCGTAGCAGCGCGGGCCGCTGGTGGCCTGGGCCCCGCACCACTGGTTGAACTGCCAGATGTTGAGCAGGGCGTAGGCACTGAAGACCATGGTCGCGGCGCCCGAGGCCAAGCCGTCGAGGCCGTCGGTGAGGTTCACCGCATTGGAGGCGCCGGCGATCAGCAGCACCATCCACACCACCGCGAGCACCATCGGCAGGTTCAACCAGCTAATGTCACGCAGGAAGCTGATGGCGGTCGAGGCAGGGCGAATGCCCCGCTCATTGGGGAAGTACAGGGCTGCCAGGCCGAAGCTGACCGCCAGGAAGCCCTGCCCCACCAGCTTGGCCCTGCCGGTCAGGCCCAGCGAACGCTGCTTGGTGATCTTGGCCCAGTCGTCCATGAAGCCCAGCACGCCGTGGCCGACGAACAGGTACAGCACCAACAGGGCCGAGATCGTGACCGGGGTCCAGGTGACCAGGTGGGCGATGAAATAGGACAGCACCACCGAGACCAGGATGACCAGGCCACCCATGGTCGGGGTGCCTCGCTTCGTGTGGTGCGCGGTGGGCCCGTCGTCCCGGATGAACTGGCCATAGCCCTTGCGGACCAGGTAGCCGATCAGCACGCGGGTACCGAGCAGCGTCCCCACCATGGCCAGTCCTCCGGCCAACAGGATGTTCTTCACCGTTGCACTCCACTCTTCCCGGCCAACAGGGCGGCCGCCACCGTCTCCAGGGCAAGACCGCGAGAGGCCTTCACCAAGACCACATCGGCCCGTCCCAAGGTTAGCGATCCGGCGACCTCATCGCGCTCGGCCACACGGGCACTGCCGCCGGCCTGCCTGGCGCCCTCGACGATCCGCTCGGCGAAGGAGCCCACCGCCACCACCTCGTCGACCCGGTTCCTCACGGCCAGACGGCCCAGTTCACGATGCAGCTCATCGGCATCATCGCCGAGTTCGAGCATGTCCCCCAGCACGGCAAAGCTGCGCGAGGAGGAGTCCTCGTCGCGGCGGGCGCGGGCGATGCGTCCCAGGGTGTTGATCGCCTCGAGCATGGAGCCGGGATTGGCGTTGTAGGCGTCGTTGAGCACGGCAGCGCCGTCCTCACGCACGGACATCTCCATCCGCCACGGGCTGCGCGCCGTCGCCGTCGACAGTGAGCTTGCCACCTGCTCCGGGCTGCAACCCGCCGCGATAGCCCCGGCGGCTGCGGCCAGGGCATTGGAGACCTGGTGGCTGCCGAGCTGCTGCAGCTGCACGGGCAGGCTGACCTGCTGGCCGTCCCGCTCCACCTCCAGCACGAAGCCGTACTGTTCCAGCGCATTGACCTGCACCTGGCTGGCGCTCACGAACAGGTCACCGGCCGGGCGCTCCCCCAGTTGGGTCGACCAATTGGTGCGCGACCACCAGGCCAGTCGGGCGCTGGTGCGCGGCGCCATGCCCGCCACCAGCGGATCGTCGGCATTGAGCACCGCCCAGCCGTCCGCCGGCAGCGACTCGATGATCTCGCCCTTGGCCTGGGCGATCGCCTCCCGGGAGCCGAACTCGCCCAGGTGGGCGGTGCCCACGTTCAGCACCAGGGAGACGCTCGGCGCCATCAAGGAGCACAGCCAGGCGACATGTCCCAGCCCTCGGGCACCCATCTCGCTGACCAGGTAACGAGTCTCGGCGTCGATGCTGCACGCGGTCAGCGGCACCCCGATCTCGTTGTTGAAGGACCCCACCGGGCTGACCGTGGGGCCGTCGGCCTCCAGCAACTGGGCCAACAGGTCCTTGGTGGAGGTCTTGCCGGAGCTGCCGGTCACGGCCAGGCTCACCAGGCCCCGCTGCTGTTCCCGCGCCACGACCTGCCGCGCCAAGCGAGACAGTGCGGCGACGCTCTCCTCCACCACGACGTGCGCCAACTCGGCCTCGGTCTGTCGGGTTCCGATCACCGCCGCGGCACCGGCTGCCTGAGCCTGCCCGGTGAAGTCGTGGCCGTCCACCCGTTCGCCGGGAATCGCGACGAAGACCGAACCCTCGGTGGCCTTGCGGGCATCGATCACGACGTCCGGCCCCACCTGGGCCTGCGGGTCGCCCTGCAGCTCACCACCGGCCCACTCGGCCAGCGTCGCGGCATCCATCGTCCTCATCAGTGCACTTCCCGTTGCTCGTCGCCGGTGCCCTGCGCGGCGCCGACGAGCAGCTTCCACTGCTCGTGCACCACGTCGACATCGACGAAGTCATGGATCGTGGTGCCCACGATCTGTCCCTTCTCATGGCCCTTGCCCAGCACCAGCACCACGTCGGCCGGGCCGGCCAGTTCCAGGGCCCGCCGGATCGCGGCCCGACGGCCGTCCTGCACCTCCACCACCTCGGCCTGTCCTGCGGCGCGAGCGCCCTCGGCCACCGCGGCACGGATCGCGGAGGGATCCTCGGTGCGGGGGTTGTCGTCGGTGACCACGACGATGCCGAGGCCGGAGGCGGCTGCGGCTCCCATCGGGGCCCGCTTGGCACTGTCGCGGTCACCGCCGGCGCCCGTGACCACGACGATGCGCCCGCCGGGGCCGGGACGGGCCGAACGCACCGCCTGCTCGATGGCCTGCGGGGTGTGGGCGAAGTCCACGTAGACCGTCGGGGCCTGTTCGCCGTCCAGGCGGACCAACTGCATGCGCCCTGGCACCTGCGCGTGGGCCACACCGGCGATCGCCTCGTCGAGCTCGACGCCGGCAGCGGTCGCCATGGCCACGGCCATCACGGCATTGCGGGCGTTGTAGTCGCCCGGCAGGTCGATGGTGAACTCGCGCTCGCCCTGGGGGCCGCGGTAGTGGATCCAGGTTCCCGGCCCCTGGGGACGGGTGGCGATGATCTGGTGGTCGCTGTCGGCCATGCCGGTGGTCTCCAGCCGCACCTGGCCCCGCTCGGTGATCCTGCGGGCCAGTTCCTGGCCGTGGGGATCGTCGGTGTTGACCACGGCGATGCGGCAGCGCTCGGGCTCGAAGAGCAGGGCCTTGGCCTCGAAGTAGTCCTCCATGGTGGGGTGGAAGTCCAGGTGGTCACGCCCCAGGTTGGTGAAACCGGCCACGTCGAAGGTGATCCGTTCGACCCGCTGCAGGGCCAGCGCATGGGAGCTGACCTCCATCGCGACGCACTGCGCACCGCGCTCGCGCATCACGGCCAGCAGCGCCTGCAGGTCGGGTGACTCGGGGGTGGTGACGGTGGTGCGGTTGCTGGGCAGCTCCTGCGCGTCCAAGCGGAAACCATTGGTGCCGATGGTCCCCACCCGACGGCCGCCAGCCGCCAGCGCCGCCTCCAGCAGGAAGGTGGTGGTGGTCTTGCCATTGGTTCCGGTCAGCCCGAACATCAGCAGCTCGTCGCCCGGCCGCCCGAACAGCACCGCCGCCGCATCCGCCATCGTCGCCCGCGCGTCACGCGCCACCACGACCGGCACACCGGTCGCCTCGGCCTGGGAACGGCCCGCCTCGTCGGTCAGGATGGCCACGGCGCCTCGCTCCACCGCGCCGGCGGCGAAGCTGGCCCCGTGGGTGCGGCTTCCGCTCAGGGCGACGTACAGGTCTCCCTGGGTGACGGTGCGCGAATCCAGGGTGATCCCGGTCACGGGGACCGACGCGTCCGGCAGCTCGATGGCGCCGGGAGGGGAATCAGCGAACAGGGCGTCGAGTTCACTGTGCACCTGCGCCGTGGGGCGCAGCAGGCTCTGGTCAGATGTCACGGCTCGTACTCCAACGGTTTCTCGGGCGCCGGAGTGGAATCCGGCAGGACACCGTAGCGCGGAAGTGCCAGCTTCATGACCTCCTGGGCCACCGGCAGCGCAACCTCGGAGCCCTGGTGCCCCTTGATGGGTTCGTCGAGCACCACGTAGACCAGGATCTGCGGGTTCTCGGCGGGAGCGGCCATCACGAAGGAGGCCGTGTAAC
This sequence comes from Luteococcus struthionis, assembly GCF_048595755.1. Lineage (GTDB taxonomy): Bacteria > Actinomycetota > Actinomycetes > Propionibacteriales > Propionibacteriaceae > Luteococcus. The sequence continues at coordinate 206,070 of NZ_CP184360.1, forward strand.
CGGAATAGCCGCCCTTGCCGTCGGCACGCTCTGCCGTGCCCGACTTGCCGATCGTGCGATAGCCGGGGATGGCGCGGTCCTCGGGAGCCAGCGTGATGACCGCCTCCATCATGTCGCGCACCTCGGCCGAGGCCTGCTTCGAGATCACGCGACGCGGCGTGCGGTCGGGCAGCTCCACCTCTTCACCGGTGCTGCTGGTCGCCTGCTTCAGCAGGGTCGGCGGGTTGTAGACACCGTCGTTGACGATGCCCGCCACGGCCGCCGCCTCCTGGATCGGGGTGGTCGACAAGCCCTGGCCGAAGGCGATCTGGTCACGGGTGTAGTCGGCCATGTCGGCCTTGGGCAGCAGGCCCGCGCCCTCACCGGGAAGCTCCAGGCCGGTCTTTCGTCCCAGCCCGAAGGACTTCAGGTATTCCACAGTGGTGGCCTTGTCCAGTTGCCGCGCCAACATGGTGGTGCCGATGTTCGACGACTTGGCCATCACGCCGCGCGCGGTCATCGGCACCGTGCCGTGGGCATAGGAGTCACGGATGTAGCCGCTGCCGGAGGCCAACTTCGGCGGCACCTCCACCCGGGTGTCGGCGGTCACCAGCCCCTTGTCGGCCAGGGCCGCCATGGTGAGCACCTTCTGGACCGATCCGGGCTCGTAGATGGCCTCCACCGAACGGTTCAGCATGCTGTTCTTGGCGGCGATCCGGCTGATGTTGTTCGGGTCGTAGCCGGGCAGGTTGGCATTGGCCAGCACCTCGCCGGTCTTCACGTTCATCACGATCGCGGTGCCGGTGGCCGCCGCGGAGTTGATGGTGCCCTTGGCCAGCGCCGCCTCGGTGGTCTGCTGCAGGGTGGTGTCGATGGTCAGGTTGTAGTTGGTGCCGTCCACCGCCGGGGTCAGCACGTCGGTGCCCAGCGGGATGCGCCCGTAGACCGAGCTCTCGAAGGTCTCCACACCGGGGGTGCCGGTCAACTGGTCGTCGAGGTGCTTCTCCAGGCCGGTCAGCGCGGTGCCGTCCGAACGCACCACACCCACCAGGTTTCCTCCCACCGAGCCGGAGGGATAGATGCGCTTGGGATTGTCCTCCTTGTAGAGGCCGTACCAGTAGCCCGCCTCGTACTTGCCGGCCGGGCCGCCCTTGCGCAGCTCCTTGTTGATCTCATTCCACGTGCTGGCCTCCACCTGCGGTGCCACCACCTTGTACTGCAAGGGCTTGCCCGCCTTGTCGCGGGCGGTCAGCGCGGGAAGGAAGTCCGCCGGCTTGCCACCCAGATGCTTGGCGAGCACCGCTGCCATGGCCCCGGGGGCGGCCTTGCCGATGGCCTGTTCACGTTCGGTGAGCTCGCGACGCTTGTCGGCCCCATTGCGCTCGATCATGCTGGGATCGGCGATGATCTTCACCGCGGGCACGGTGTCGGCCATCACGGTTCCGAAACGGTCGGCAATCCTGCCCCGCTGCGGCACCAGGGGCACCGTGTGGGTCATCTGGGCGGCGGCCTTGGCCGCATAGGCCTGCGAGTCGAAGGCCTGCAACTGCAGAGCCCGCCCCATGAACAGGGTGAGCACCACCAGGATGATCAGCAGCAGCCAACGCAGCCGGGTGGTGACCGGCGCGAGCTGGAGGCGTGCGCCGGTTGCGGCTCGGCCCCTCGGGGCCCGCCGAGCGCCAGAGGGTGGCGTGCGCCGCTGGGACGCACGCCCGCTGGGACGCTGCTCCATCAGTTGCCCCCGGTATTGGCCGCGGAGGCTTCCTTCTTCTGGGCAGCCTTCTTCTGAGCTTCCTTCTGCTGGGCGGCCTTCTTGGCCTCTGCCGCGCGATCGGCCGCGGCCTTGGCGCGGGCCTCCGCCTCGGCCTTCGCCTTGCGGGCCTCGATGGCCGCCAGCCGTGCCTTGCGCTCATTCTCCAATTGCGTCTGCCGGGCGATGCGGGCCTTCTCCATGGCCGCGGTGACCTCGTCGGCACTGCGATAGTGCTGGTTGGGCATCTCCTGGCCGGTGACCCGGCTCGGCTCACCCAGCACCCGACCGCCCTTGCCGTCGGCGTCGAGCTGCACGAAGACGGGGTACGGGTTGGGACGCAGCCCCATCTGCCAGGCGCGATCCGCCAGGTCTGAGCTGGAGCGCAGCTGCTGCACCCGAGCGTTCAGGGAGGCCTGGCGGTGGCCCAGGTCGTCGGCGGTGCGCTGGGCCTGGGCGACCGTGGTGGCCCGTTGCTGGATGGCGGTGTTCAACAGCAGGACCCCGACCATCCCGGCGCCGAGCAGCGTGAGCAGGAAGATGGTGAAGGCCACCCGGGAGAGCCGGAAGGGGCTGGTCTGCACGGACTGCAGGGCAGGGCGCTCGGCGCGCTGCGAGGCGCGTTCCTGGATCTGCTCCAGCGGCGCAAGCAGTGCGCTCATCGTGGACTCCTGATGCGTTCGGCAACCCGCAGCCGCGCGGAGGCTGCACGGGGATTGGTCTCGACTTCCTCCTGGGAGGGTTTCTCCGCACCCCTGGTGAGCAACCGCAGTTCGGGCTGCATGGATTCGGGGACCACGGGCAGGTGGGCCGGTGCGGAGTCGGAGGACCCGACGCGGAAGAGGTTCTTCACCATCCGGTCCTCCAGGGAGTGGTAGGCCAGCACTGCCAGACGTCCCCCCACCCCGAGCGCCTCGAGTGCGGCAGGCAGCACCCCTTCCAGTGCCTCCAGCTCTGCATTGACCTCGATGCGCAGGGCCTGGAAGGTGCGCTTGGCCGGGTGGCCGCCACTCTTGCGAGCAGCCATCGGGATGGCGTCCTGGATCACCTGCACCAGACGAGCGGAGCGAACGAAGGGTTCTGACTCGCGCTCGGCGACGATGCGACGCACGACCCGGTCGGCGAAGCGTTCCTCGCCGTAGACCCGCAGGATCCGGAGCAGGTCCCGCGGCTCGTAGGTGTTGACCACCTCTGCGGCGGTGAGCCCCTGCTTGCCGTCCATGCGCATGTCGAGCGGCGCGTCCACCGAATAGGCGAATCCACGCTCACGGCGGTCGATCTGCAGGCTCGACAGCCCCAGGTCAAGCAACATCGTGTCGATGTGCTGCACCCCGAGTTCGTCCAGCACGTCGGGCAGCTCGTCGTAGACGGCCTCGACCGGGGTGAAACGCTCCCCGAAGGACTCCAGGCGCTTGCTCGCGATGGCCAGGGCCGAGGGATCGCGGTCGATGCCGATCACCCGCGTCTGGGGGCAGGCCCGCAGCACCGCCTCGGCATGGCCACCCATGCCCAGCGTGCCGTCGACGTGGATGCTCCCGGCCTCCTGGAGCGCCGGGGAGAGCAGTTCGAGGATGCGGTCTCGCATCACGGGGATGTGGATGCGGGCAGGATCGGCTGCGGCCGCGGCGGACGTGTCCACCAGCTCGGTCTCGCCCATTCGACCCACCAATCCGTTCGTTTGTGCCTCGGGGTTTCAACCCGGGAAGCGAATCGGGCCACCTGGCACCGGGGAAGGTGAGCCAGGGAGCCTGGATGCTCCCGGATTGAAGCCTCGTGGCACAATCCGTCAACCGTCGATCCCCGACTCACAGGCCGGGGAAGACCTCTTCATTCATCTCGGCGAAGACCGATTCCTGCGCAGCGGAGTACTCCTCCCACGCAGCGACGTCCCAGACCTCCACGCGGTTGATGGCACCCACCACGACGATCTGCTGTTCGAGACCGGCGTACTGACGCAGCTGGGACGGGATGGTCACCCGGCCCTGCTTGTCCGGCGTCTCGTCCGAGGCGCCGGCCGCCAGCATGCGCTGGAAGTCACGAACCTGCTTGAGGGTCGTCGGAGCAGTGCTCACCTGCTTGGTCATCTCGACGAAGGTCGCGGTCGGATAGATCGCCAGACACCTGTCCTGGCTCCTGGTGATCACCAGACCGTCGGCCAGCTCGTCGCGAAACTTCGCCGGCAGGAAGAAGCGACCCTTCTCGTCGAGCTTCGGAGTGTGAGTACCCAGGAACACCGGGCCACCTCCGCTCACTCCACGATCGTGCCGTTTCCCTCCACTGCACTCCACAATACTCCACAACGCCCCACTTCCAACACCACTTGCTCCCCAAACGCCCCCTGTGGGCCTTCTTCAGGTTCGCTGCAGCTGCGCCGCTCGACGTTGGGACGGGCGGGGGTGCACGGTAGGGTGCAACGAGCGTGCGCCTGCGGGAACACCTGTTTTCCAGCGCTCGCCCAAGGCAACGCAGAAGACGGCGCCACGTGGGTGCCCGACGAGAATGGAGAACCCGGTGGAGCAGAATGGGGCACCTGCCCGCACACTGTCCGACGTGGTCGACGTGATGGGCGCGGTCCGCACCGCCATTGAGAGCGTCATCGAGGGCAAGAGCGAACAGATCGACATTGCGCTGGCAGTACTGCTGGCGGAGGGACACCTGCTGGTGGAGGACGTGCCGGGCGTGGGCAAGACCATGCTCGCCAAGGCGCTGGGGCGCTCGATCGACTGCAGCGTGCGTCGCCTGCAGTTCACGCCCGACCTGCTGCCCAGCGACATCACCGGCGTGAGCATCTACAACCAGGACACTCACTCCTTCGAGTTCAAGCCCGGTGGCATCTTCGCCAACATCGTCGTGGGCGACGAGATCAACCGCGCCTCCCCCAAGACCCAGTCCGCACTGCTCGAGGCAATGGCCGAGCGTCAGGTCTCCAGCGACGGCATCACCCACCAGCTGGCCCTGCCCTTCATGGTGGTCGCCACCCAGAACCCGATCGAGATGGAGGGCACCTACCCGCTGCCCGAGGCCCAGCGTGACCGCTTCATGGCCCGCATCGAGATGGGCTACCCCACCCGCGCCTCCGAGCTCGACATGCTCGACTCTCACGGCGCCGCCAACCCGCTCGATGCCCTGCAGCCCGTCACCGACGCCGACACCATCGTCTCCCTGATCGAGGCGGTCAAGGGCGTGTACGTGGCCCCGGCCGTGAAGGACTACATCGTCGGCGTGGTGGCCGCCACCCGCACCAGCAAGGACCTGCGTCTGGGGGCCTCCCCCCGCGCCAGCCTGCAGCTGCTGCGCGCCGTGCGCGCCCAGGCGGCGATGGCCGGGCGCGACTACGCCATCCCGGATGACGTGCAGAACCTTGCCCCGGTGGTGCTCGGGCACCGCGTCCTGCCCTCGGTGCAGGCGCAGTTGGCTGGCCGCACCGTGGCGGAGATCATCGACGCGGCGGTGGACACCGTCGCCATTCCCGACCGGAGATGAATTCTTGATCGCCAAGTCATGGCGAGCGCTCACCGGGCGCGGGCGGGTCTTCCTGCTCGTCAGCCTGGTGGGCCTGATCGCCTGCATGGCCTTCGGCCAGCGTGATCTGGCCCGGGTCTGCCTCCTGCTCCTGCTGCTGCCGCTGGCCGCCATCGCAGTGGTCGGGCGCTCCCGCCTGCACCTGGTCAGCGAGCGCACCATCGACCCGCCACGCGTCACGCTCGGCGAGCGGATGGACGCCACGCTCAGCCTGCGCAAGGCCGGCGCCCTGCCCGTGGGCCTGTTGCGCTTCGAGGACACCGTGCCGCGCGAACTGGGCCGCCGACCCCGCTTCACCATCCACACCTTCGCCGGTGACTGGCAGCGCAAGATCACCTACCCGCTGATGGGCCTGGCCCGTGGCCGCTACCGCGTCGGCCCCCTGCTGGTGCGCGCCGTCGACCCCTTCGGGCTGGCGCAGATCGACCGGCAGTTCCGCGCCACCAACGAGGTGCTCGTCACGCCCGAGGTGGTTCCCCTGGGTCCGCTGGGCTCCGCCTCGGGCAACAATGCCTCGGGCGAGTCCACCCCGCAGAAGATCGGCCTGGTGGGGCAGGACGACGTGCTGGTGCGCGAGTACCGCGACGGCGACGACGTGCGTCGCATCCACTGGCGCTCCACCGCCCGCAAGGGCGAGATCATGGTGCGTCGCGAGGAGCAGGCCTGGGACCCCAGCGTCACGATCCTGCTGGACTCCCGCGCCTCCTCGCATGCCGGCACGGGCCGCACGGCCAGCTTCGAGTGGGCCGTCTCGGCGGTCACCAGCATCGCGCACCACCTGCTCACCAATGGATTCCGAATGACCATGGTGGACGTGGAGGGACGGGTCCCGACCGCCAGTGCAGAGGATCCCTATGCCGCGCGTGAGGCCGTGCTGCTGGCCATGACCGACGAGGACCTCAGCGACGTCACCAGCCTGGAGACCGCGCTGGAGACCAATCTGCACCGTCAGGGCGAGATGTTGGTCGCAGTCCTGGGGCGTCTCAATCCCGCCGACGTCGCCGCGCTCGCGACCGCCCGCAAGGGCCGCACCGTCGGCCTGGCGATCGTCCTCGACGTCGACTCCTTCACCATCCGCGGTCTGCGGGCCGACCCCGAGGTGATGGCCCAGCACGAGGACTGTGTTCGTCAACTCACCGAGGCACAGTGGCGCGTCGTCCAGGTCAAGCGCGGCAGCTCCGTCGCCGAGGCCTGGGCAGAGCTCGAGCACCGAGGAGGTGGCGCCTGATGCGCGCAACCGATCGCCTGTCCATCGCCGTCGCCCTGGCCATGATGCTTGGCGCGGCGAGCCTGACCCCACTGACCGTCGACCGCGGATTCCTGATCCATGCCGCCGGCGTCGTCGTGGTCATCCAGGCCATCTCCCTGCTGGGCCGACGCACCAACCTGCCGCCCCTGGCCATCCACGCCATCCAGCTGGTGGCACTGGCCGGTATCGCAGTCGGTCTGGGGCTGGCCGCACAGCCGGCGGACGGCCGCACCCTGGCTGGCGTGCTCAAGCTCTGGAACGACTCCGTGATGCAGATCAGGGTGCAGAGTGCCCCGATGGCGGCCACCGCCGGACTGCGCTGGTTGATGGTCCTGCTGATCGGTCTGGTGACCATCCTGGCCGACCTGCTGGTGCTCACCTTGCAGGCCGTGGCCTGGATGCTGGCACCGCTGTTGACCCTCTACCTGATTCCGGGGCTGGCCCTCAGCGACGACGTCCACTGGAGTGTCTTCGTGCTGCTGGGACTGGGCTACCTGCTGGTGCTGTTGGCCCATGGCATCAACGAGAACGCCGCCTGGACCCGAAACCTGGGCAGCGACACCGCCACCAAGGGGCACACCACCAGCGGCGCCGCCCGGCTCGGCGCCCTGGTCGGCATCCCCGTGCTGGCGCTCTCCCTGGCGCTGGGGGCAGTGGTGCCGCGGCTTGGCAGTCTGGACATCGAGTCGGCCCGCCCGCGCGGCAACAGCCCGATCCAGATGGCCGACCCGAGCATCGACCTGTCCAAGAACCTCAACCTTCCGGCAGACCGGGTGGTGCTCACCTACAAGTCAGACCAGCCGCTCTACCTGCGTACCGCCTCCCTGACCGTGATGGACGCCGACGGGTGGCACATGGCACCCGTGTCCTTGAAGGACGGGGCCCTGCCCACTCCCCCGGGGCTGACCCAATCGGGCAAGAAGATCACCACCGAGGTCCAGGTGCGAGACCTGAGCAGCGAGTACCTGCCCGCGCCCTATGCCCCGCAGAGCTTCACCGCCGAGGGACGCTGGCGCTTCGATCCGCAGACGCTGACGATCCTGTCCACCGAGGACAAGGGGCGTACCGACGCGATTCGTGACAAGAGCTACCAGGTGGTCTCGACGCTCAACGACCCCCAGGCGGAGACCTTCACCCTGGCCCAGCCGGGGACGCCGCCGGATGCCAAGACCACCGCCTCTGTGCCGGACAACGTGCCCAAGACGATCCTGGACATCACCCACCAGGTGACCAAGGACGCCTCCACGCCCGTGCTGAAGGCCGCGGCCATCCAGGCCTACCTGGCCAGCCCCCGCAACTTCGGCTACTCCACCACGGCCCCGCCCGGGGACGGCTTCGACGTGCTGACCAACTTCCTCACCCGCGACAAGACGGGTTACTGCGTGCACTTCGCCTCCGCCATGGCGCTGATGGCCCGCATCGAGGGAATCCCCTCGCGTGTCTCGGTGGGCTTCCTGCCCGGCGAGAAGGTCGGTGACCACTACGAGGTGAAGGCCAGCAACATGCACGCCTGGCCCGAGCTCTACTTCGCCGACTACGGCTGGGTGCGCTTCGAGCCCACCAGCCGCGTCGCGTCCGCCCCGGAGTGGTCCCTGGTGAACAAGGACGTCAAGCCGCTGCCGTCGGCCACCGCCTCGGGTGGTGCCAGCTCCAAGGCCTCGACGCCGAGCCCCACTCCGTCGAAGGCCTCGGCCACCCCCACCCCGAGTGTTGCCCCCGCCCCCACCCAGGACGAGGGTCTGCCGCTGGGACGCCTGCTGGGCTGGACCGCCGGTGTGCTGGGCGTCCTGCTGCTGCTCGGCCTGCCTGCGATCGTGCGCGCCCTGACCCGTCGTCGTCGCCTGTCCGGCCGCGGGGACGGCCACCAGCAGGTGGCCGATGCGTGGGCCGAGGTCCGCGACACGGTGCACGACCTGGGCCACGAATGGCCTCTTGGAACCCCGCGCGAGCGGGCCGCCGGGATCGCTCCCCTGCTGGCCGACGAGGGCAGCGCCGCCATGGATCGTCTCTCGCTGGAGGTGGAACGCTCCCGCTACGCCCGAGACCTGGGCCCGTTGGGAGACCTGGCGACCGATACCCGCACGGTGCGTCAGGACCTGCGCTCCGGCGCAACCCGCACCGACCGGGCGCTGGCGCTGCTGTTGCCCCGTTCGCTGTGGAAGCGCCTGCGCGGCACCCCGCGCGCCAAGGCCGTGGAGACCGAGGAGCCGCCGAGCTTCGACGACGACGCGGACGGTCCGAGCCGCTGAGCCGGAGCCGGGACGACGAAAGCCGGGCAAGAACGAAGGAGGGCACATCCCCGCGGGGATGTGCCCTCCTTCGTGTAGGTACCTGTCAGCTTGTGTCAGCCTGTCAGCGACCCTCGTCCTGACGCCACCGCTCTGCGGCACGGTCGAGCTGGTCGAGGTCGACGCCGGCAGCCCTGCGTTGGGCACGCTGGGCCGGGTGTTGGGCGGACAGCTGGCCGACCTGACGCGTCTGCTCCGCCAGCATCACGGCGGAGATGAGCATCACGATGAAGCCGAGCACGCTCACCACGGGGTGCGCCTGGATGCCGCCGACCAGACCGCCCAGCCCCACGACGAAGGCCGCGGCCAGGGCTCCGGTGCGACGAGGACGCGACGGCACGCGGGGGGCCTCGCCACGCAGGGTGCTGGCCAGTGCCGGGTCATCAGCCGTCAGCGATGCCTCCAGCTGTTCCAGCAAGCGCTGTTCCTGCTCCGAGAGGGCCATGCCAGCCTCCTTACGTTCGTACACACCAGTGTATGTCGGGCAGCTCCGGGGCGAAAGGGATGCCGTGCCCCCTCAGCGCCGCGTCAGCGACGCCCGCTGCACCGCCGCCGGACCGAAGCGACGCACCACCTGGTCTGCCACCACCTCAACCTCCCGCATTCCCTTGTCCGGGGCATCCAATGGGGGCTGCTGGAAGGCCTTGTCCGCCTCCACCAGCCCCTCCACCCGCACCCCGACCCGACGGATCCGGGCCCGCTGGAGGTTCAGCGCACGGAAGGCCCGCCATCCCCCGTCGAAGATCTCGTCGGTCACGTCGGTCGGTCCACTGAGCGTGGTGGAACGACTGATGGTGCTGAAATCGGCAAAACGCAGTTCCACGGTGACGGTGCGGCCCAACATCCCCGCCCGCCGCATCCGGGCGGCGACGCGGGCGCTCAACCGCAACAGCTCCACCCGCACCAGCTCGACGTCATCCGTGTCTCGCCCGAAGGTCTCCTGGGCACCGATGGAACACTCGACCTGTTCGGGGACCACCCGTCGGGTGTCCTTGCCCCAGGCCAGGTCGTGCAACTGTCCGCCCTGCCGGGCCCCGAAGGCCCGCTGCAGGGTGGCCCGCGGCGTGTGGGCCAGGTCAGCGACGTGCACCAACCCCAGCTGCCGCAACCGCCCCGCCGTGCTGGGCCCCACCCCCCACATGGCCTCCACGGGCAGCGGATGCAGGAATTCCACCACCTGGTGGGGACGCACCGCCAGCAGCCCGTCGGGCTTGGCCCGGGTGCTGGCCAGCTTGGCGACGAACTTGCTGGGGCCGATGCCCACCGAGCAGGTCACCTGTTGCTCATCCGTCACCTGCGCGCGCAACCGCTCCCCGATGGCCACCGGATCCCCCAGCCGGCGCAGCGATCCCGTGATGTCCAGGAAGGCCTCGTCGATGCTGGCCGCCTCCACCTGTTGCGTGATGGTGCCGAAGATCGCGAAGACACCCCTGGAGACCATCTGATAGGTGTCGAAATCTGGCGGCACCACCGTCGCCTGGGGACACAGTCGCCGGGCCCGGACCGAGCTCATGCCACCCTCCACCCCGTACTTGCGGGCTTCATAGTTGGCGCTGAGCACCACCCCGCGCTGGGCACCACCGACGAACATCGGCCGGTGGCGCAGTTCCGGCCGCCGAGCCATCTCCACACTGGCGTAGAAGGCATCCATGTCGACGTGGAGGATCACGCGGGCAGCGTCATGTTGAGGGGGGACGACCCCCCTCGAACCCCCCGCGCTCCGCCCCGCAACCGACGGCGTTCGTCCCTCACGCCACGCCGACTGCGCTCCGCCCTGTTGAGGAGGCACGCTCATCGGCCGGAACTCCCGGGCGAGGAGTGCCACAGTTTGCGCGGCGCCTGGGCGACGGGCGTCCCGGCGGGTTTCACGTCGGCATAGGGCGACTGCTTGAACCCGCTGGGATGCACCAGCATTCGACGCCGCCCCATGCCACCAGCCCGGGTCTCGTGCTCGGGGCCGAAACGCCCTTGGGGTGCTGATTCACCCGATCCGAGCCGCTCCCCCACCAGGCCGTCCCCCTCGGGCACCCGTTCGATGATCTCCAGCACCGCAGCCAGTGCAGCGGCCCTGCCCGCACCGCGATCACGTTCGGAGGCCCACACCTGGTGCAGCTCCGCCAGGTCCCAGGCTCCCGTCGCACGCAGCGAGACTCCCCTGGGCCCGGTGCGACGCAACTGGCCCCGCACCAGCAACAACCAGCTGGAGAAGACGGTGTTGGCATAGGGCCCCTGGGCATCCTCGAAGAAGGTGCAGTCCACCGGCCCGGTGCCGTCGTCCAGGGTGAGGAAGACCACCCGTCTTCCACTGCGCACCGGCGGCGTCTGGGTGGCCACCTTCACTCCGGCCACCAGCAGGTCTGCCTGCTGGCGGTGGCGCAACAGGTCCACCGAGTCGCAGGTGTGCAGCTCGTCGAGCAGGTCGCGGTAGCCCTCCACCACGTGCTGGCTGACATCGAGCCCCAGGATCTCCAGCTCGGCCGCGAGCCGCTCATCGTGCCCCATCTCCGGCAGCCCGGTGGCCACCACGTCGGTGGGAGTCCCGGCCGACGAAAGGGGCTCCTCGACCGGTTCGGTGAAGTCCAGGGCCAGTTGCACTCCCGCTGGTTGGGCGCTGCCGGTGCCGGGCAAGGTTGGGGTACGAGCCTGCCGTCGAGCGCGATCACGAGGGTCGTCACCGCTGGCCACCACCGGGGCGCTGCGACGCAGCCCCCGAGCACGGCTTGCGGCACGAGCATCGGCTCGCGCCTGCCGTTTCAGGTCGGCCAGGGCCAGCAGCAGATCGCGTCGGGTCAGCCTGCCGTGGCGCAGCACCGCCGAGGGGCGCCCCACCCCGTAGAGCTCGTCGAAGGCGCCGCACAGCACCAGGTTCTCCACCAGGGGCGCGGACACCTGGGCCCGCGACCAGAAGTCGGACAGCCCACCATAGGGCTGACCCGCGACGATCCGCGCCACCTCCGGCCCGCCGGCTCCCTTCACGTCGGACAGGCTCATCCGGATGCCCCAGCCCCGCCCATCGGGAAGCCCCTCGACAGGCTCGGGGACCGAGGAAAGCAACCCCTCGACAGGCTCGGGGACCGAGGAAAGCAACCCCTCGACAGGCTCGGGGACCGAGGAGGACGGAGCGAGGGCTTCCACCCGGTAGGCGTCATCCGAATGATTGATGTCGACGCCGAGCAGCTGGATCCCACAACGCCGCGCCTCCTCCAAGATCAACCGCTTGGGGTACATGCCCGGGTCATGGGTGAGGACCCCGGCCAGGAAATGTGCCGGATGGTGCCGCTTCAACCAGGCCGACTGATAGGTGGGCAGGGCGAAGGCCGCGGCGTGCGCCTTGCAGAAACCGAAACTGGCAAAGGACTCCAACACCCTCCAGACCTTCTCCACCACCTGCGCCGGATAGCCCCGTTCCCGAGCCAGCGGCACGAACCACTGCCTCACGTCGAGCTGACCGGCGGGATCGCCCAGGGCGCGGCGGGCCTCATCGCCCTGCGCCAGGCTGCAGCCGGTCATCACCGAGATGATCTTGATGATCTGTTCATGGAAGACCACCACCCCACCGGTCTCGGCCAGCACCGGTTCAAGATCAGGATGCAGGTGGTTTGGGCTGCTCCATCCCTGACGCGCATCGAGGAAGGGGATCACCATGTCCGACTTCACCGGGCCAGGACGAAACAGCGAGATGTCGATGATGATGTCGTTGAAGGTGCTGGGCCCGAACTTGCCCACCAGCTCCCGCTGCCCCGGGGACTCGATCTGGAAGCAGCCCAGGGTCTGCGCATGGGCGATCATGTCGTAGACGGCCGGGTCGTCGAAGGGCGCCAGGGCGTCGATGTCAGGCACGCTCGCCGTGGTGCGCTCCAACTCGCCCAGGGCATGCGCCATCGAGGACTGCATCCGGATCCCGAGCACGTCGAGCTTGAGCAGCCCCAGGTCTTCCACGTCGTCCTTGTCGAACTGACTCATCGGAAAACCTTCGAAACTGGCCTCCACCGGGGTACGGCTGGTCAGGGTGGCATCACTGAGGATCACGCCACAGGGATGCAGCGCCACGTGCCGGGGCAACCCGTCGAGCTGCTCCACCAGGCGGAACAGGACGTCCAGCCGTTGCTCCGCCAGACCGGCCTTCCTGAGCTCGGGCAGGTCTCGCAGGGCCTTGCGCGCATCGCGGGCCCGAATGTGCGGGAATGCCTTGGCGATCGCATCGGCCTCGGCCGGCGGCAGGCTGAGCGCAGCCGAGACGTCGCGCACCGCATGGCGCACCCGATAGGTCTCCAACATCGCGACGCAGGCCACCCGCTCGCCACCGAAGTGGTCGAGCACCTTCTGGTAGATCTCGGGGCGTCGGGCCGACTCGACGTCCAGGTCGATGTCTGGCAGGGCCTGCCGCAAGGGCGACAGGAATCGCTCCATCACCAACCCGTAGGCCAAGGGGTCGACGCCGGAGATGCCCAGCACGTAGTTCACCAGGCTGCCTGCCCCCGAGCCCCGCGCCGCACACCGGATGCCCAACTGCCGCACCATCTCCACCACATCGGCCACGGTGAGGAAATAGGAGGCATAGCCCAGCTGGGCGATCGCGTCGAGCTCCTCGTCAAGGCGGCGCAGCACCTGCTGGGTGGGCGCACCGTAACGCTCCGAGATGCCCGCCTCACACCGCAGCCGCAATGCCGCCATCGCCTCGGCCTGACTGGCCTGCCCCAGACCAAGCACCTCGAACTCGGGCAGGTGCACCTCACCCAACCCGATGTCACTGCGCGGATCGAGCCGGGCGCGCAGCGCCGTGGTGCGAGTGTCGGAGAACAGCCGTTGCGCGCCGTCCGACCCACGCCCACCGAGCCGGGCCACCTCCTCGGCAACCTGCAACATCTGCTTGCCGGACTTCAGGTGGGCCTCCGCATTGCGTCGGTCGACATTGCGGACGTCCAGTGGCACCAGGCGACGCGCGGCATCCAACACGTCGGTGACCGCGGCCTGGTGCCGGTGTGCCATGCGGACCTGGTTGGTCAACACAGCGGTGAGGCGATGCCGGTCGGCCAAGGTGAGCATGCCGGCCGCCTGGTGTGCGCTGCCCACCCCCTGGCCCGCCACCTGGTGGTTGGTGAGGCCCACCACCAGCTGGTGCGGGTCCACCAGGTCGAGCCAGCGACGCAGTTCCCGCTCCGCCAGGTCGGAGCGCCCCTCGGCCAGGTGCAACCCGAACTGCGAATCGGCCCCCAGCATCACCAACAGCTCCCCCGAGCTGGCGTGCTCGGCGAAGCGCTCCGGGCTGCTGACCGGATGCCCCCGCTGCCCGGCCAGGTGGGTGGCGGTGGTGAGCCGGCACAGCTGCCCCCAGCCGGCCCGTGAGGTGGCGATGGCCACCACGCGAGGCAAGCGCAGGTCACGAATGATGCCGCCGCGAGCGGCAGTCCGACGCACCGGGGTGGCGCGCCCACGCCGGGCCTCCGCCCCGAAGGGAACGGCCAGGTCGACCCCCACCACGGGAGCCACCCCGGTACGCAGGCAGGCCTTGGCAAAACGCACCGCCCCGTAGAGCCCGTCCCGATCGGTGATGGCCAAGGTGTCCATGCCGTGGGCGGCGGCCGTGGCCACCAGCTCCCCCGGATGGCTGGCGCCGTACTGCAGCGAGTAGCCGGAGGCCACCCGCAGGTGCACGAAGGGATCCGGCATCAGTCCACCACCGCCCGCAGCCGCCAGCTGCCGTCCCCCCAGTGGTGGGCCAGCTCATAGACCCCCCGGCTCGCATGGCGACCATCCGCCGCCTCCACCCGCCAGACCTCGCTCTCGGCCTCCAGGTCGACGACGGCGGCCTCCAGCCCACCGCCCTCCTGGCCATCACCCCAGTCTCCTCGGGCGGCGCGCACCCCGGCCTGCTCCCACCAAGGAGTGGCCTCGACCCACCGCGACTGCACTTCGAGCACTCGCCAGAGTCGGTTGCGCCACAGGAAGAGGGACGGGGCATCGTCCCGGTCGGCGTGCCCCGTCCGCACCTCGATCGACTCGTCACACCTGCGCACCACACCCTCCTTTTTCGAACATCCGTTCGAGCATGTGCGACTATAGACGGGCCCTCCGACAAAACGTCAACACCCCTTGCCACCCGGGTCCTCAACCTGCCCGGGGTCCTGGGTCATGATGGATCCATGTCGTCACCGGACCACCACCGCCTCGGCTCCGGACCGTCCGAGTTCGCTGCCGTCCTCTCCGAGGCCATCGCACGGCGCAATCTGACGCTGGAGCGGATCAGCCAGCACCTGCGCAAGGCCGAGGCTCCCGTCTCGATCGCCACTCTCAGCTACTGGCAGACCGGCCGATCGCTGCCCACCCGAGCGCGCTCCTTGAAGGTGCTCAAGGAGCTTGAGAACGTGCTCAAGGTCCCCGAGGGACATCTCACCCGGGCACTGGCCAAGGATGCCGGGGAACGCTGGGACCCCGTCACGGCACTACCCCACAACGAACAGGCGAGCGCCCTGTTGAAGGCCATGGGCTTCCCGGCCGAGCAGCAGTTCACGAACCAACTGCTGCATGACAGCGTCACCGTCCGGGCGCGCGAGCACCGCCAGAACGAGACCACCCGGCAACTGCTGCGGGCCGACCGTCCCGGGCTGCGTCGCTTCCCCCTGTTGCTCAGCCAGGATGGCGAATCGCACGAGATCCCCCTGGTGGAGACGATCCGTGGGTGTGAGCTCGGCGAGGTCATGGAGCTGGAGGACCCGGGCCTGGTGGTGGCCGAGATCGTGCTGCCCCACCCCCTGGAGCGCGGTGAACTCGCCATGCTCGAGTACCAAGTGGCCTGGACCATCGACAATGGGGACCGGCCGGGCATCACCCGGGCCCTGGCCGCCCAGATCCCCTTCCTGGTGCTCGACGTGGCCTTCACCGACGACCTGCCGACCAACCTGTGGTACGTCAATTCCAAGAGCCCCACCCCGGGCGCCGTGATGCCGGACACCACCCAGGACGAGCACACCACTCCCCTGCCGACCAGCAGCTTTGCCCAGCAGGCGATGTCGAATGCCACCGCCGGCATGCATGGGCTCCGGTGGGAGTTCTGAGCGAACAGACCACCCGACCGGCACCCAGCGGAGCCTCGGGAAATGGTGGCTAGTCTCTTCCCCATGGAACTGCTGCCCATGACCTTCGCCTCCGGATGGGCCTCCGGCCTCAACGCCTGGGCCACCGTGCTGGTCCTGGGACTGCTCGGACGCTTCACCGACGCCCCCGACGTGCCCACCGGCTTCGAGCGCACCGACGTGCTGGTGGTGATGGCCGTGCTCACCACACTGGAGGTGCTGGCCGACAAGATCCCCTGGATCGACTCCACCTGGGATGCCGCCTCGACGGCGATACGGCCCATCGCCGGCGCCGTGATCGCCGCCCTGATCGCCGGCCAGACCGGTTCCCTCACCACCCTCGCCCTGGCCGGCGTCGGTGGCGTCAGTGCCCTGCTCAGCCACCTGACCAAGTCGGGGATGAGGCTGGCCATCAACAGCTCGCCCGAACCGATCACCAATGTCACCGCCTCGGTGGCCAATGACGTCTCGCTCGTGGGCGTGCTGGCCCTGGCCGTGCAGCAGCCGGTGGCGGCCGCCGTCATCGCAGGCGTCCTGCTGCTGGTGGGCCTGGTGCTGGTGCTGCTGGTGATACGGCAGGTACGCGCCGGTCTGGCCAAGGTACGTCGCCGTCTGCGCCCAGGAGCTGCCCAGTGACGCAGCACACTCCCGACATGGTCTTGGTCCGCGGCGCGACCCTGGCGGGGATGGCTGCCGCAGCCCGGTTGGCCAAGGCCGGTCACCACGTCGTGCTCGACGCCGATGGCCTGCCCGACGGCGGCCACTGGGCCAGCCAGACCCAGCTCGGGGTCCAGGTGGACGAGCTGCCCCAGACCTTCCGGCTGCCCGCCGCCTGGCGCGACCTGTTCAAGAAGTCCGGCAAGGCCCTGGACGCCGAGCTGGCCGGCAACAAGCTGCAGATGGTGCCCGCCCCACCCCAGGTGCATCGCTTCGCCGATGGCCGCCAACTCGTGCTGCCCACCGAACGCGGCGCCCAGACGCAGGCAGTGCAGCAGGCCTTCGGCCGCCCCGCCGCGGAACGCTGGACGGCGCTGGTGGACGAACTGGACGAGGTCTGGCAGCAGCTGCGAACGGCTGGCCTGGAACGCCCCGTGACCGCCGAGACCTTCACCAAGCAGACCCGCGCCCAGTTGCTGGCCGGCACCACTCTCGACGAACTGGCCAATCGCAGCGGGGCGCCCCATCTGGCCCGGGTGGTGGAGAGCCAGGCCGCGTTGGCCGGCGCCACCCCCGGCCGCGCCCCGGCCCTGCTGGGCGTGCGGTTGGCGGTGCAGCGACGCTTCGGGATCTGGCAGCTGACCACCGATGAGCGGCAACCGGTACGCGCCTCGACCCTGATCGACCTGCTGGGCAAGCGGCTCGACCTGCGCGGCGTGGAACGCATCGGCTCCCCCGCACCCCTGCTGGGCTCCGGCCTGCCCGACCTGTCGATGATCGAGGCCCCCGTCGTGGAGGCGCGCGCACACCTGGACACGATCCCCTTCCAGCCAACCGGTTTCGCCGGACGTCGGCTGGGCCGCCCGGCGATGGCCCCCAGCGTGCGCCACCAGGTGCTCGACCGGATGCCTGCAGACCTGGCCCCGCTGGCCGTCACCGACGAATCGCCCTGCGGCATCGTCGAGGTGGTCGACCACGGCGCCGGGGCCCCCGTGGTCACCTGGTACCGCCCGCTGCCCGACGGCCGTGTGGTGCTCACCATCCATGACCACAACCACCCCCGGCCCGACCTGCGCTGGGGGCTGGCACCCAACTCCTTCAAGGCCTGGCAGCAGCGGCCTACCCTGGGCGGCGAGGGACGATGGCGGGCCTCGTCGGCAAGCCACGCAGGAAACCAGCCGTGGGCCGAGCTGCTCAGCGCCGCGCTGGCGGTCTACGAGATCCACGAGCACCTGACCGGAACCGACATTCGCCCCACCAATCGCAACCAACCGCGGTTGCCCCGGCAGGCCCGGCCGCGCCGCCACTGAGCGGAACACCAGCCATGACGCCGCTCCCCGCGTGACGTAAAGTGGGAAGACAAGTCATTCAGCGAGGGAAGTCTTTTGACCAAGCCAGAGCGCCCCCAGGCCACAGACGCGCAGCAGCTCGAACGTGAGCTGGCTGCCGAGCAACAGCACGTCGACCGTGTCCATGCCCAGTTGGAGGTGGCCACCGCCTCCGCCAAACAGGTGGAGGCCGAAGGACGCAACAAGTTCCTGACCGATCGCGGCGACTGGATGCGCGAGGAGGACGGCACGGCTCTGTTCGAGCGTGACGCCTTCGCCTTCCAGGCCGCCAAGCGCCTCGCGGTGCTCGATGCGGAACATGAGGGCCTGGTCTTCGGTCGGCTGGACCTGCGTGACCTGGAACGTCGCTACATCGGGCGTATCGGGGTGCGTGACGACGACTACGAGCCCCTGGTGATCGACTGGCGGGCACCCGCCGCCGAACCCTTCTACCGGGCCACCGCCAACAACCCGATGGACGTGGTGCGCCGCCGCGTGCTGCGCTGCCGCAATGAGCGGGTGATCGGCATCGAGGACGACCTGCTGGACGACTCCGTCGAGACCGACCTGCCGATCATCGGCGAGGGCGCGTTGATGGCGGCCCTGAGCCGAGCCCGCGGTCACCAGATGAAGGACATCGTCGCCACCATCCAGGCGCAGCAGGACGAGGCGATCCGCGCGCCCTACCAGGGCATCACGGTGATTGCCGGTGGTCCGGGCACCGGCAAGACCGTCGTCGCGCTGCACCGGGCGGCCTACCTGCTGTACTCCCACCGCAAGCGCTTGGAGAAGGGCGGCGTGCTGGTGGTGGGCCCCTCCCCGGTCTTCATGAACTACATCGAGCGGGTGCTGCCGAGCCTGGGTGAGGACTCGGTGACCCTGAAGTCGATCGGGCAGGTGGCCAGCGACGTGCTGCGCGTCACCGCCGACCGCACCGACGCGGCCCTGGCCGCGACCACCAAGGGGTCTTTGCGGATGCTGCCGCTGTTGAAGCGTCTGGTGGTGGACCCCCTGGTGGAGCACGACGAGGCCCTGCAGCTGCGGGTGACCGTCAAGGGCGAGGTGCTCACCCTCAAGGCCGCCAAGTTGCGCCAGATGCGCTCCGAGTTGCTCTCGAACCACCGCAACAACCGTTCGCGCGAGATCGCCGAGCAGGCCGTGGTGAATGCCCTGTGGAGCCGCTTCCCGGCCGACGAACACGACCTCGACCGTGAACAGTTCGACGACCTGGTGACCAGCCAGGCCTCCTTCCAGATGACCATGAATGCCTGGTGGCCGATGCTCTCGGCCACTCGGGTGTTGGCGCGCTGCGCCGACGAGGCACTCCTGGATCGCCTGGCCGCCGACCTGTTCGACCAGCGGGAACGTGCCGCCCTGGCCGCCAGCTACTCCCCGAGCACCGACGACGAGGGCACCTGGTCGGTGGCGGACGTGGCCCTGCTCGACGAGTTGGTCTCGATCATCGGCCCCGCTCCGCGCCAGGACGAGCAGGACGAACCGCTCTTCCTGGAAGGCATCGAGCAGGTCTCCGAGATCGTCACCACCGCCGACATCCTGCGCGACGAACGCGAGGAGACCCTCGACGACGAGCCCCACAACACCTTCGCCCACGTCCTGGTGGACGAGGCCCAGGACATTACGCCGATGCAGTGGCGCATGCTGCGCCGACGTGGCCCGCAGGCGTCGTGGACCCTGGTGGGCGATCCGGCCCAGTCGTCGTGGCAGGTTCCGCAGGAGACCGACCAGGTGATGCGTGAGTTGATCGGCAGCGCTCCCCACCGCACCTTCCGGCTCGACAAGAACTATCGCTCCCCGGCCGAGGTCTTCGACCTTGCCGCCAAGGTGATCACGCCGGTCTTCCCCGACGCCGACCTGCCGCACGCCGTGCGCTCCACGGGGATGGAGCCCCGTCTGGCGGTGGCGGAGCGCGGCGAGCTGATGGATGCCATCGGCGCCGAGGTGGCGACGCTGGCCGACCAGGTGGCCGGCACCATCGGCATCATCGTCCCGCCGTCGCTGATGGGCACGGTGCGACGCAATGCCTCGGGGCAGCCCCAGATCGTCGCCAACCTGGAGCGGTGCGTGGTGGTGACCCCCCTGGAGAGCAAGGGCCTGGAGTACGACGGCGTGCTGGTGGTCAGCCCCGACGACATCGTCGAGGAGACCCCCGGACGCGAACGCGTGCTCTACGTCGCCCTCACCCGACCCACCCAGCGCCTCACCGTGCTGGACGTCGACGGAAAGCCGGGGGCTTGGCGCAAGGTGCTGTGAGCGAGCTCAGGCCCCCCTATTGATCCTGTGGATTGCGGCCTTCTCCTCGGGTGTCAGGTCTGACTCATCCAGGACACGCTGGAGGATGGCCGACTTGCCGACGATGTAGCTGGCCATCTCTAACCCCGGCTGCGCAACCAGGGAGAGTTTGGTCTCGGCGTACGCATTCCGGAGGTCCGGCCGCCGCCTCAGGACGTCGCGTACGGCAAGATGGTTTCGCAGGTGAAGCGAACCGGCCACGCAGACATACACGTGCCGTCGTGGTCCTTCGTCCGGGGCCTTGAAAGCCTCTCGACCTTCCAAACCGAGGTCCCCCTGGTGTCGGTAACCGATCGCCACCAGCGCCGCGATCGCGCTGGACACGTGGGCAGGCAGCACAATCACGTCAACGTCGATCACAGGTTTCGCCGCCAGACCCGGCACCGAAGTGGATCCCACATGCTCGATGGACTCGTGGGGCACGGCAGCCAGTGCCCGCGAAAGCTCGTCCCGAATCCAGGCGAAGTCCTGCACCCAACGATCTTGGTACTCCACCACCCGGGGGCCCTTTGTCATGGGGACAATTGTGTACCCACGGGATCGGGCCGGCCGAGTTCGATGGTGCGGCTGGGCGTGACGAGGTACCGGAAACCGAGCGGGGTCTGCCAGAGGTAGTGACCGGGCAGCGGTTGTTCCAGGCGGTAGCCGCCGTGGGTCTTCGCGCGATGCACCTTGCGGGTCAAGGGGCCGAGGTTGTCGGGATGGGTTTCTCCGGGATCCCACGCAATGGTGTGGTCCAGATCGAGCCCCGTCGAGGACCGAGGCGAATGGGGAAACACCTCGTGAGGATTCCTGATCTCCACTGATTCCCGCATTGTTGCGGGGCATTCATAGGAAGAGCTGGCCACTTGCCGATTGGAATCGATCACCGGCCGGACCGTGAATTGGTGGTCGGGGAGGAGATCTGCGAGCCATTCGGCGAGCAACGGACCAACTCCCCTTTCTCGGACGATTCCCTCCCCGGCGCACAGCGTGGTGTCGGTCAGGTGCACCACCAGCTGCGCCTTGGGCGCCAGCTCCTTGGGGTCGACGAGCAGGGTGCCGCAGGCGTGACCAACCTGACCTTGCAGGTGGCAGTCCTCGGTGACGTCCACCCCGGGGAGTTGATCAAGCAGGCTGGCCTGCATCAGCTGGGTGGCGCGGACGGGATCTGCGAGGATCCCAAGCCCCTTGGCTCGGCGTGCATTGAGGGCATCGTCGCAACCGCCTTCCTTCAGGATGGCGGCCAGGTGGTCGAGGGTGGCATCGAGTCGGCGCGCGTCGGGAGAATCCATCACGGCAGCAAGATCAGCGATGCCGTACTGCCCCACGGCAATCCACGCACCACGGGCCTCCTTCGCGTCCCGCCGACGCTGTTCGGCCTCGTCAATGGGGAGATGATCAAGGACCAGTCCGGCAACGAGCCCCTTCACCCGGCCGCGGGTCATGCCCGGGACCTGGCGGGCGAGCTGGAGATCCACCAGTCCTGCATTGTGCGCGTCGAGAGCCCGGGTGGCGCCCGCGATGCCCCGCGCGGTCCAGGTGTCGATCTCACCGTCGAGCATCAGCCTCCAGACCTTGGGGAGGCGATGGCGAAGATCAAGAGCGTCGGCGATCAGGGCATGGGCCCCGACGTCGCGCAGCCGAAGGGCGGCCCCCAGTTCAAGGGTGGCGAACTCCGCCACGAGCGGGGTGCCCTCGCCTCCCATCTCCACGAGCCGCTCGGTTCCGGGAACCACCGAGGACTCGTCGACATGCCCGTTGAGATCCGCATAATGCGCCGCGAGCTGCAATTCCCGTGCTTCGAGAATCCTTCGCTGCCGGCGACTCTCGCGAATTGCCTCGATGACGCCCACTGCATCATCCGGAAATTGGAATTCCTGCTCTTCCATGAGCCGATCACCCCGTTACCTTGCTGGTGACCCCGTAGGGAGGGGTCACGGTCGCCGGGCCCGGCATGACTCAGTGCCCCTGTCATTGATGATCCGGGGGGTGTTGTCACCGGGCCTGGTGGTGCCAGCCGACCGCTGATAGGGACATGGCCCAGCATTGAGGTCTCTTCGTAACGTGGGTGCCGGCAGCTGACGCATCACCAACCACGACGACCGTCGCTTCGATGCAAGGATGGTGGTCGTCATGAATCAGGACAGCGGCTTCGACATCTGGTGCGGGCTCGACGTTGGCAAACAAGACCACCACGCCTGCGCCCTCGACGCTGCCGGGAAGAAGGTCTTCGACAAGCCCCTGCCGCAAGACCAAGCCAAGCTCGAGGAACTCCTCGACAAGCTCCAGAGCCATGGTCGGGTGCTGGTGGTCGTCGACCAGCCGAACACGATCGGCGCGCTACCGATCGCTGTCGCCCGGTCGATGGGCATTACCGTCGCCTACCTGCCCGGACTGGCGATGCGCCGCGCGGCTGACCTCTACCCGGGCAACGCGAAGACCGACGCCCGCGACGCATACGTCATCGCGGACACCGCGAGGACCATGCCTCACACGCTGCGCCGGGTCGATGCCGGCGAGGAAACCCTGGCCGAACTCAAAGTGTTGGTGGGCTTCGATGAGGACCTCGCCGCCGAGGCGACCCGGTTGTCGAACCGCATCCGAGGCCTGCTCACCCAGATCCATCCCGCGCTGGAACGCGTTGTCGGACCCAGATTGGGCACCAAGCAAGGCCTGGCCGTTGTCGAACAACTCGGCGGCCCCCAGGCCATGGCAGCAGCGTCGAAATCGAAGCTGCTCAGGGTGATCACGAAGGCCTATCCGCGCAATGCGCAGGACTTCGCCGACGCCATCACCCAAGCTCTTACGGAGCAGACCGTCACCGTTGCAGGCACGGCAGCGGCCGAGCAGGTCCTGCCCAAGCTGGCCGCGTCGCTGCGCGCCACCTTGGATCAGCGCGCCGAGCTGGCTGTCCAGGTCGAGAAGGTCGTTGATGCTCACCCTCTTGCCGAGGTCCTGACCTCGATGCCAGGCCTCGGGGTCAGGACCGCAGCACGGATCCTGCTCGACGTCGGCGATGCCTCACAGTTCCCGACCGCCGGGCACTTGGCGGCCTACGCCGGCCTGGCCCCAGTGACTCGCCGTTCCGGCACCAGCATCCGCGGGGAGTTCCCCGCCCGCTCCGGGAACAAGCACCTCAAACGAGCCCTGTTCCTGTCCGCCTTCGCCGCGCTCAAGGACCCGACCAGCCGCGCCTACTACGACCGCAAGCGAGCGCAGGGCAAGAAACACAACGCCGCCCTCATCTGCCTGTCCCGCCGACGCTGTGATGTCCTGTTCGCGATGATCAAGAACCGGGAGCCCTACCGGGCCCCCGCCCCGACACCCTCACCCATGCCCCTCGTCGCTTGACGAGGAACATAGGGACACCCCCCCGACGTGATGCCTCAATTCTATCCAAAGCACACCCTTATTCAAAGGGGTGTTCGAATAGTATTTCGGGAGATCCGGCTTCGACAGGCTCAGCCGACGTGGCGCACGATCACCAGCGGCGCTCCAGCAGCATCGCGAAGATCTCGCGGGTCGCCAAGGAGCGGTTCTGGGTGAAGAACTGCAGCCCCGGGGCTCCCCCGCGCAGCAGCGTGACGGCGATCTCGCTGGCGATGCGCGATCCGATCTCACGCACCCGGGCGGGATCCCCGTCCCCCTCGGCCAGCCGCAGCTTCACCTGTTCGGGCACCGGTGCGCCGGAGAGGTCCTCGAAGAACTTCACCTGCTTCAGACTGCTGATCGGCTGCAGCCCGGGAATGATCGGGATCGGGCAGCCCAGGTTGCGCACCCGCTGCACCAGGTCGAAATAGGCATCGGGGTTGAAGAAGAGCTGGGTGATCGCGAATTCCGCACCTGCCTCGTACTTCTCGGCCAGGATCCGGGCGTCCAGGTCTGCGTCGCGGTTCTCGGGGTGGACGTCGGGGAAGGCCGCAACCCCCACGCAGAAGTCGCCGCGGCTCTTGACCAACCGCACCAGCTCAGTGGCATTGGCCAGCCCCTGTGGATGTTGTTCCCACGGCACCGTGGGTCCACCGGGCATGTCACCACGGATCGCCAGCACGTGCCGCACCCCCACCTCGGCGTAGGAGTCGATCACCCCTTCGAGCTGGCTGCGGGTCTGCGACGAACAGGTGAGGTGCCCCATCACCGGGATGGTGGAGGTCTCGGCGATCTGACGGGTGGTCTCCACGGTGCGTTCCCGGTTGGTGCCGGCCGCGCCATAGGTGACCGAGACGAAGTCGGGCTGCAGCGGTTCAAGACGCTTGACGGCGTTGAGGGTCCGTTCGTAGCCCGCCTCGTCGCGAGGCGGCAGGTATTCGAACCCGAACAGCGGACGCTGCGCGGTGGCGAGCAGATCGGCGATGGTGGGGCGGTCCTGGGGCATGCTTTCCACCCTAGGGCCAGGCCCGTGGTGGGCTTGCCCGTCGATCCGTTCGTGGACACTTCCCGGGGCAAGTAGGCTCGGGGACGTGGCCAATGACGTACTTGACTTCACCCCGTCCGATCCGCTGGGCAGCGACTTCCGTGGCGCCGTCCAGGCCGCCATCACCCAATTCCTGGAGGCGCGCAACCACGAGCTGACCGCGATCGGGGACGAGCTGGCGCTGCCACTGGAACTGGCCAAGACCTTCACCGGCGGCGGCAAGCGGGTGCGCCCCGCCTTCGGCTACTGGGGACGCATCGCCGCAGGTGGGAGCCCGGACGACGGTGAATCCCTGGTGCGTGCCGCGGCGAGCCTCGACATGCTCCACGTGAGCGCCCTGATGCATGACGACGTGATGGACGACTCCGACACGCGCCGCGGCGTGCCTGCCGCCCACCTGCAGTTCGCCGACCTGCACCGCAGCCGTGGAGGCCGCGGAAGCACCGACGCCTTCGGCCGCGCCGGGGCGATCCTGCTGGGCGACCTGCTGCTGGTGTGGAGCGAACAGATGCTGTCCACCAGCGGGCTTCCCGCCCAGGAGCTGGACCGGGCCCGCCCGCTGATCGAGGCGATGCGCACCGAGGTGACCTGCGGACAGTTCCTGGACGTGATCGCCCAGTCGGCCCCGGCCACGGCCGACCTCGAGGAGGCCATCGCCACCGCCAACCGCGTGGTGGAGTACAAGACCAATCGCTACACCGTGCAGCGTCCCCTGCAGTTCGGTGCGGCGCTGGGCGGCGCCGACGAGGAACTGCTCGAGCAGCTGGCACTGTTCGCCTCGCCGATCGGACGGGCCTTCCAGTTCCGCGACGACCTGCTGGGCATCTTCGGCGATGAGCAGCTGACCGGCAAGCCCGCCGGCGACGACCTGCGCGAGGGCAAGCGCACGGTGCTGGTGGCGCACGCGCTGGCCGCGGCCCCCAAGGACCAGGCCGCCGAGCTGGACGCGATGCTGGGCAACCCGCAGCTCGACGCGGCTGCCGTGGAGCGTGGTCGCCAGATCATCACCGCCTCGGGCGCCAAGGAGTCGGTGGAACAGATCATCGACCAGGCCTACGACACCGCGATCGCCGCGCTCGACAAGGCGAGCATCACCGACGAGGGCCGCACCGCGCTCACCGCGCTGGCGCAGGCCTGCGTGCGTCGCGACTACTGAGGCCGTTCCGGTCGGCTAGCGGGCGTCCACCTGGCGATTGATGAACTTGAGTCCCTGGCCGCCGCCGAAGGCGTTCAGGGCATAGCCGGACATCTCGGGGCGGGCATTCCAGGCGTCCAGCAGCTGCTGCTTCAGCTCGGCGGCCGCGGCCTGCGGGTCCGCAGCGTCGTTGATGGCCGAGGAGACTGCCACACGCAGGGCACCGGCCTCGATGACCTGATCGATGTTCTCGCGGGTGATGCCACCGACGGCGAACCAGGGCGTCGACTCGGGGCTGGGCAACGGCTGCTTCGCAGCGGCCCGGCGCACCAGCTCGAGGCCGGGGAAGGCGACGCCGTCGAGGCTGCCCCCGAAGACCGGCCCGACCATCAGGTAGTCGGCATCCGTGCCGGTCAGCTGGCGGGTGCGGTGCACCGAGCGTCCCACCAGACTGTGCTCCGGCAGCTGTGCCCGGGCCTGGTCGATCGGACCATCCGCGGCCCCCAGGTGGAGCACATCGGCCTGGAAGCGCGAGGCCACCGCCACGTCATTGCCCACCACGACGGTCGCATTCAGCTGCAGGGCGGCGCTCTGGGCGATCGCCAGGGCCTCCAGCAATTGCTCGTCGCTGGCCGCTGCGTCACGCACCTGCAGCAAGTCGACGCCACCACGCAGCGCCTCGACGACGAAATCGCGGAAGTCGCCCCGCTCGGCGCGAACGTCGGTGATCAGATGAAGCTTGGCCACCTTGAGGCGGCTGGTCAGTCCCATGAGTGCGGTCACCCTCACAGGATAGGCCGCCGGAGCCGCGAGGAGGGGGCTTTTCTCCCCCGGGCGAAAGTCACCCCGGAGGTGCTCTTGGCGGGTCAGTGCACCCCGGTGCTTCGATCGCCGCCTAGACTTCACCCTTGAAGGGCTGACACGGCCTTCCTTCCCCGACCGTGTTTGGAGCTGTTGTGACCACTGCGAGCTTGAGCGACCCCTTGGTCGGTCGTGTGCTGGATGGTCGCTACGAGATCTTGTCGAAGCTGGCTCGTGGCGGCATGGCCACGGTCTACCGCGCCCAGGATCGTCGGCTCACCCGCATCGTCGCCGTGAAGGTCATGCACGACGGGCTGGGCGACGACCAGGACTTCGCCCGCAAGTTCGACCGCGAGGCCCGAAGCGCCGCCACCCTCAGCAATCCCCACGTGGTCAGCGTCTTCGACCAGGGCATCGACAACGGCCGCCCCTTCATCGTCATGGAATTCGTGCAGGGCTGCACCCTGCGTCACATCATCACGCGGGAGGCCCCCCTGCCCCCGCTGCGCGCCCTGGACGCCATGGAGGACATCGTCAGCGCCCTGGCCAGCGCCCACGACGCCGGGCTGGTGCACCGCGACGTGAAGCCCGAGAACGTGCTGATCAGTGACCGTGGCGAGATCAAGGTGGCGGACTTCGGGCTGGCCCGCGCCGTGACCAGCCAGACCGCCACCGCCACGCAGGGCCTGTTGATCGGCACCGTCAGCTACCTGCCGCCCGAGCTGGTCACCACCGGCCGGGCCGATGCCCGCAGCGATGTCTACTCCGCCGGCGTGGTGCTCTTCGAGATGCTCACGGGCAAGAAGCCGCACCAGGGCGAGACCCCGATCCAGGTGGCCTACAGCCACGTCCACAACGACATCCCGGCGCCGTCGTCGCTGCTCAGCGGCAACGATCCGCGCTCCATGGATTCCCGACGCATCATCCCGCCCTATCTGGACGCGCTGGTGATGGCCTGCACCCGTCGCGAGCCCGGCCAGCGCCCGGTGGACGGCCGCGAACTGCTGCAGTTGGTGCGCACCGCGCGGAAGGCCTTGGGGCACGGCATCCTCGATGACCCGGCCTTGACCGCCCAGATGCGCTCCAGCATCGATCGGTCGCCTGCGGCACGGCCGCTTGCCACGGACGGGTCCTCCCAACCGCACGGGCAGCAGCCGCCGAGTTCGCCTGCGTCCCCGGCACCGCTGGCCAACGCCGCCCTCGCCGGGGCGGCCCTGTCGGACGGGGCAGCGACCGTGGTCCAGGATGCCGTCGTCGACGATGACCCTCCCACGCGCATCGCACCGGCGGTGGCCGACTGGCAACCGCCGCAGAGTCCCCGCACCCCTTCGCCCCAGCCTCCTTCGCCCCAGCCTCCTTCGCATCGGGTGCCGCACACTCCCCCACCTCGCCACGAGGATTTCGAGCGACGCCGTCGCACCCGGCGCCGTCGTGCCGGTCTGCTGGCCCTGTTGTTGCTGCTCGTGCTGGCCCTGGCGGCCGGTACCGGCGCCTGGTGGTTCGTCAGCGGCCGCTACGAGGCCACCCCAGACCTGGTCAACCAGCGCCAGACGCAGGCCGTGGCCCTGGCCAAGCAGCAGGGGCTGGCCGTCCAGGTCAACCAGGAGTATTCGGAGACCGTGCCCAAGGGTGTGGTGATCCGCACCGAACCGGAGGCCGGTGGCCGAGTGCTCAGGGACACCTCGGTTGAGGCCTGGGTCTCCAAGGGGCCGGAGCGCTACCTGATGCCCTCGGTGGTCGGCATGAACCTGGAGCAGGCGCGCAAGGCCGTGGAGGAAGTCAACCTCACCGTCGGCAAGGTCACCGACGACTGGTCGGACACGGTTCCCGAGGGAATCATCGCCACCGTCAGCCAGCCCCGGGGAACCGAACTGAAGCGAGGCACCCCGATCGACTTCGTCGTCAGCAAGGGGCCCCAGCCCGTCGAGATCAAGGACTTCACCGGCAAGGCCGCCGACAAGGCTCGCACCAAGCTGCAGGAGGCCGGCTTCACGGTCAACGTCGTGGAGAAGAACTCCGACGACGTCGACAAGGGCAAGGTCATCGTGCAGAACCCCAATGGCGGGGAGGGCAAGCGCGGCGACACCATCACCCTGGAGGTCTCCAAGGGCCCGGTCATGGTGCAGGTCCCCAGGGTGGCAGGCTCCACCGAGGCCCAGGCCACCCAGAAGCTGGAGGGTGCCGGATTCGGCGTGAAGGTGGTGCACGCCACCCCCGAGTGGCTGCGCGAGGACAAGGTCAAGGCCGCCTCCCCGTCCGAGGGGTCGATGGCCAAGCAGGGCGCCGAGGTCACCCTCTGGGTGATCTGAGGGTCACACCGTCCAAGGCTGCTGGTCTCGGTGGTCCTCCATCACCGTGGGGGCCAGGTTCCCGATCTGCTTGTCGAACAGCTTCCAGCCCCGCTCGTTGAGCAGGCCGTCGTGGATCAGGAAACCCTTGGGGGCTGCCACGTCGCGCACGAAGTCGACGGTCTCCTTCATCGCGGCCCAGGGCGCCATGACCGGTGCGGCGACGATGTCGATTCCGGCTGGGGCGGTGGCCAGCGAGTCCCCGGGGTGGAAGAGGGTCGGCTCCCCCTCGCTCTCCAACACCAGCCCCACATTGCCGATCATCGGAATGTCGCGGTGGATCACGGCGTGCCGCCCGCCGACGGCGGAGACCTTGAGACCGCCGAGGCTGACGGAGCTGTCCGCATTCAGGCCCTCGCCGCGCTCCTTGAGGTCGACCGCGTCGATCACCCCCGGCTCGACGAGCACCTTCGCCTGCGGATTCGCGGCCACCAGGGCAGGCAGGTGCTCCGGGTCGGCGTGGTCGGGGTGAAGGTGGGTGACCAGGATCGCGTCGAGGTCGGTGAGACCGTGCCAGGCGTCGGAGAAGGAGCCCGGGTCGATGAGCACGCGCAGCCCTGCGGTCTCGACCAGCACTGCGGAATGTCCAAGCTGGGTGATCTGCATGCCCCCAGTCTGGCTCGCCAGTGGTGCCCTGTCGAGGTCAGCTGGGGGAAGCCACGCGGACGGCGAAATCGGCCACGACCTGCGTGAGTTCGGCCAGCACCTCCAGCTCGCGACGCCAGTCGTCGCACTGCCAGCCGTGGTTCGGTCCGGCAATCAGGTGCACCGGGAGCTTGGTGTGTGCTGCAGCATGGGCGTCCCAGGCACGGTCTTCGGTGCCTGCCACGAGCAATGCCGGAGCACTGGCGGCTCGCAGTGCCTCGACGCACGTGTGCTCATCGAGCAAGGGCGTGGTCCAGACCGCTGGAATCCGATTGGTGGCGGCCCAGCCGGCGGCGCGAGTACCCACGGACTTGGCCAGGACCAGGTCGGGCAGCCCGTGCCGGTCCACGAAGGCGGCGATTGCCTCGTCCACCAGTTCCTGGGCCTGCTCGGCGGCGATGCCGGGGCCCATCGTCCAGCGGGCCACATGGGCATTCCACCCGTCAAGGGTCAATGCCCTGAGAGGCAGAGCCAGCCCGGGAAGCTGCGCCGGATAACGCGCCCCCGGCAGCACCAGGACCGTTGGGGCGCTGGCATCGGCCAGGTTGCCAGGCCAAGGGTCAACGCCGTGCAACACGTTTTCATCCATGGAGCACAGCCTCGCAGGTGGCGCAGCGCTTGTCAGCCACCGGCCAGCAGGGAACCCAGCACCTGACCGGCCTCGCGGCAGTCCGCGAGGGTCACGTCGAGGTGGGTGACGGCGCGCACCAGGTGGGCACCGACGGCCGACAGGGCGACGCCCTGCGCCGCGGCCGCGGCCACGACGTCACCGGCGGGCCGCTCCCCCGTCCTCACGACGACGATGTTGGTGGGAACCTTCTCCGGCTCCACCGATCCGGGTGCCGCCGCAGCGACGGCCTCGGCGAAGGCTCGCGCCGCGGCGTGGTCATCGGCCAGCCGCTCCACGTGGTGGTCCAGCGCATACAGGCCCGCCGCGGCCAGCAGACCCGCCTGCCGCCAACCACCACCCAGCCGCTTGCGCTGCACCCGGGCACGCGCCATGTCCGCCGCGGAGCCCACCAGCACCGATCCGACCGGCGCGCCCAGCCCCTTGGACAGGCAGACGCTCACCGAATCGAAGCAGGCCCCATAGTCGGCCAGCGGGGTCCCGGTGGCGACGTGGGCATTCCACAGCCTCGCCCCGTCCAGGTGCGTCTTGATCCCGGCCCCCAGCGCCAGGGCACGAATCTCGCGCAGCGTCTCGATCGGCTGGATCGTGCCGCCACCGAAGTTGTGGGTGTTCTCGATCTCGATCGCGGCGGTGCGCACCAGGAAGGGCCCGTTGTCCGGGGCGATCGCGGCGGCCACCGTCGCGGCGTCCACGACGCCGTCGGCAGTGGTCCAGGTGCGGGTGGTGATGCCGTGCAGCTGGGCGTGCGCCCCCATCTCGGCCCGCACGATGTGCGCCTGCGCATCGCACAGCACCTCGCCACCGGGCGGCACGTGCAGCCAGACGCCCAGCAGGTTCGCCATGGACCCGGTCGGGGTGAACAGACCCGCCTCGTGTCCCAGCAGCTCGGCCACGCGACACTCCAGCTCGATGATGCTGGGGTCCTCGCCGTAGACGTCGTCACCGACCGGGGCCTCGGCCATGGCACGACGCATCGCCTGCGTCGGACGGGTCAGGGTGTCGGATCGCAGGTCGATGGCTGTGCCCACGGGTGACTCCTCAGAAGTCGTTGTTGCGGAACTCGTCGATCAGGTTGGGGCGCTTGATGCGACCGTCCGAGAGCCGCTCGGCGACCATGAATGCGAGCTCCAGCGACTGGTTTCGGTTCAGACGCGGATCGCAGGCCGTCTGGTAGCGATCGGCCAAGTCGGCCTCCCCCAGCTCGAAGGCACCACCCAGGCATTCGGTGACGTCGTCACCGGTCAGCTCGATGTGCATGCCACCGGGCCAGGTGCCCAGCTCGTCGTGGACGTCGAAGAAACCGTTGAGTTCCTCCACCACGTCGGAGTAGCTGCGGGTCTTGAAACCATTGCCCGTCTCGAAGGTGTTGCCGTGCATCGGGTCGCAGACCCAGGCCACCTTGCGTCCGCTGGCCTCGATTCCCTTGACCAGCGGCGGCAGCTTCTCGCGCACATTGCTGGCCCCCATCCGGGTGATGAAGGTGATGCGGCCGGGGATGCGGTCGGGATCGATCGCATCGGCCAGCCCCAGGGCATCCTCCGGGGTGCTGGTGGGGCCCAGCTTGATGCCGATGGGGTTCTGCACGTGACGCAGCAGCTCCACGTGGGCACCGTCCAGCTGGCGGGTGCGCTCCCCGATCCAGATCATGTGGCCCGAGGTGTCGTAGGGCAGCTGGGAGCGCGAGTCGATGCGGGTCATCGCATGCTCGTAGTCCAGCAGCAGCGCCTCGTGGCTGGCGTAGAAGTCCACCTCCGAGAGCGTCTGGTCACTCACTCCGCAGGTCACCATGAAGGCCAGGGCACGCTCGATCTCGTCGGCGAGCTCCTCGTAGCGGTTCTCCACATTGGAATTGCGCACGAAGTCGGCATTCCACGAGTGGATGGTGCGCAGGTCGGCGAAACCGCCCTTCACGAAGGCGCGCACCAGGTTCAGCGTCGCCGACGAGGCGTTGTAGACCTTCAGCAGACGCCCCGGGTCGTGGCGACGGGCCTCCTCGGTGAAGTCGAGCCCGTTGACCGCATCCCCGCGGTAGCTGGGCAGGGTCACACCATTGCGGGTCTCGGTGTCCTTGCTGCGCGGCTTGGCGTACTGGCCGGCGATGCGACCCACCTTGACCACCGGAACCTGCCCGGCGTAGGTCATCACGACGGCCATGCTCAGCAGCACGCGCAGCTTGCCCTTGACGTTGTCACCGGTCACGGTGTCGAAGGTCTCGGCACAGTCACCGCCCTGCAGCAGGAAGGCGCGCCCCTCGGCCACCTCGGCCAGCTTGTCGCGAAGCTCGTCGCACTCTCCGGCGAAGACCAGCGGGGGCAGGGTACGCAACTGCTCGATGGCACGCGCGGCTTCGGCGGGATCCTGATAGGTGGGCTGCTGCACCTGGGGCAGGGCGCGGAGTTCTTCCAGGGACGGCACATGTGCAGACATGGACGTCAGCTTAGCCACGCTTGTCAACGACGCCGTGACGAGTCCATTCCGGGGCCGGTGGGTTCGTCGCCGAATCCCTGCTCGATGGCGTAGAGGGTCAGCTCCACGCGATTGTGCAACTGCAGCTTGCGCAGCACGTTCTGCACGTGGTTCTGCACCGTGCGGTGGCTGACGAACAGCTCATCGGCGATCTCCCGGTAGGCCAGTCCCTTGGCCACCCGGCGCAGCACGTCGATCTCACGCCGGGTCAGCTGCGCGCTGGTGGTGTTGCGTTCCTGGGCCACGGTGGCCATGCGTCGGAACTCCCCCAGCACCAGGCCCGCCAGTCCGGGGGTGAACACGGCATCCCCGTCGGCGGTGCGCAGCACGCCCTCCACCAGTTCCGCCCGCGAGGCCGACTTCACCAGATAGCCCTTGGCCCCGGCCTTCACCGCCCGCAGCACGTCCTCGTGCTCGCCGGAGGCCGAGACCACCAGCACCTTGATGTCGGGGAATTCCTGCACCAGGACCTGGATGCAGCTGGCACCGTCGGGCTCCGGGATGCGCAGGTCCATCACGATCACGTCGGGCCGGGCCGCTCGGGCCCGACGCAGGCACTCGTCACCGTTGTGCGCGACGGCGACGATCTCGAAGCCCTCCCCCACCAGGTCTTCGGAGAGCGCCTCGATCCACATCGGGTGGTCATCCACCAACATCACCCTGCGACTCGTCATTCGACCTCCTCCAGGGGAATTCGGAACTCCCACTCAACACCACGGTCAGGATGTGATCGTGCCACGGCCACCCCGCCGATGTCACCGATGCGCCCCAGGATGGACTCGTTGATGCCCAGCCGACCGGACCCGATGGCCTGGTCCAACTGCTCGCGCGACATCCCGACGCCGTTGTCGCGGATCGAGACGGTGAGCTGCCCGTCCTCCTCCTCCAGCAGCACCCAGGCCCGTGCCTCGGGGCCGGCGTGCTTGGCCACGTTCAACAGCGCCTCGGAGACGGCGGCGTCCAGCTCCTGGGCCCGAGAGGTCGGCATCGGCACCTCTCCGGCCATCACCGAGACCGTGACCCGCTCCCCCGCATGGGCCTGCAGCATGGTGGCCACATCGGTGCGGGTCGCCGCTCCGGCCTCGAGCTGGCCGACGGAGCGGTCCTGCAGCAACCGTCGCAACAGGGCCTCCTGCTGACGCGCGGCACGCGCGAGCTGTTCCCCCTTGGGGCCCAGCGCCGGTCCTTCGCGTTCCACGAGCGCCAGCACCTGCAGGGCGCCGTCGTGCACGATCCGGTTGAGTCGGTCTCGTTCGGCCAGCACCGCGAGCCGGGCATTGCGGGCATCACGGTCAGCCATCGAGTCGCGCAGGGTGTCGACCATCGCAGCCAGCGCCCAGATCGACAGCCCCAGCAACACCGTGGCCGCCCAGACCCGATCGTCGGGCGGCTCCTGGACGAACTTCACCAGGGCGAGCAGCACACCGCTGCCCAGCCCCCACCACATCCCGCGCCACACCGCCACCACCAGCGGCGCGGCGGCGAACCAGTAGACCGGCACCGCCCGATAGCTGTCCATCAGGGCGTCGCGACCCAGGATCCAGCGGCTGCTGGCGAGCACCAGTGCGGTGATGAACACGTCGGCTCCCATCACCCACGGGGTGCGCATCGAGGGCCGTGACTGCCACAGCGAGACCATCGCCGTCCATCCGGTCATCACTGCGCAGGCAATGCACAGCGCGACGGGGTGCGCCACCTGGTCGAGTCGTAGCGCATTGACCACCAGCGCATGCAACAACAGCACCCAGCGCAGGCGATTGGTCACCTGGTAGAGCGGGTGGAGGATGTCGCTGGATGGCTGCACTGCAGACGCCTCAGGAACTCCGGGTGTCGGGGTGATGGGGGTGCGGCTCGCCGGGCTGCCTCGCGGGCCCCTCATCGGTGCGCTGCAGGCGGGTGGCACGCACCGCCTGGCGTCGGGCATCGGCCTCGGCCGCGCGGCGGGCCTGCTCGCGTGCGGCCTCGGCGGCCATCGCCTGGGCCTGGGCCAGCTCGGCGGCCTCCGCCTCGCGCTCGGCGATGCGTTGCTGCTGCTCGGCGGCCTGACGAGCCTTGCGGGCTCGCGCCTCGGCCTTGGCCGCGGCATGGGAGGAGCGACGCTGCGCGGCCATTTGCTCGCGTCGTTCCACCACCGACATGTCCATGTAGACCTGCCCGGACAGCTCCATCAGCGCATACATCACCTCGTCGGTCACCGCGCGCAGGACGTACTCGTCGGGGGTGGGGGTTGCGAAGCGTTCCAGGTCCACGGGCTCCCCCACCAGCAGGTCGGGCGCCACCGTGCGGGCCAACAGCGACTGGTCGTGCCGCACCGCCACCGGGATGACCGGCGCACCGGTGGCCAGCGCCACCCGTGCGAGGAAGGTCTCCCCACGGTAGAGCCTGCCGTCGGGTGAGCGACCGCCCTCGGGGAAGATCGCAACCACTTCCCCGGCCTCCAGCACCGCGGTGGCGCGCCGCAGGGCGTCCTCCACCGGGTCGGGTTCGGGTGGGGTGGCACCCCTGCGGTTCACCACCCGACGCAGCAGCCCGACCGCGGTCTCGGCGGCGGGCGCGGCGGTGGTGATGGTGCGGACCCGCCTGCCACCGGGCCGACCGGGGACGTGGTCGAGGTGGGAGAGGTGGTTGAGCGCCAGGATCGCGGGTCCCTCGGCGGGGATGCGTTCCTCGCCCTCGACGTGCACCGACAGCTGTTCGGCGGCACCGCCCACCAGCGAGCGAGCCCGGTCCAGGGCGCCGAGGGGATCGGTTGCGTCCTGACCAGCGTGGTCGTGGTCGCCTTCGTGACTGCTCATCGCCGTGTCCCTCTCAGCCGTGGATGACCCTTCCAAGACTAGGTCAGTCCACGCCCCTGCCCGGGGAGGCTGCCGGGAACCGGCGCACCCCACGCATAGGCTGGTGGCCGTGACCCCGACCACCATCAGTCCCTCGGCCGAGAGCTTCTCGGCCGGCGCCCCCGCAACCGTGGGCGTGTTGTTGTGCCACGGCTTCACCGGATCACCAGCCAGCCTGCGTCCGTTGGCGAACCACCTGGCCCAGTCGGGGCTGCGGGTCGAGCTGCCGCGCCTGCCCGGCCACGGCACCCACTGGCGTGAGTTGCAGCTCACCCAGTGGCAGGACTGGTATGCCGCGGTGGAGGCGCGCCTGCTGCAGCTGAACCAGGAGTGCAGTCGGGTCTTCGTCGTGGGCCTGTCGATGGGCGGCGCCCTGGCCCTGCGGCTGGCCCAGGAGCAGGACGTGGCTGGCCTGGTGCTGGTGAACCCGGCGATCGCGAGCCATGACTGGCGCATGCGGTTGCTCCCCGTGCTGAAGCACCTGGTTCCCACCACCTCGGCCATCGGCGACGACATCGCCCGCCCGGGCGTCACCGAGCACGGCTACCCGCGCACCCCGTTGCGGGCCGCCCATTCCATGATGCGGCTGTGGCAGACGGTGCGCGCCGAGCTGGCCCATGTGGAGTGTGACGTGTTGTTGCTCACCTCGCGCGTCGACCACGTCGTCGACCGGGCCTCCGGCAGGATGCTCATGGAACAGCTCCCCCACGTGGAGCGGGTGTGGTTGGACAAGAGCCACCACGTCGCGACCCTGGACCACGACGCGGAGCTGGTGCAGCAACTCACCCTTGACTTCATCGAGGCACGACGATGAGCCACGACGAATCCCCACAGGACCTCGACGCGCGATTTCGACGCATCGTCGATGCGGAGTTCGGTCCCCACGCCGAGTCAGACCAGCCCGAGTCAGAGCCCTTCAACATGACCGAGGCGATGGACCGGGTCGACCCCGATGAACCCGACGAACCCTTCGTGCCACCACAGCCCTTGCCCCAACCCATCGCCCCGGGCCCCTTCCTGGCCAGCAGCTTGCTGATGTCCTTCTCGGTGGTGGTCTTCCTGGGGGCCCTGTTCGGCGCCCATGTGAAAGCCCTGCTGGGCTGGGCGGCGGCCACCTTCGTACTGGGCATGGTGGTGGCCTTGCGCAACCTGCCCAAGGATCCGCCCGATCCGGACGACGACGGCGCCCGGGTCTGAGCCTTCGTCCCGCCGGCTCAGACCCGGTGCGGCTCCATCAGGCGTGCTCGCAGCCGACGCAGACCACGCCGGCGCCGACGCGGCCAGAAACCGCGGGTCACACCGGGCGGCTCGTCGATCGAGTGCCGGGCCAGGTCTGCGGCACCCACCAGTCCGGCGTCGTTGTGGAATTCGGCGATCACCAGTTTGGCCGGCGGCCGGAAGCCCCGCCCGGTGAGGGTTCGGTCGAAGGCCTGCTGGGCGGGTTTGAGCAGCAGGTCGCCGGCGGCGCTGACCCCACCGCCGATCACGAACAGGTCGGGGTCGAGGGCCGCTGCCATGTTGGCGATGCCTCGGCCGAGCCAGGTGCCCACGTCGCTGATCAATTCGGTGGCCATCTGGTCGCCGTCCATCGCGGCCGCGGTGACGTCGGGCCCGACGAGGGCGTCGATGTCACCACCGATGCGCTCCAACAGCGGCTGGGCCTGGGGTGAGTTCTCGCGCAGCAGCGCCTTCGCGTCACGCACCAGCGAGTTCCCCGACGCGTACTGTTCCCAACACCCCCGGTTTCCGCACGGGCACCAGTGCCCGTCGGGCACCACCCCCATGTGGCCGAACTCGCCGGCCATGCCGTAGCGCCCCCGGAAGAGTCGGCCGTCCACCACCAGGGCACCACCGATGCCGGTCCCCAAGGTGATGCACACCATCACGTGGGCGTGCTGCCCCGCGCCGAAGCGGTACTCGGCCCACGCTGCGGCATTGGCGTCATTGTCCACCAGCACCGGAAGGTCGATGCGCTGGTTCAGCCGGGCTCGCAGCGGTTCGTTGCGCCAGGCCAGGTGGGGCGAGAAACGCACGACGGCCTGGTCGGTGTCCACCCATCCGGCGGCGCCGATGCCGACCGCGACCACCTCGTGGACCGCGGTCAGTTCCTCCACCGCAGCGACGATCGCGTCCTCGACCGCCTCCGGGCTGCGCGAGGGGGTGGGGCGTTGCAGGCGACGCAGGATGCGCCCCTGGTCGTCGACCACTCCGGCCGCAACCTTGGTCCCGCCAATGTCGATTCCGATGCTCAGCACTCGGGTCCGCCTGTCTGTCCTTGCTGTCGTGGCCCGTGCGAGTCGATGTGCTCTGCCACGGGCACCGAGCCCAGCGGGATCAGGGTCATGCCCTGGTCACTCGCGCATCCTGCCCACCATTCGTCTGGGGCGATGCCGCCTGTGGGACAGCCCGGTGATTGCATTCTAGGGGAAAAGTGTCAGAGGCGGCCCCTAGCCTCCCTGTCATGACCACCGCTGCCTACCGGATCGACCAGCCGAGCTTCGAGGATCTGGGCACTCCCCTGCCCGATGTCACCTTCGTCGTCGTGGACCTCGAGACCACCGGTCACGGCCCGGACAGCGCCATCACCGAGATCGGCGCGGTCAAGGTGCGCGGCGGCGAGGTGGTCGGAGAATTCCAGACGCTGGTCAATCCCGGCACCCACATCCCGGCGGTGGTGGCGGTCCTCACCGGGATCACCAATGCCATGGTGCTCGGCCAGCCCCGCATCGGCCAGGTGCTTCCCAGCTTCCTGGAGTTCAGTCGTGA
This sequence comes from Luteococcus struthionis, assembly GCF_048595755.1. Classification (GTDB taxonomy): domain Bacteria; phylum Actinomycetota; class Actinomycetes; order Propionibacteriales; family Propionibacteriaceae; genus Luteococcus. The sequence goes on from NZ_CP184360.1 coordinate 244,248, forward strand.
CGCCGTGCTGGTGGCCCACAATGCCGGCTTCGACATCGGCTTCCTCAAGCGCGCCTGCGCCGAGCAGGGCACGTCCTGGCCGGGCAATGCGGTGGTCGACACCGTGGCCCTGGCCCGGCAGGTCCTGCTGCGCGACGAGGTGCCCAACTGCAAGCTGGGCACCCTCGCCCAGCACTTCCGGGCGACCACGGAGCCGAACCATCGGGCCCTGTCGGACGCACGCGCCACCGTGGACGTGCTGCACGGCCTGTTGGAACGCATCGGCAACCTGGGCGTGGACACCCTGGAGGACCTGGTGGAGTTCACCCATCGGGTCTCCCCGCAGCGACGCGCCAAGCGGGTGTGGGCCAAGCAGCTGCCCACCGGCCCGGGGGTCTATGCCTTCCACGCCGACCATCGTCGCGATGACGGCAGCACCCATCGCGAGATCCTCTACGTGGGCAAGAGCAAGAACATCCGCACCCGGGTGCGTACCTACTTCACGGCCTCCGAGAAGCGTGCCCGGATGGAGGAGATGTTGCGAGTGGCGACCGGGGTCGAGGCCCACGAGTGCACCACCGCGCTGGAGGCAGAGGTGCGCGAATTGCGCATGATCCGGGCCCACGCGCCGCGTTACAACCGCAGGTCACGCAACCAGGACCGACTGTTGTGGGTGAAGCTGACCCAGGAGGCCTTCCCCCGCCTGTCGGTGGTGCGCCGCGTGCTCGACGACGAGTGTGACTACTGGGGTCCCTTCCGCAGCCGCCAGGTGGCCGATGATGCCGTGCTGGCCCTCTACGACGCCTTCCCCATCCGGCAGTGCACCAAGCGCCTCAGCACTCGACGCCCCAGCCAGGCCTGCGCCCTGGCCGAGATGGGACGCTGTCTGGCCCCGTGTGAACTCGACGACCGCAGCGCGGACTACCCGCAGGTCGTGGAGCAGGTGCGTCGCGCCATCACCAGCGACGTGCGCCCCGTCCTGACCAGCGTGGGTCAGCGGCTCGGCCGGCTGGTGGAACAGCAACGTTTCGAGGAGGCGCAGACGGTCTCGGACAGGTTGGAGAACTATGCGCGGGTGACCCTGCGCGGCCAGCGATTGGCGGCCGTGGCCCGCTGCCCGCAGATCGTGGCTGCCCTGCCGCATCCCGAGGGTGGGTGGCAGATCCACGTGATGCGCCACGGCCGCTTGGCCGCGGCAGCGCGCAGCCTGCCCGGTGAGGTGCCCCAACGGGTGGCCCGCGAGGCGGTGGCCCGGGCCGAGACGGTCTTGCCCACCAGGAGTGGCATGCCGGCCGCCACCATCGAGGAGTGCGAACTGCTGGCCGCCTGGCTCGAGCGTCCGGGCGTGCGGCTGATGGACATCGACGGGGAATGGAGCTGGCCGCGCCATGTCGGTCTGAGCCAAGGGGATCTGGCCCGTCTCACGATCGGGGCGGGTTCACCCTCGGCGCAGGCTCACAGCCCCAGCGAGAAGGTGGACTCCAGGTCGTGCTGACTGTAGGCACGGAAGGCGATGTGCGTCTCGGTCTCGAGCACGCCCGGCACCTTGTTCAGGTGGTCCGCGATGACCGTGGACACCTCGTCGGTGTCGCGCACCCGCACCATGACGATCAGGTCGATCGCCCCGGTCACTGAGTAGACCTCACTGACACCGTCGAGGGCGGCGATCTCCTGCGCGACCTCGGGGATTCGGGAGACTTCGGCCTTGACGAAGGAAATGGCGGTGATCATGGTCCTGATCCTAGGGCCTGTGTCGTCCCAACGGACCAGCGGCCGCCGCCCCATGCAGGACGACGGCCGCTGGCAGCGCTTCGTACGAAGGGTCAGGCGATCTCGACCGACTCGATGACGACCGGATCGACCGGACGATCCATCCGGCCGGTGGGCACGGAGGCGATCTTGTCGACGACCTTCTTGCTCTGTTCGTCGGTGACCTCACCGAAGATGGTGTGGCGACGGTTCAGGTGCGGCGTGGGAGCCACGGTGATGAAGAACTGCGAGCCGTTGGTGCCGGGGCCGGCATTGGCCATGGCCAGCAGGTAGGGCTTGTTGAAGACGAGCTCGGGGTGGAACTCGTCCTCGAACTGGTAGCCGGGGCCACCGGTGCCGGTGCCCAGCGGGCAGCCGCCCTGGATCATGAAGCCGTCGATGATGCGGTGGAAGCCCAAGCCGTCGTAGAAGTTGCCGGTGGCCTTCTCGCCGGTCTTCGGGTCGATGTACTCCTTGGTGCCATTGGCCAGGCCGACGAAGTTCTCGACCGTCTTGGGAGCCTGGTCGGCGAACAGCTCGATGATGATGTCGCCGAGGTTCGTGTGCAGGGTTGCAGTGGATGCCACTGTGGTTCCTCTCGTTGCGGGGGGCCGTGCGGCCGTCTTCACGAGACTATCCGGTCACACCATCGGTTCACCGCACGCCGCTGTTCGCTCTTGGTGGAGTCATCCCCAAATCCATGTTCTGCCGCACCAACCTTGGGTAGCGTGGTGGCGGTGCTCGATCACGAGCCCCTGTCAACGAACATCGGAGGAAACGTGACCCGAAAGCCCAAGCACGAGGCCGCCGCAGAGGATCATACGGCCCTCGACCGCGCCGTCCAGCTCGTGGAGCAGGTTCTGGGAGTCACCAACCCGGTCCTTGGTCAGGCAGTCAAGGCTGCGGACAATGCCCGCCGCAATGCCAGCGAGCAGGTGGCGCCCCTGGCCGAGCAGGCCAAGCACACCGCCGCCACGAAGGTCGCTCCCCTGGCCGCCACGGCCGCTGCCGTCGGCGCCGCCAAGAAGGAGCAGCTGCAGCCCCACCTCGACACCGTCGCAGAGAAGGTGCAGCCCGCCGCCGAGCAGGCGCGTCAGAAGGTCCAGGACGACCTGGTTCCCCAGCTGATGGAACTGCTCCACCAGGCCGAGAACCATCCCGCCGTGAGCGAGGCCTCCTCCCGCAGCGCCGCGGCCGCCGCCGCCCTGCGTGGTGAGCTGGAACTGCCCCAGAAGAAGAAGCGCAACGTGGGCAGCACCGTCGCCAAGGTTGCTGCCGGCGGCGCCCTGCTGGCCGCCGCTGCCGTGGCCGTGCGACAGTTCCTCGCCTCCGGCGACGACGCGTGGACCGCCCACCAGCCCAGCACTGCCTACCGCAACGACGCCCAGGACGCGACTTCCGACGACGCCACCCTGGATCGCGCGGAGACCGAGCCCGCGGGTCCCGCCGACGTGGAGAGCGAGCCCCACCCCCAGGAGCAGATGAGCGCCGAGGGTGGGCCCGTCGCCGACGCCGAGACCACGGCGGAGGACCTTGCCGTGCTGAACGACTACGGCACGGGTTCCTACGTGGGTGAGGAGCCGCCCGCCGGCTACCGCATCAAGGGCAATGAGCGTTCGATGAAGTACCACACCGACGATTCCGCCGGTTACGAGCGCACCATCGCCGACGTGTGGTTCAACTCCGTCGAGGCTGCCGAGAAGGCCGGGTTCACCCGCGCCGAGGGCTGATCGAGGGACACGACACACGATTTATCGACACGAGGGTCCGCTTCCCATCGGGAAGCGGACCCTCGTCCATTTCGCGCGGACCTCGATGTTGTCACGGTGTTGTCCCGTTGTTGTCCTGCACGCTCGGCGACCCCTCCTGGGGCCAGACTTGGGACAACCCCACACCTCGGCCCCAGGATCCACACCATGACTGCGACCGCGTCCACGCCCGACCACTGCCCCACCGATGACGGCTGGGTCCCCATCGCCCCCTTCCGCGCCCACTTCCAACGCACCGTCGAACAGAGCGGGCTGTCCGCCTTCACGGTGGGTCAGGTCTGCGGCATCACCCCCGCCACGGCTCGACGCCTCGCGGGCCCTGCGCGACGCGGCAAGGAACGAATCCGTTGGATCGATGCCTGTGCGGTCTACCAGGTCACCGCCGCCACACTGGAAGGGATGCGACAGGAGCGCGTCGAGGCAGCCCGCAGCCGACGACGGCTGCGCCGCATGGTGCAGCAGGCCCCACTGGCCTGGGTGGCGGACTTCGGTGACTTCCGGGAGCAGGATCTGCGTCACATCGCCGAGGGACGTTGGCAGCAGTGCAGCCGGCTCACCGAGGTCCGAATCCTGGCCCTGTCGCACCTGATCCTGGAATCGACCTCGGCCGTCGCGCAGCGAGCGGCATGAGCGCAACCGAGCTCTGGCTCCCCCTTCTGGCGGGAGGAAGCGCATGGCTCACCACCCGGTGTCTGGTGCCAACGCTGCCCGAACCACCCGACGCACACCAGGACGGCTGGACCAAGACGCCCTACAGCCAATTGTCGGACGCCTCCGGGCAGTGGCTCTCGTGCCTGACGGGCGCCGCCGCGGGTCTGGTGGCCAGCGGCCAACCCCTGTGGCAGGCACCGCTGTTGCTCGTCCTCGCCGGCCCCACCGCCGCCCTCACGTTGGTCGATCTACGAACCACGTGGCTCCCGCTGCCACTGACCCGCCTGTGCTGGGCGTTGGCCCTCCCGGCCTGCGCCCTCACCGTGTCCCTGTCCGGCAAGGCCTTGCTCCCCTCTTTGCTGGCGGTGGTCGGCGCCGCGCTGCTCACCGGTGCGACCTTCTGGCTGCTGTGGCGGCTGGGTCTTGGTCTCGGCTTCGGCGACGTACGCCTGGCACCCCTGCTGGCGCTGGGCACCGCGAGCTGGTCATGGCAGGCCTGGTGGCTGGGTCTCCTGCTCGGCAGCCTCCTCGGCGCGCTGTGGGGGCTGGCGACGGCGGCCTGGCGCCGCTTCCGCCCCCACCCGATGGGCTCGACCTTCGCCTACGGCCCCAGTCTGTGGCTGGGAGCCTGGTTGGCCCTGGCGCTGACCTGACAAGGCCGAGGGCCCCGGGAGATCCCGGGGCCCTCGGCCTTGTGGTTGCTTCGCGTCGACCGCTGACTCAGTGCCTCGGCAGGGCCGGGGCCTCGTCGTCGTGGTCGTCGTGATGGTGCGCGTCCTCGATCTCCTCGGCGGTCGGCTTGGCGATCTCGTCGCCCACCAGGAAGCGGCTCGCGCGGGCGCGACGCTTGCTGACGCCATCGGACTCGTCCAGCATGTCGTACTGCTTGTGCTGGGTGAGGGTGAAGGCCTCGTCCTCGCTGATCGGCACGTGCGCCTCGGAGTAGTTGCCCTCCGGGCTGCGCTCGATCTCGCCGCTCTCGGAGCCGTGCAGGACACGCTCGCGGTCACGACGCTGCAGCGACAGGCAGATTCGCTTGGTGAGGATGAAGGCGATCACCGGAGCGATGAAGACTGCCGCCCGCAGGAAGTAGGTGATCCCGTTGAGGCTCAGGCTGAAGGTGGTGGCAATGATGTCGTTCGAGCCACCCAGCCAGAACATCGCGTACAGGGTCATGCCGGCCACGCCCAGGGCAGTGCGCGTCGGCGCATTGCGGGGACGATCCAGCAGGTGGTGCTCTTCCTTGTCACCAGTGATCCACTGCTCGATGAAGGGGTAGACGCCCAGCACCACGAAGAGCGAGGTCAGCAGGCCGACGCCGGGCAGGAAGATGTTCCAGCTCCAGGTGGTGCCACCGATGTGGCTCTCCCAGTTCGGGACGATACGGATGGCACCCTCGACCCAGCCCATGTACCAGTCAGGCTGCGAGCCGGCGGTCACCTGGGCGGGGTTGTACGGGCCGAACTTCCACACCGGGTTGATCTGCATCAGACCACCCATCAGCACGGTCACGCCGAAGACGACGAAGAAGAAGCCGCCGGCCTTGGCCATGTAGACGGGGAAGAGCGGGTAGCCGACCACGTTCTGCTCGGTCCGGCCGGGGCCGGGGAACTGGGTGTGCTTGTGGTAGACGATCAGCGCCATGTGGGCCGCGATCAGGCCCAGCAGGATGCCGGGGATCAGCAGGATGTGGGCCATGTAGAGGCGCGGCACGATCGCGGTGCCGGGGAACTCACCGTCGAAGATGAGGAACTCGGCCCAGGTACCCACCAGCGGGATCGAGCGGATCAGGCCGTCGGTGAAGCGCAGACCGGTACCGGACAGCAGGTCGTCGGGCAGCGAGTAGCCAGCGAAACCCTCGATGAGCGACAGGCCCATCAGGGCGACGCCGATCACCCAGTTGATCTCACGCGGCTTGCGGAAGGCACCGGTGAAGAAGATGCGCAGGGCGTGGGCCACGCCGCCGGCGATGAACAGGATGGCGGCCCAGTGGTGGACCTGGCGAACCAGGAGACCACCGCGGACGTCGAAGCTCAGCGTCAGCGTGGAGGCGAAGGCCTCCGACATCGGGATACCGCGCATCAGCGAGTACGCACCGGTGTACTCCACCTCCGCCATCGACGGACGGAACCAGATGGTGAGGAAGACACCGCTGAGCAGGCAGACGATGAAGGAGTACAGCACGATCTCGCCCAGGAGGAAGGACCAGTGGTCCGGGAAGATCTTGCGCAGGTTGTGCTTGCCGAGGCGAGCAATACCGAGACGGTCGTCGAACCAGGTGTACGCTCCACCGCGCTTGGCGGGGATTGCCGAACGGGTCGGGGCCTGGGCCTCGAGCGCCTCGGAGCTCTCGGCAACGGCTGCTGGGCGTGCCATCAGTTGTCACCCTTCTTGTAGTCGTCGCGCGAGTCGCGCTCGAAGTAGCTGGGACCGACCGGGACCGTGAAGTCGCTACGGGCCACCAGGTAGCCCTCGGTGTCCACGGTGATCGGCAGCTGCGGCAGCGAACGGGCGGCGGGGCCGAAGACCACGACACCGGAGTCACCCAGGTCGAAGGTGGACTGGTGGCAGGGGCACAGCAGGTGGTGCGACTTCTGCTCCCACAGGGAGATCGGGCAACCCACGTGGGTGCAGATCTTCGAGTAGGCCAGGATGCCGTTGACCTGCCAGTCCTTGCGGGACTCGGGCACCTTGATGGAGTCCGGGTTCATCCGCACGATGATGATGGCTGCCTTGGCGCGGGCGCGGTGGAATTCGACGTGGTCCTCGTGGGCCAGCGGTTCCAGGTTCTCCGGCTCGGCATTGATCATCTGGCCAATCTCCATCTCGGAGGCCTTGATGGGCTTCCAGGTGATGTCGTTGACCAGCTTGACGCCCTCGGCCCAGATCGTCTTCTCGATCGTGGCGGCGCGAGTGCCCTTGCCCGGGTGGGGACCCATGTCGGCCAGGCTGACGACGGCCGGGATGGCGACCAGACCAGCGGCACCGGCGAGCATTCCGCCGATCACCTTGCGACGACCGATGCCGGAGTCCTCGACACCGGCCTGCCAGGCGCCGGCCATCTCCTCGTGGTCCTCATCGCTCGAGGCGATGGGATCGCGATGGTCGATGACCTCGGTGTCGTTCATGAGCTGCTTGGCCCAGTGGATGGTCGAGAAGCCGATCAGCGAGACGGCGAGACCGCCGGTCAGGCCGAGCAGCACCGACTGGGCGTTGCTGTGGAAGGGACCGAACTCGACGATGAGGTCCTTCGGCACACCGAAGTAGACCACCACGAACAGGATCGAGCAGAGCATCGACAGGGCGAGCATGGCGATGATCTGACGGGCGACGCGGTTGGCGACGGCCGGCTCGGCGTCCGAGTAGCGCTCCACGTGCTCCTCGAGCCCGGGATTCTGGATCGGGTGGTACGGAACAGGGTCGTTGCCCTGCTCGAATGTCTCGATGTCTGTCGACTTCATCGGGCGCGAGCCCCCTTCTTTGCGAGCCACATGGCGACGAGGACGAGGCCGCCGATTCCCAGGAGCCAGCCCCAGAAGCCCTCGGCCACCGGGCCGATGGCACCCAGCATCAGGCCGCCGTACTGCGGCTGCTGCTCCACCTTGGAGAGGTAGCCGATGATCTGCTTGACGTCCTCGTCGGGCAGGGCACCCTCACTGAACAGAGGCATCTGCTGCGGGCCCGTGCGCAGGGCCTCGTAGATGTGCTTGGACGAAACACCGTGCAGCGACGGCGCGTAGGCACCCTCCGGCAGAGCACCGCCACGACCCTCGATGTTGTGGCAGGCGGAGCAGTTGGTGCGGAAGAGCTCACCACCGCGGGCGATCTCCTCGTCGGTCAGGCCAGCAGGCGAGTACTTGTCCTCGGAGGGAACACCGGGGCCAGCACCCAGGGTAGCGACGTAGGCACCGATGGCTGCGATCTCCTCCTCGGAGTACTCCGGGGCGCTGTCGCGCGGGGCCTGGGCCATGGGCTTGGCCATCGGCATGCGACGGGTGCCCATCTGGAAGTCGACCGCTGCCGCACCCACGCCGATCAGCGACGGTGCCTGGCTGGAGCCCTCACCATTGAGGCCGTGGCAGCTGGAGCAGGTGACGTCGTAGAGCCCCTTGCCCTGCGCCACCTGGGGGTTCGTGTTGGGATCTGCCGCCGACGGCTGTGCCGGGGAGACCAGCGCATACACGGCGCCCATCATGAACAGAGCAAGCAGCAGGGTGAGCGGCTTGGCCGCTGGGTGCTTGCGTCGCGTGGACAGGAATCGCACGGGATCGCCTCTCTGGTGGGGTTAGTTGGGAAGCAGGTAGATGACGGCGAACAGGATGATCCAGACCACGTCGACGAAGTGCCAGTAGTAGCTGATCACCATGGCGCTGACGGCCTGTTCGTGGGTGAACGTGCGCGCCAGGTAGGTGCGCCCCAGGATGAACAGGAAGGCCACCAGACCACCGAAGACGTGCAGGCCGTGGAAGCCCGTGGCCAGGTAGAAGACCGACCAGTAGGCATTCGTGCTGATCAGGAAGCCCTCGCTCACCAGGTTCGCGTACTCCCACAGCTGGCCGCCGATGAAGACCGAACCCATGATGAAGGTGAGGATGTACCACTCACGCATGCCCCACTTGGCGATGTTCAGCAGGCCGGCCGAACGCTTCACCTTGCCGTGCTCGGCAGCCATGACGCCGAACTGGCAGGCGAAGGAGGACAGCACCAGGATCAAGGTGTTCAGTCCCGCGAAGACCGGGTCAAGGTGCCCAGAGTGCTCCTTGAAGAGGGAAGGCGTCCCGTCGGGGGCCTGGGCCCCGGTGAACTCGCGAACCATGAAGTACGCAGCAAACAGTGCTGCGAAGAACATCAGTTCGCTTGCCAGCCAGACCCAGGTTCCCAGGGGAACCATGTCCGGCCGCCCCTTCGGCGCGTGCAGGCGCGAGGGAGCGATGGGGTGCACAGCCCCAACGGGCTTGCCATGAACGGCGCTGGTCGCATGCGGTGAAGTAGCCACGGGAGCATTATTGCCTCTAAAACGGGTTTTGGCACGTCGAGTGCCAACCATGGACCAATTCTTGGAACAAAAGCGCACCAAGTTACGTTCCGGCGGCTGTCGTGGCCCCTTCATGGCCCCATCGGCAGGCGAGGTAGCATGCTGGACAGGACATCGACGAAGGAACAGGACAACCGATGAGCGACCAGCCCCGCAGCGAGCGCACCCTCAAGGTGCTGCTCTACTCCGACGATCGCAGCACGCGCGACCAGGTGCGTCTGGCCCTGGGCCGTCGCGTCGCCAGCGATCTGCCCGAGATCGAGGTCTTCGACACCGCCACAGGTCCCGCCGCGGTCAAGGCCGTGGAGTCGGGCGCCTTCGACGTCCTTGTCCTCGACGGCGAGGCCGTCCCCTTCGGTGGCATGGGTCTGAGCCGCCAGCTCAAGGAAGAACTGGACGACTGCCCGCCGGTGCTGCTGCTGGTGGCTCGCGTCGCCGATGCCTGGCTCGCCACCTGGTCGAAGGCCGATGCCGTCGAGCCCTACCCGGTCGACCCGATCCGCCTCCCCCGGACCTTGGCGGAGCTGGCCCGCCACCGCCTGGGTCTGAGCCCTGTCGCGAACTGATGGCTGCGACCCCCTGGGCCGAACTGTTGAATGCCCTGGTCGAGGGGCGTGACCTGTCCACCGAGCAGACCCATTGGGCGATGGACGAGATCCTCGGAGGGAATGCCTCCCCGGTCCACATCGCCGGTTTTGCCGTGGCGATGCGCGCCAAGGGCGAGACGGTCGAGGAGCTGCGCGGCCTGGCCGACGCGATGACCAACCACGCCACGCCCATCACCTTGGGCCAGGAGGCGGTGGACATCGTCGGCTCCGGCGGTGACCGGGCCAATACCGTCAACGTCTCGACGATGGCCGCGGTGGCCGCCAGCGCGGCCGGTGCCCGAGTGGTCAAGCACGGCAACCGAGCCGCGTCCTCCATGTGCGGCACCGCGGATTGCCTCGAGGCGCTGGGCGTGAAACTGGAGGTGGCCCCCGACAAGCAGGCCGCCGTGCTGGAACGTGCCGGCATGGTCTTCCTGTTCGCCCCGCTCTACCACCGCTCCCTGCGATTCGCGGCGGCTCCGCGACGGGAGCTGGGCATCCGCACCCCCTTCAACCTGCTCGGCCCGCTGACCAACCCCGCCCGTCCCGTGGCTCAGGCCATCGGCGTCGCCGATGCCCGAGCAGCCGACCTGATGGCGGGGGTGCTGGCCGCCCGTGGCAGCCGTGGCATGGTCTTCCACGGGGGCGATGGCCTCGACGAGCTGACCACCACCACGACCAGTGACGTCTGGTTGATCGGCGAGGGGCGCGTCGTGCGCACCCAGCTGGATCCGCAGGCGCTCGGTCTGCAGCCGGCCCAGCCCGAGGACCTCGTCGGAGGGCCGCCGGAACACAATGCGCAGGTGGCTCGGGATGTCTTCGCCGGACAGACCGGTCCGGTGCGAGACATCGTGCTGGCCAACGGCGCCGCCGCCCTGCTGGCCCACCGCGGGGTTGACCTCGACGCGGACCTGCCCGAGCAGATGATGACCTGCATCAAGGACATCGCGCAGGCACTGGACTCCGGCGCTGCGGCCGCCACCCTGGACAGGCTCGTCGAGGAGACCCAGGGCATGTGAACCCCCGGCTGAGGGGTCACAATGGCTTGGTGAGATTCCTGAACGACAAGCCCGGCCATGACCTGACATACAACGATGTCTTCATGGCGCCCAACCGATCGTCGGTGACCAGCCGGATGGACGTCGACCTGAGCTCCACCGATGGCATCGGCACCCCGCTGCCCCTGGTGGTCGCCAACATGACGGCCATCAGCGGACGGCGCATGGCCGAGACCATCGCCCGCCGCGGCGGCATCGCGGTGCTGCCCCAGGACATCGCCCCCGACTACGTGAGCAAGGCGATCAGCCGCGTCAAGAGTGCCCACACGGTCTTCGACACGCCTGTGCGGGTCTCCCCCACCACCACCGTCGGCGAGGCCATGGCACTGCTGGGCAAGCGCGCCCACGGCGTGGTCATCGTCGTCGAGGACGGACATGCCGTGGGGCTGGTCTCGCCGGCCGAGGCCGCGGGAGTGGACCGTTTTGCGCAGGTCCACGAGGTGATGACCACCGACCTGACCGTGGTCGAGCCCGGACTGACCCCGCAGGAGATCTTCGACACCCTCTCGGCCCACCACCAGAAGGTGGCGGCGGCGAGCGACGAGGACGGCAAGCTGCTGGGGATCATCACCAGCAAGGGGGCACTGCGCGCCGCGCTCTACGCCCCGGCCGTCGATCCCGAAGGCAAGCTGATGGTCGGCGCGGCCGTCGGCATCAATGGTGACGTGGCTGGCCGCGCCCGTCACCTGTTGGACTCGCGCGCCGACGTGCTGGTGATGGACACCGCCCACGGCCACCAGGAGAAGATGCTGGAGGCCCTGCAGGTGGTCACCCAGGTCCGCGACGACTTCGAGCGCAGCACCGGGCGTCGAATCCCGCTGGTGGCAGGCAATGTGGTGACCCCCGCCGCGGTGCTCGACCTGGCCGAGGCCGGTGCCGACGTGCTCAAGGTGGGCGTGGGACCCGGCGCCATGTGCACCACCCGCATGCAGACCGGGGTGGGGCGCCCGCAGTTCTCGGCCGTGCTGGACTGCGCCGAGGCGGCGCAGTCGATCGGCCGTTCGATCTGGGCAGACGGAGGTGTGCGCCACCCTCGCGACGTCGCCCTGGCGCTCGCCGCAGGTGCCGGCAGCGTCATGATCGGCTCCTGGTTCGCCGGCACCCACGAGTCCACCGGAGACCTGCTGACCGACGCCCAGGGGCGTCAGTACAAGGAGTCCTTCGGCATGGCCAGCGCCCGAGCGGTGAAGTCGCGCACGCGTCAGCAGTCGGCCTTCGACCGCGCCCGGGCAGCGCTCTTCGAGGAGGGCATCTCCAGTTCCAAGATGTACCTCGATCCGGCCCGGCCCGGAGTCGAGGACCTGGTGGACTGGATCACCTCCGGTGTGCGCTCTGCCTGCACCTATGCCGGGGCCCGCACCCTCTCGGAGTTCTCCGAGAAGGCGGTCGTCGGGGTGCAGAGCCATTCCGGGTATGACGAGGGACGTCCGCTGGCGCAGAGCTGGCAGTGATCACCCCGGCATGCCGATGAACACGAAACGGGCCCCACACCGAGTGGTGTGGGGCCCGTCGCGTGACAGACAGGACTCTTGTCAGTGGGCGTAGTCGCCGCGGTAGAACTCGTAGCACCAACCGCCGACGGCCCAGACGCCCATGCCGAAGGCCATCATCGAGATCCACCAGCCGAAGATCGGGCCCAGCAGCATCAGCGACGCGGTCAGCGCGCACCAGAAGGGCCAGATGGAGTGGGGCGGGAAGAAGCCCAGGGAGCCCGCACCATCGGCGATGGTGGCATCGGCGTCATCGGAGAGCTGCTTGTCGTTCTTGGAGCCGACGATGGCCAGGTAACCGGTGATCATCAACGACATCACGGCCGACAGGAGCAGGGTCATCAGGCCGACCCATTCCTTGGTGAAGCCGAACCAGTAGACCAGGGCGCAGGTCAGGTAGAAGATTCCGAGGAATCCAAAGATGTTCCGCTCAACCTTCATCGAATCTCACCTGCATTCTCACGAGCCGCGACCGTCTCGGCCTCGACGAACTTGCCCTGCAGACCGGTGTCACCGTGCTCGGCGAGCTCCGGATGGTTCGCGTCGAAGGCCGGGTACGGGGAACGCACACGGGGCAGCGACGTGAAGTTGTGACGCGGCGGCGGGCAGCTGGTGGCCCACTCCATCGAGCGGCTCCAGCCCCAGGGATCGTCGACCTCGACCTTGGGGGTCTTGAACGAGAGGTAGACGTTGATCAGGAAGGGGATGAAGGAGGCACCCAGCAGGAAGGCACCGAAGGTCGAGATCTGGTTCAGCAGGGTGAAGCCGGTACCGGGCAGGTAGTCGGCGATTCGACGCTGCATGCCCTCGACGCCCAGCCAGTGCTGCACCAGGAAGGTCAGGTGGAAGCCGGCGAAGAGCAGCCAGAAGTGGGCCTTGCCCCAGGACTCGATCAGCATGTGACCGGTGATCTTGGGCCACCAGAAGTAGTAACCGGCGAACATCGCGAAGACCACGGTGCCGAAGAGCACGTAGTGGAAGTGGGCAACCACGAAGTAGCTGTCGGTCACGTTGAAGTCCATCGGCGGGCTGGCCAGGATGATGCCGGTCAGGCCACCGAACAGGAAGGTGGTCAGGAAGCCGATGACCCACATCATGGGGGTCTCGAAGCTCAACGAGCCGCCCCACATGGTGCCGATCCAGTTGAAGAACTTCACACCGGTGGGGATGGCGATCATGAAGGTCATGAAGCTGAAGAAGGGCAGCGAGACGGCGCCCGTGGCGAACATGTGGTGGGCCCACACGGACACCGAGAGGGCACCGATCGAGATGGTGGCGAAGACCAGGCCCACGTAGCCGAAGACGGGCTTGCGGCTGAAGACCGGGATGACCTCGGTGACGATGCCGAAGAACGGCAGGGCGATCACGTAGACCTCGGGGTGGCCGAAGAACCAGAACAGGTGCTGCCACAGGATCGGGCCACCGCTGGAGGCGTCCAGCACGTGCGAGCCCAGGACGCGGTCAGCCTCGAGCACCAGCAGGCCAGCGGCCAGCACCGGGAAGACCACGATGATCATGATCGAGGTGACCAAGATGTTCCAGCTGAAGATGGGCATGCGGAACATGGTCATGCCCGGGACGCGCATCGTGATGATGGTGGTGATGAAGTTCACCGCGCCGAGGATCGAGCTCAGACCCAGCAGGTAGAGGCCCATGATCCACAGGTCGCCACCGACGCCGGGCGAGTGCAGGGCATTCGACAGCGGGGCGTAGGCGAACCAACCGAAGGAGGCCGCGCCGTCCGGCGTGAGGAAGCCGGCGCAGGCCATCAGCGAACCCATGATGTAGATCCAGTAGGCGAACGCGTTCAGTCGTGGGAACGACACGTCGGGTGCGCCCAGCTGCAGCGGCAACAGGTAGTTGGCGAAACCGGCAAACAGGGGCGTCGCGAACATCAGCAGCATGATCGTGCCGTGCATCGTGAACATCTGGTTGAAGGTCTCGTGCGTCATGTACTGCATGCCGGGGCTTGCCAGCTCGGCACGGATGGCCAGGGCCATCAGGCCACCGACACCGAAGAAGAAGAAGCTGCTGATGAAGTACAGCCGGCCCAGCTTCTTGTGGTCGGTGGTGGTCATGTAGTCCATGATGAGCTTGCCCATCGAGTGTTCGCGACGGCGAACCTCCACGACAGGCGCTCCAGTGGTGCGCGTGAGCGTGGTCACTTCTTCTCCTCCTTGGCGGGGGCGGTGGGAAGGGCGGAGGCGCCGACGGGACCGTGCAGCTCACCGACCTGGCCCTTCTTGGCCAGACCCTTCACATATTCGTTGTACTCCTCTTCGCTCACGACGTGAACGTTGAACAGCATCGCGGCGTGGTAGGTGCCGCAGAGCTCGGCACACTTTCCGTCGAACGTGCCCGTCTTCGTGGGCGTCAGGTCGAAGGAGTTGGGCTTGCCGGGGATCGCATCCATCTTGAAGTAGAAGGCGGGAACCCAGAAGGAGTGGATGACGTCGGCCGAGTAGATGTTGAAGCGGACCGACTTGTTGACGGGGAGGTACAGATCCGGGATCTTCTCGATGGTGCCGACCTCATGGACGGTCTGGCCGATCTCGGAGTTGCCCTCCTCCATGTAGTTGAAGGTCCACGACCACTTCTGGCCCACGACGTTGACCGTGTGGTCCGGCTGGTCGACCTGCGCGAGGACGCGGTTCTGGGCCTTCACCGTGTAGAAGAACAGGACGATGATGATGAGGAAGGGAACCGCCGTGTACAGGACCTCGAGCGGAACGTGGTAGCGCACCTGGCGCGGAACCTCGTTGCCCTCCTTGCGGCGGAACTTGAACATCGAGTAGAAGATCAGGCCCCAGACGAAGACGCCGATGACGGCGCAGGCGATCCAGGCGCCGATCCACAGGTCACCCATGAAGGGGGCTCGGTCCGAGGCGGGGTCGACGAGTCCGACGCGCGACCACTGTCCGCGTCCCTCGCCCGTGCTGCATCCGGCCAAGCCGAGAAGCAGTGCACTGCCCAGCCCGAGCGCAGCAGCCCTGGCCGGCCTGCGGCGCCATCCGTTGAGTTCACGACCCACGTTCATGCCCTTCCACCGTGATCTGCTCCCCTGGAGGAGTGGGGCCACAGGGGCCCCGGTTCTGGAACGCCTGCCGGGCTCCGATTGGCGCTTGCGCACAGTCATCCCCACGGCGGGTTCGCCCAAAGACTAACCCAAAAACAGACATCCCGCCGCATCGACCAGATGCGACGGGATGACGTGCTGTTGTACGGAACGTCTCAGTGGAAGGAGTCCCCGCAAGCGCAGGAGCCCTGGGCGTTTGGATTGTCGATGGTGAAGCCCTGCTTCTCGATGGTGTCGACGAAGTCGATGGTGGCTCCGGAGAGGTAGGGAGCGCTCATCTTGTCGGTGACCACGTTCACGCCGCCGTAGGTCTTGACCACGTCTCCGTCCAGCTGTCGCTCGTCGAAGAAGAGCTGGTAGCGCAGCCCCGAGCAGCCGCCCGGCTGCACCGCAACGCGCAGGGCGAGGTCGTCGCGCCCCTCGCCATCCAGCAGGGCCTTGACCTTGGTGGCGGCCTCGTCGGTCAGGACGATGCCATCGCTGGTCTGGGTGATGGTGGTGTCAGTCATTCAATTCCTCCTGGACGGGCAGTTCATCTGCTCAACGCCGGCAACCGCGGTGCTATTCCCGCCATCACGATAGCCGGGGCAGGCAAATTCCCCGATCCGTGCGGCTGGCTGGCCTCACCAAGACCAGGTGCGGGCCACCGGCAGGGCCGCTCGGGTGATCTCCTCAGGCTCGATCGGCCGGTCCTGCCTGGTGACCTCGTAGCCCTCCTCGATGCCCATCGTGCGAAGCTCCCGGGCGCTGATCCAGTTGCGGCGGTTGACCGCGATCACCGGACGCATCGCCTGCTCGGCCAGCTCGGTCACCGTCGGGATGAGGTCTCCCCCCTTGGTGCCGAATTCCAGCTCGTCGTAGCCGGTGACCACCAGTTCTGCCTGCGCGATGGTCTGTGCCAGTCCACTCAACCGGGCGCACTCCCCCGGACCGGTCACCACGTCACCGCCGAGCGCGAGCACCGCAGCGCCCAGACCACCGACGGCACCGGCCCCGGCCGTGGTGCCCAGCGAGGCATCCCCCATGGCCTGGCACCAGTCCACCAGAGCCTGGTCTGCGGCAATCAATTCCCCGGGATGGGCACCGCTGCCAAGGGCCCCCGCCGCGGTGATGCCCCGCAGGCCGGTCAGGTGCATCGCCGCCTGGGCCCTGGTGGTGACCAGGTGCAGCAGCACACCGTCGAGGAGCGCCCGAGGGTCGCCCTGCCGCGCCAGCTGCCGCCAGAAGCCCTCTCCCCCGTCTGCCCAGGTGAACTCGGGCACCTCGAGCCACAGCTCGGCGCAGGAATGCCCCTCCCGGCGGGCCCACGCCAGCACCTCGACCAAGGCCACCCCGACACCCTCGGAAGTCGAGGGCCCCTGGGCATCGACACGCAGGGTGATTCCTGCCGGGCCGACGAAGACCGCTCCCGCCGGATGCGGGACGTCCCGGCCGCCACACAGATCGGCCCAGGCACGACCGAAACCGCGGCCCGCCTCGGCGATCGGCACGACGGCCAGCTGGACACCCAACTCCGCCCAGGCCCGCGCCAAGGCGGCGCCGGTCTGGGCGGAGGTCAGGTTCTGGAAGGGCCCGCAGGCGACGACGGCGCGCATCAGCCGGGGATGAGCCCCTCGCCATTGCCCGAATCCTCCAGGAAGGCGCGCACCTCGTCCAGGCTCGAGGTGGCGTCAGGGACGATCAGGTCCGACTCGGCCAGCTCGTCGTCGGGCAGCTTCTCCCCCGCGCGGATCTGCTCGAGCAGCAGGGTGAGGGCAGACTGCATGGCCTGCTCGTCGCCCTGGTCGATGGCCTCGCCGAGGCGCTCGTCGAGCTCGTTGAGGTTGGGCAGGTCTGCGGCGTCGATGCGCCACTGGCCCTCGCCAAGGATGCGAACGATCATGCCTTGTCCTCCTGCTCCTGGGCCTGGGCCTGGCCACCCTCGAGGGCGGGAGCGGGCTTGTCCGCCGGGGCGATCTCGCCACCGACCTTGGCCTTCAGCGCCGCCAACTCGTCCTCGACCTGGCTGGTGGAGGCCAGCTGGTCGAGCTCACGGGTGATGTCGTCCTTGTAGGTACCGGAGGGGTCATCCAGCGCACCGGAGGCGATCAGCTCGTCGACGGCACCGGCACGGGCCTGCATCTCCAGGGTCTTGTCCTCGGCGCGCTGCACCGCCAGGCCGACGTCGCCCATCTCCTCGGAGATGCCGCTGAAGGCCTCGTTGATGCGGGTCTGGGCCTCGGCAGCGGAGTAGGTGGCCTTGATGGTCTCCTTCTTGGTGCGGAAGGCATCCACCTTGGCCTGCAGCCTGGTGGAGGCACCGACCAGCTTCTCCTCCTCGGCCTGCAGCTGGGCATGCTGGGCCTGCAGGTCACCCAGCTGCTGCTGAAGACCGGACTTGCGGGTCAGGGCCTCACGAGCGAGGTCCTCGCGACCCTGCTCCAGGGCACGCTGTGCCTGCAGGGTCAACTTGTCGACCTCGGCATTGAGCTGCGAGGCCTGCAGTTCCACACGCTTGCGGCTGGTGGCGACGTCGGCAACCCCGCGTCGCACCTTCTGCAGCAGGTCCAGCTGGCGCTGGTAGGAGTAGTCGAGGGTCTCGCGGGGATCCTCGGCACGGTCAAGGGCCTTGTCGGCCTTGGCGCGGAAGATCGTCGAGAGCCGCTGGAAAATGCCTGCCATGTGGTTGGTCCTTCCGGTCGGGGTGCGCCGGTCTCGGCACAGCACGTCGCCACCCAGCTTAGGGGCACACCCAACCACTTCACCGCGCACCGGGCCGGTCTTCAGCCAGGCCCCGGGATCAGTCAGGGTCTCCCGGACCGGCGGCGGCACCTCTCGACGGGACTCACTTGGCGACGAAGGTGGGAATGACGTTCTCGAAGGAGACCCGGTAGCCGAAGCCCGAGGAGACGATCACCGCGATACCCAGGGCGATCGCGGCCAGCACCAGGGCGAAGCACAACACCCCCAGGACCCGTCCGACCGGATGCCCCGGCGCGTGACTGGTCTCGGCCGCACCCCCGGCCCCATAGGCCATGGCACGGATGCCGAGCGAGAACAGCGCCGGGAGACCAGCCCCGAGCAGCAGGCCCACCAGCAAGACCTTGCCGAGGGCCGAGAAGAACATCGAAAGCATGACTGGCTCCTCAGTGGGCGGTGGCGGGGACCGACGAGACGGCGGTGACCTGCTCGGGCTCCCACTCGTCGTTGACATTGTGGGCGGTGACCGGCTTGCGCTGCGAGTGGATGTACATCCACAGGGCGGTGGCCACCAGGATCGCGAAGACCGCCAGCACCCCCAGGTATCCGGGCAACAGGTCGCCCACGAAGTAACAGAAGGCGCCAACGGCAGCCGAGGCGGGCAGTGTCACCAGCCAGGCGAGCGCCATCCGAAGGGCCACTCCCCAACGCACCTTCGCGCCCGTGCGCCCCACACCGGTACCCAGGATCGAGCCGGTGGCCACGTGGGTGGTGGACAGCGCGAAGCCCAGGTGGCTGGAGGACAGGATCACCGCGGCCGACGAGGCCTCGGCAGCCATGCCCTGCGGCGAGCTGATCTCCACCAGGCCCTTGCCCAGCGTGCGGATGATCCGCCAGCCGCCCAGGTAGGTGCCCAGTGCAATCGCCACGGCGCACACCACCTTGACCCAGACCGGGATGGAGGTGGTGTCGGTCCAGCTGCCGTAGGCGATCAGCGCGAGCGTGATGACGCCCATGGTCTTCTGGGCGTCATTGGTGCCGTGGGCCAGGCTGACCAAGGAGGCCGTACCGATCTGGCCCCAGCGGAAGCCGCGTTCCTGATAGCGCTCGGCCACACCCTGCGTGATCCGATAGACCAGCCAGGTGCCGCAGGCAGCCACCAGGATGGCCACCATCGGCGATCCGAAGGCAGGCAACACCACCTTGCCGAGCACGCCGTCCAGCTTGGACCCGTCTCCGGCCCAGTTCACCCCCTTGAAGCCCAGGGCGGCCAGCGTGGACCCCACCAGGCCGCCGAAGAGGGCGTGCGAGGAGCTGGAGGGCAGCCCCAGCAGCCAGGTGAGCAGGTTCCAGGTGATGCCTCCCACCAGACCGCAGAAGACGATCATCAGCAGCAGGTGTCCGTGGTCGGCCAGGTACTCGGGACGCGGGGCGCCCGACTTGTCCTGGATCTTGACCACGGCATTGGTCACGGTCAGCGCGACCTCGACGGACAGGAAGGCCCCCCCGAGGTTGAGGACCGCAGACAGCGTGACGGCCGTCTTGGGCTTGAGCGCGCCCGTGGCGATGGAGGTTGCCATGGCATTGCCGGTGTCATGGAAGCCGTTGGTGAAGTCGAAGGCGATCGCCGTGATGACGACCAGGCCCAGCAGCAGGAGTTCTACGGTCACGTTGAGCCATTCTTACCCACGAAGGTCAGATCCATTACATCCGGGGCCTGAACGAGAGATTTCCCACTGATGTCACACGGGTGAACTCACGGCAAGCCCTTGGATGCGATGGTGGTGGCACTGCTTTTGCGAGGAGCACCGTAGAATCGTCCGGAATGGCCAGCAGGCCACCAGCAAGACGAACACGAGGACGACGACGTGGGACTGTTCCGACCCTATGAGCAGGGCAAGACCGACCAGCCGACATCTGGCGGCTCCAGCGCCGTGACCCCGAGGCCCCCGGGACAGCGCGGTACGGACCAGCAGGGCACGGACCAGCAGGGCACGGGGCAGGACGGCAGCGGGGAGACCCGACGCCCCCAGCCCCAGAAGAACCAGCCACAGAAGAAGGGGACGCGCACCCCCACCCGCGCCGAGGCCGAGGCTGCGCGAATGGCCCGACTGCATCCCACGCTGAGCCCGAAGGAAGCGAAGAAGGCGAAGCGCCGGGCCGACCGAGAGGCCCGCTACAAGGCCCTGGAGGATGCAGAGCGCTCGCCCGAGCGTCGCCTGGTGCGCGACCACGTGGACTCCCAGATCACCTTCACCGAGTTCACGATCCCGACCATGCTCGCGATCATGGTGGTGAGCATCTGGTTCTCGCGCAACCTGGTGGCCCAGCAGATCACCTCGTTGTTGATGTTCGGCATCTTCGCGATCTGGATCGTCAACATCTTCCTGCGCTGGCGCTCCTTCAAGGCCCTTGCCTACGCGCGTGGGATGGACCCCAAGCAGCGGGGCCTGATGATGTACATGATCAATCGCATGATGACCATTCGCGCCCTGCGCCGCCCCGAGCCACGCATCAAGCGCGGCGAGGCCTACTGACCTGCACCACCCAAAGCCCCAGACCACCCAAAGCCCCAGACCACCAGGAGTTGATCATGGCCTATCTGTGGAACGCCGACCTCAATCCGGGCGCCATCGTCACGCAGGACGAGCTCACCGGCGCCGGGATCGGGCGCCATTTCGACGACCAGGCCACCGCCGAGGCCTGGCTGACGGCGAACTACGAGGAACTCGTTGATCTTGGTGTGGCAGGCGTCAGCCTGTTCGAGGAGGATCGACTGGTCTACGGACCGATGTCCCTGGAGGCCATGTGAGCCGCCGGCTGGCCAACCTCGCGCTGGCCATCGCCGGACTGGCCCTGGCCGCCTACGGGCTGTGGTCGATCACCAATCCCTCGTTCTCCTGCCGCGGGATCGAGATGCACCCCGGTGACGTGTGCCACAAGAACGACTTCAGCCAGATGGGCACGAGCCAGGTGCAGACCTATGAGGAGCGGGCGCAGGCAGCCAGGATCTCGCAACCGGTCATCGTGTTGACCGGGCTGGGCATGGCCGCCTTCGCCGGCTACCTGATGCGTCCGGCCGCGCAGCAGGCCACCGACGACTGACGACCCGCTGCGCGATCGTCGCGATCAGCCCTCCCGCACCTCGGGGGTGACGAAGGGCGGCTTCACGATCCGGAATTTCTCGACCCGGTTGCGCACCCGGACGCCCACCTCGTCGTCGAGACCGAAGCGCACGTCGACCAGTGCCAGACCGACGCCCTGCTTCAGGGTGGGAGCGAAGGTGCCGCTGGTCACCTCACCGATGACCTCCCCGGCCTCGTCGACCACCGCCATGCCGTGGCGCGGGATGCCCCGTCCGAGCGCCAGCAGCCCACGCATGCGGCGGCTGGGACCCGCGGCCTTGACCTCGCGCAGCGCATCGGAACCCAGGAAGGGTTCGGTCTTCTTCCAGCCGACGGCCCACGACAGGCCCGCCTCCACCGGATTGATCTGGGGCGTGATGTCGTTCCCGTGCAGGGAGTAGCCCATCTCGGTGC
Organism: Luteococcus struthionis; assembly: GCF_048595755.1. Taxonomy (GTDB): domain Bacteria; phylum Actinomycetota; class Actinomycetes; order Propionibacteriales; family Propionibacteriaceae; genus Luteococcus. Next base: position 265,860 of record NZ_CP184360.1, read on the forward strand.
GCAGTGTGTCCCGGGCGCCCAGCCCACAGGGGCGGATCTGGAAGCGCTGCCCGGCTGCCATCACCTGGTCCCACATCTCGAGGGCGTGATCGACCGGAACCACCAGTTCCCAGCCCTTCTCCCCCGTGTAGCCAGTGCGGCAGATGGTCATGCTCCACCCGTCGCGCTCGACCACGTCGAAGGCCATGTAGTCCATGGCGGTGGGAAGGGAGAGCTCGGTGAGGACCTCTTCCGAGCGCGGCCCCTGGACGGCCAGCACCGCGTGGTCACGGTGCTGGTCGGTGATGACCAGCCCACCCAGGGCGGCCTCCTGCTCGCTGCCGGTCCGGTCCCGGAGGGCCTCCCGCTCCAGGATCGACACCACGGTGGCGGCATTGGCCGCATTGGGGATCAGGAAGACCTCGTCCTCGGCGCGAACATAGGCGATCATGTCGTCCACCACACCGCCCTGCTCATTGCACAGCATGGTGTACTGCGCCTGGCCGGGGCCGATCTTGTGCAGGTCATTGGTGAGGCACAGGTTCAGGAAGTCCAGGGCTCCGGGGCCCTGCACCAGCACCTTGCCCAGGTGCGAGACGTCGAAGATGCCCACGCCGTCGCGCACCGCGCGATGCTCGGCCAGCACTCCCCCGCCGGCATATTCCAGGGGCATCTGCCAACCACCGAATTCGGAGAACTTGGCACCGGCCTCCTCATGGCGCTGGTGCAGGGGCGAGGTCAACGGCTCGGACATGTGTCTCCCTGGGATCGAGGCGGCCGCCCGTTCGCATCGGTGCGACCCTGGAAAGTGCTGCTCGGAATTTGCGCTGCTTGGGATTGTGCTGCCACGCTACCCGACCCATCGGGGCCGCCGACAGGGCCCCGCCCCGCAACTCGTGCTGGGCTAGCCTGAAGACGCCAAGAGTCCACGAAGTCCACCGAAAGGCCCCGCCCGTGCCCAGCCCCCGCGTGCCCAGCACCCTCACCGCCGGTGCAGTCCTGCCCGTCATCGAGCTCGTCGCCAAGGCGCCCCAGGATGCCGATTTCACCGTCGTCGGTGTGACCGGCACCGCCGAGAACCCCACCCTGGTGGGAGTCCCGGCCGCCGTGGAGAAGGCCGCCCCCGCAAAGGTCGGCCAGATCGCCGTCGAGCTGGGGGCCCGCCCCGAAGCCGGCAAGGTCACCGTGCTGCCCCGCTATGCCAGCCAGCTGGTGGCCGTCGGTCTGGGCAGCGACGAACTGTCCCCCGAGCAGGTGCGGCGTGGCTGCGGAGCGGCGCTGCGCGAGGTGGCGGGCCGCGCCGACGAGCGCGAGCTGCACGTGGCGCTCAGCCTGGACACCGACGAGTCGGAGCTCGTACGCGCTGCCATCGAGGGCGCCGTGCTGGGCGCCTACACCTACACCAAGGTGGGATCGCAGGTGAAGCGCCCGATCGCACGCATCAGCGTCGTCACCGGTCTGGGTGGCGCCTCGGCCAAGCAGACCCTGGCGGAGGCACAGGCCGTCTCGCGTGCGGTCCTGGTGGCCCGCGAGTGGATCAACACGCCTGCCAACCTGCTCTACCCCCAGACCTTCGCCGACGAGGTGCGCGAGTTGGCCAAGGGCACCAAGCTCGACGTCGAGGTGCTCGACGAGAAGCAGCTGGCCAAGGAGGGCTACGGCGGCATCCTCGCCGTGGGTGGCGGTTCCGAGCGGGCCCCGCGCCTGGTGCGCGTGGAGCACAAGCCCCGCGGCGCCAAGAACCACCTGGTGCTGGTGGGCAAGGGCATCACCTTCGACACCGGTGGTCTCAACCTCAAGCCCGCCGACGGCATGTACACCATGAAGTGCGACATGTCCGGCGCCGCCGCGGTGCTGGCCGCCACCGCCGCCATCGCCGAGCTGGGGCTCGACGTGTGGGTCACCACCTACGCCTCGATGGCCGAGAACATGCCTTCGGGCACCTCCTACCGACCCAGCGACGTGATCACGATGTACGGCGGCACCACCGTCGAGAACGTGAACTCCGATGCCGAGGGCCGCATCGTGATGGCCGACGCACTGGCCCGCTCGCAGGCCGACAAGCCGGACCTGGTGGTGGACGTCGCCACCCTGACCGGCGCCTGCATGGTGGCCCTGGGCAACCGGATCGCCGGGCTGATGAGCTCCGACGACGCCACCGCCGACGTCCTGCTGGACGCCGCGGAGGCTGCCGGCGAGGAGTTCTGGCAGCTGCCGGTGCCCGAGCACATCCGCAAGGGCCTGGAGTCAAAGGTGGCCGACCTGAAGTCGAGCGGTTCGCGGATGGGTGGCGCGATGGCCGCGGCCGCCTTCCTGCAGCACTTCGTCGGCGAGGACACCGCCTGGGCCCACCTGGACATCGCCGGGCCGGCCTTCAACGACGAGGGGCCCTATGACTACGTCCCCACGGGCGGCACCGGCCACAGCGTGCGCACGCTGGTGGAGCTGGCGCGCACCCTGCAGGACTGACGGCACGGCCCCGGTACCACAGACACCCGTGGCAGTGCGCCGACCGCGAAAGCGTCGACCTGCGCACTGACCACGGGTGTCGTCATCGCCCGATGGGGGCTAGGCTGGCGGGGACAACCCATGGCATTTGCAAAGGAGCCCGAACCTCATGGCGACCGAAGTCACACTTCCGGCACTTGGTGAAAGCGTCACAGAAGGCACCATCTCCCGATGGCTCAAGGCGGTCGGCGACCGTGTCGAGGTCGACGAGGCACTCGTCGAGGTCTCCACCGACAAGGTCGACACCGAGATCCCCTCCCCCGCCGCAGGCGTGGTCCTCGAGATCCGCGTCGCCGAGGATGACGTGGCCGAGGTCGGCACCGTCCTGGCCGTGGTCGGCGAGGAGTCCGAGGCCGGCCAGGGGGGCGGCGAGGCTCCCGCAGCCCCTGCCGCCGAGGCCCCCGACGAGGCTCCTGCCGAGGAGAGCGTCCAGGCCCAGGAGGAGACCAACCAGTCCGAGGCCGCACCGGCCGATCCGTCGGCTGCCGAGACTCCGGCCGGCGCCGCCGAGGGCACCGAGGTGACCCTGCCGGCCTTGGGCGAGTCGGTCACCGAGGGCACCATCAGCCGCTGGCTGAAGGAGGTCGGCGACACCGTCGAGGCCGACGAGGCACTCGTCGAGGTCTCCACCGACAAGGTCGACACCGAGATCCCCTCGCCCGCCGCCGGCACCCTGCTGGAGATCCGGGTCAAGGAGGACGACGTGGCCGAGGTGGGCGCAGTGCTCGCCATCATCGGCGACGCCTCCGCCCAGGCGGCCCCCGCCGCCCCCGAGCAGCCCGCCGCCGAGGAGGCCGAGAAGCCCGCTGCCGAGGCCGAGAAGCCGCAGGAGGCTCCCGCCCCCGAGTCGGTTCCCGCCGAGGCCGTCGAGCAGGATGCCCCCAAGGCCGAGGAGCAGAAGGCGCCCTCCACCCCGCCCCAGCCCGAGGTTGGCGAGCCCGGTTCTACCCCGCGTCATGCCGAGGGCGAGTCCACCCCGTACGTGACGCCGCTGGTGCGCAAGCTGGCCGCCGAGAACGACATCGACCTCAACACGCTGACCGGCACCGGTGTGGGTGGCCGCATCCGCAAGCAGGACGTGCTGGCCGCCGCCGAGGCCAAGAAGGCTCCGGCCCCGGCCCCGGCTCCCGCCGCCCCGGCAGCCGCTGCTTCCACTGCCCCGTCGGCGCCCAAGGGTGCCGATCCCAGCAAGCGCGGCACCACCGAGAAGATGAGCCGTCTGCGTCAGACCATCGCCAAGCGGATGACCGAGTCGCTGCAGGTCTCGGCCCAGCTGACCGCCACCGTCGAGGTGGACCTGACCAAGATCTCGCTGCTGCGCAAGCAGCACAAGGACGACTTCAAGAAGCGCGAGGGCGCCTCGCTGAGCTACCTGCCCTTCATCACGAAGGCGTCCATCGAGGCCCTCAAGCAGTTCCCCTTCGTCAACGCGACGATCGAGGACAACGAGGTGACCTACCACGACGTCGAGCACATCGGCATCGCGGTGGACACCGAGAAGGGCCTGCTGGTTCCGGTCGTCAAGGATGCCGGTGACCTGAACATCGCCGGCCTGGCCAAGAAGATCGCCGACCTGGCCGCCCGCACCCGCGAGAACAAGGTCACCCCGGACGAGCTGGGTGGTGGCACCTTCACCATCACCAACTACGGCTCGGCCGGCACCCTGTTCGACACGCCGATCATCAACCAGCCCCAGGTGGCGATCCTGGGCACCGGCGCGCTGGTGAAGCGCCCGATGGTGCTCGACGTGGACGGCAACGAGGTCATCGCGGTGCGCGACATGATGTACCTGTCGCTCACCTACGACCACCGACTGATCGACGGCGCCAAGGCCGCGCTCTTCCTGGCAGCGGTCAAGAACCGCCTGGAAGAGGGCGACTTCGCCGGCGAGCTGGGTCAGTGACCTGAGCCGCAGGACGTGACAACGGCCTCGCACCCCGGTGGGTGCGAGGCCGTTTGCCGTCCCGGGCCGAAGGCCGAATGGGTCCCGGGGCGGCAGGCAGCTAGAATTGCCAGCTGGTGGCCCTGCCCGGGCTCCCACCGACACGAACGATGATCCGGAGCGACGATGGCGAGCGAGAAGGCCAAGGAACTGGCGGCCAAGCAGAAGGCGCAGATCAAGGCGGAGAAGGAGCGCAAGAAGCACTCCGACGACCCGCGTGACTGGGGCCAGATGCGCCAGATCAAGGAGAGCTACCGCATCACCAAGGAGCAGGATCCCAAGCTCCCCCTGGTGCTGGCGGCAGGCTTCTTCGGCCCGGTGGTGCTGGGCATCATCCTGGGCGTGCTGGTCAAGCCAGTCTTCTTCTGGGTCCTGATGGGCATCCTGGTCGGCATGACCCTGGCGATGTTCCTGTTCACCCGCCGCGTCAAGAACTCCGTCTACAAGCGCTACGAGGGCCAGCCCGGCTCGGCCGAGATCGCGCTGAACATGCTGCCCAAGGGCTGGTCGTCCACCCCGGCCATCAACGCCACCCGCCACATGGACGTGGTGCACCGCGCGGTGGGCCCCGGCGGCCTGATCCTCGTCGGCGAGGGCGATCCGGGCCGTCTCAAGGGCCTGCTGGCCACCGAGGTGAAGCGTCACGAGCAGACCGCCTACGGCGTCAAGGTGCACACCATCCAGATGGGTGAGGCCGAGGGCCAGGTGCCGCTGCCCAAGCTCGCCGACCACATCAAGAAGATGCCCAAGCAGCTCAACCAGGTGCAGATCGACGACGTGAACAAGCGCCTGCGCGCCATGGACGCGGTCCGTTCCCGGATGCCGCTGCCCAAGGGCCCGCTGCCGACGCAGACCTCACGTCGCGCCATGCGCGGCTGAGCCCACACCCTCCACCTTCGAACAACGGTCGTCGCCAAGGGCGGCGGCCGTTGTCCACGCACAGCCCCAGGAGCATCCGTGGCAGTCCAGAACCTCATCAATGCCGAACAGGTCACCAAGACCTACGGCACACGCACCATCCTCGACCGGGTCTCCCTGGGCCTGGCCAAGGCAGACGTGATCGGCGTCGTCGGGCGCAATGGCGATGGCAAGTCCACCCTGCTCAAGGTGCTCACCGGTGCGGTGGAGCCCGACGAGGGACGAGTCACCCGCACCGGGAATGTCTCCATCGGCGTGCTGACCCAGGCCGAGCAGGTGCGCGAGGGCGAGACCGTGCGCGACCTGATCGTCGCCGGGGAACCCGACCACGTGTGGGCGCGCGATGCCTATCGTCGCGCCGTGGTGGAGCACCTGCTGGCAGACATCGACCTGGATGCGGAACTGTCCCGCCTGTCCGGTGGGGAACGACGCCGCGCCGGCCTGGTCAGCCTGATGTTCGGATCACACGACCTACTGGTGCTCGACGAGCCCACCAACCACCTGGACGTCGAGGCCGTCGCCTGGCTGGCCGATCACCTCAACACCCTGCAGCAGCGCAATGTGGCGATGCTGGTGGTCAGCCACGACCGTTGGTTCCTGGACGCCATCTGCAACCGGGTGTGGGAGGTGCACGACGGCGTCGTCGACCCCTACGACGGTGGTTATGCCGCCTACGTGCTGGCCCGCGCCGAACGCGCCAGGCAGGCCGCGGCCAATGAGGCGCGCCGCCAGAACCTGGTGCGCAAGGAGCTGGCCTGGCTGCGTCGCGGCGCGCCGGCCCGCACGTCGAAACCCAAGTTCCGCATCGAGGCCGCCAACACGCTCATCCAGGACGTGCCGCCGCCGCGCGACCGGCTGGCCCTGGAGCAGTTCAGCGTCAGCCGACTGGGCAAGGACGTCTTCGACCTGGAGGACGTCACCCTGCGCTTCGGGGATCGCACCCTGCTCAACCAACTCACCTGGTCGATCGGGCCCGGCGACCGGATCGGCCTGCTGGGCGTCAACGGCGCCGGAAAGACGACGCTGTTGAACCTGTTGGCGCACGAGATGGAACCCACCTCGGGCCGGGTCAAGCAGGGCAAGACGCTGCGCCTGGGGCACCTAAGCCAGCACGTCGGTGAACTGGACGACGGTGAGACCGTGTTGGAGAGCGTCAACCGGATCAAGGCCGAGACGAAGCTGGCCACCGGCAAGGACGCCAGCGCCTCCAACCTGCTGCAGGAATTCGGTTTCACCGGGGAGAAGCTGGTGACCCGCATCGGGGAGCTCTCCGGCGGCGAGCGTCGCCGGCTGAGTTTCCTGCGGATCCTCATGCAGGAGCCCAATGTGCTGCTGCTCGACGAGCCCACCAATGACCTGGACATCGACACGCTGACGGTGATCGAGGACTACCTGGACACCTGGCCGGGAACCATGATCATCGTCAGCCATGACCGCTACTTCCTGGAGCGCGTCACCGACCACACCTACGCGCTGATGGGTGACGGCCGTTGCGTGCTGCTGCCCGGCGGGGTGGACCAGTACCTGGAGCACCGCCGCACCCGCGACGCCGGCCCCGGCAAGTCGGCCACCAGCGGCGCGGCTCCCGCGGCGTCGACGCCCGGCGACGGCCCCAGCGCCGCCGAGGTGCGCTTGGCCAAGAAGGAGATGAACCGGATCGAGGGGCAGCTCACCAAGCTGCGGGCCCGGATGGACAAGATCCACGCCCAGATGGCCGAGGCGGCCAGCGACTACACCCGACTCGGGGAGCTGCAGACCGAACTGCAGACCGCCACCGACGAGGCCGACGAGCTGGAGATGGCCTGGCTGGAGGCGGCCGAGACCGCGGAAGGTTGAGGGCAGAACTTCTCAATCCACTACCTGCTTGGGAAAAGTCCGCCATGACGTGCCCGGCACGTCACCCAGATTTCACGCCGACTTCCTAGCGTGGCGGTGCGCCCCTCTGGGCGCCCCACCCCCATTGGAAGGAAGAACCGTGATCGTCCGTCCGCAGGCTCGTCGCGCCACCATCGTTGGTGGCCTCTCCGTGCTGGCCCTGGGTGCCAGCCTCATCTCCCCCACCCCGGTGGCCACCGCCGCCCCGCAGGCCGATGCCACCGCCGACCAGGCCTACCGCGGCCAGGTGCAGGTCGTCCCCGGCAAGAATGCCAAGGCCCGCGTGCTGCACGGCAGCGTCTTCCACGACGCCGACCGCGACTCCGTCAAGGACCGTGGCGAGAAGGGCATCGCCGGTGTTGCCGTCTCCAACGGCCGCAAGGTGGTCACCACCGATCGCAACGGCAACTACAAGATCACCGTCGACGACAACACCACCGTCTTCGTCACCCAGCCCGCCGGCTACCAGGTGCCCGTCGACGAGGCCAATGTGGCCCAGTTCTACTACAACCACATGCCCCAGGGATCACCCAAGCTGAAGTACGGCGGCATGGAGGCCACCGGCCCCCTGCCCAAGGCCGTCAACTTCGGCATGGTGAAGAGCCCCGCCACCGCCACCAGCGAGCAGGAATGCATCATCGGCGGTGACATCCAGACCTACACGAAGAAGGAGGCCGAGTACGCCGCCAACGGCGCCTTCAAGGACCTCAACGCCCGCACCGGCTATGACGGCTGCGGCGCCCTGTTCATCGGTGACATCGTCGGTGACGACCTGAGCCTGTACCCCGGCATCCGTGAGCTCACCAAGAAGCTGAACGGCCCGGCCCGCTTCCTGCCCGGCAACCACGACATGGACTACGACGCCAAGAGCCGGGCGCACATGTATGACACCTTCCGCGACAAGTTCGGCCCCACCTACCACTCCTACGACGTCGGCCGCGTCCACGTCGTCTCCCTCGACACCGTCGACTACCCGGTGCCCGGCAAGAGCTACAACGGTGCCCTGGGCAAGAAGCAGCTCGAGTGGCTGAAGCAGGACCTGGCTCGCGTGCCCAAGAACAAGCTGATCGTCGTCGCCGGTCACATCCCGCTGCTGACCTTCGCCGACCAGGGCAGCGAACAGCACCAGATCGACGAGGTGAAGCAGGTCTACAAGCTGCTCAAGGGCCGCAAGGCGGTGGCCGTCTCCGGCCACACCCACAGCATCGAGAACATGCGCAAGGGCGACTCGATGGCTGGCTGGCAGGACATCTTCGGCGTCGCCGGCCTGCCCTTCCAGCACATCACCTCCGGTGCCATCTCCGGTGACTGGTACAGCGGCAAGATGCTCGAGGGCGGCTACCCGCTGGCCGTGCAGCGCGACGGCGGCCTGCCCGGCGTCGTGACCCTGGACATCAAGGGCAACCGCTACACCGAGCGCTTCACCGTGCGTGGCGACAAGGGCGCCGACCAGATGCAGCTGGGCCTCAACACCCCCGCCTACCGCGACTGGTACCGCAAGAACAAGCCGGCCACCGGCAAGCCGAAGCCGGGCACCGTCGAGGCGCTGGCCGACCCGCTGAAGGTCTCGCAGTCCGAGCTGTCCGGCACCTGGCTGACCACCAACTTCTTCATGGGCTCCACCGGCTCGAAGGTGACGGTCAGCATCGACGGCCGCCGTGCGCAGAAGGCGACCCGCACCCAGCCGATGACCGGTGAGGGGCAGTACGTCGGTGCCGAGTACTCGGATCCCGCCGCCGTCCAGGAGCAGCTGGTGAAGGGCGGTTCCGTGGCTGACCGCTCGATGCACCTGTGGCGCCAGGGCCTGCCGACCGACCTGGAGGTTGGCAAGCACACCGCCACCGTGCGCGCCACCGATGCCCACGGCCGGGTCTCCACCGAGAAGATCACCTTCGAGGTGACCGAGTGAGGCCCTGCGCCCAGCGCTGAGCCTTTCGACGGGCGGCGCCCATCACCCTGCGGTGATGGGCGCCGCCTCGTCGTCGTGAGCTTCAGGTCGTGAGGTTCAGGCTGTGGGGTTCAGTCGGCAGTGACGTCGGCGTAGACGTCACCCAGCTGCTCCGCGATCCGCTCCGGCGCGAACCGCGAGACCATCTCGTCGCGGATCTCGTCGCGCCGCCAGTCACGGAAGTGCTCCACGAAGCGTTCCAGCGAGGCGGCGGTGGCGCTCACCGACGAGCTGTCGGCGAACATGCCGACCCCTTCGTGGACGAATCCCTCGGGGCCGCCCGAGCCCTGGGCGGCCAGCACCGGCAGGCCCGAGGCCATCGCCTCGATGTAGACCACACCGAAGGTCTCCCACTCACTGAGCATGCAGAAGCCGTCGGAGCGGGCGAACTCGTCGGCCATCTGGGCGCGGCTGCGCTGCCCCGGCAGCAGGACCCGCTCCTGCAGGCCCGCCGCGACGATCCGGTCCTCGATCGCGTCGCGATCCGGGCCCTCCCCCAGCAGGGTGAGCGTCACGTCGTCGCGATGCCGGAAGGCGCTGGCGAAGGCCTCCACCAGCAGCGTCATCCGTTTGCGTGGCAGCAGGTTGCCGGCGCTGACCAGCCTGATCCCGTCGTGCGGCTCGGCGGGCAGGCTGGCGAAGGTGTCGACGTCGACGATGTTGGGCACCACCCGGACCGCCCGGTGGAAGTTGTCGGTGAGCACGTCGGCCAGCGCCGGTGAGACCGCCAGCACGGCGTCGGCGGCGCGGTAGGCCTCGGCCGCCTTGAGCCGTAGGACCAGCGGGATCGACTCGGGGGTGAACTTGGAATTGTGCTCGGTGACCACCAGCTTGAACTGGCGCCGACGGCTGCTGCGCGAGGCCGCCAGGGCGTACTTGGTGAAGTGGGCGTGCACCACGTCGGGCTTGCCGTGGCGTTGCACGATGCGGTCGTAGGCCACGTCGAAGGCGCGGTCCAACACGGCCTGGTCGAGCGCATTGGGAACCTGGCCCAGCGGAATGCTCACGGTGTGCACGTCGATGCCGCCCACCATCTGGTGGCGCACCCCGAAGGGCCGCAGTCGGCGCAGCGAACGCACGTCGAGCGCCGCGATGGCCACCCGGTGGCCGGCCGCCCGCAGCGCCCGCGCCTGGTCGAGCTCGAAGATCCCCCACAACGGGGTGCGGGGGCTTGGCACGCCCCGCGCCACGATCACGATGAACACGGTGCCCTCCTCAACGTCGATTGATGACCACGGTGCCCAGTGCCAGGTCATCCAGCCCGCGTCGGTCCGCGCCGATCACCAGGGCCGGGACGACGATCACCTTCATCGCCGCACGCGCCGCGGAACGGAACCAACCGATCTGTTCCCGGTCGAGCCGCACCACGGCGATGCGGCAGAGCAGCTGCCCGAAGGAGCCGGAGGTCAGGGCGGTGAGCACCGTCTTCTGTACGAAGAAGAAGACCATCGGCATGAAGCGTCGCCAGTCGAAACCGTGCAGCACGCCGTCGCCGAACAGCACCTGGGCCAGGATCATGCAGGCCGCCCAGTCGATCACCAGGGACGCCATCCGAGCACTCCACGAGGCCAGCGACCCGCGCCCGTGCTCGGGCAGACCCAATCCCTGGCCGGGGTACTCGTCGTCGACAACAGCGGTGCTCATGGGCGTGAGCCTACCGGGGTGTGTAACACCGTTGTTACATCCCCGGAACGATGGAGCAATCAGTGCCCGGTACCGTCGGGGTGACCGCACGAGTTCCACCTGGAGGAAACATGTTCCAAGGCGCCGAAGACATGCTGGCGTACATCAAGGACGAGGGCATCGAGAACATCGACGTCCGCTTCTGCGACCTGCCCGGCGTCATGCAGCACTTCACGGTTCCCGCGGCGGCCTTCGACGAGGCCGTCTTCGAGGAGGGCCTGTCCTTCGACGGCTCGTCGATCATCGGCTTCACCAAGGTGCACGAGTCGGACATGGCGCTGATGCCCGATCCGTCCACGGCCTTCATCGACCCCTTCCGCCGCTCCAAGACGCTGGTGATCAACTTCTTCGTGCACGACCCGATCACCAAGGAGCCCTTCTCCCGTGATCCCCGCAACATCGCCCGCAAGGCCGAGGTCTACTTCGAGTCCACCGGCCTGGGTGACACCGTCTTCTTCGCCCCCGAGGCCGAGTTCTACGTCTTCGACGACGTGCGCTTCGAGACCAAGACCAATGGCTCCTTCTACGAGATCGACTCCGAGGCCGGCGCCTGGAACACCGGGCGCGTCGAGGAGGGCGGCAACCGCGGCTACAAGGTGAAGCTGAAGGGCGGCTACTTCCCGGTCTCGCCCGTCGACCACTTCTGTGAGCTGCGCGACGAGATCGTCGCCCACATGGAGGCGCTGGGCATGCAGACCGAGCGCGCGCACTCCGAGGTGGGCACCGGTGGTCAGGCCGAGATCAACTGGCGCTTCGACACCCTGACCGCCAGTGCCGACAAGGTGATGCTGTTCAAGTACTTGGTGAAGAACACCGCCTGGGTGAACGGCAAGACCGCCACCTTCATGCCCAAGCCGATCTACGGCGACAACGGCTCCGGCATGCACGTCCACAGCTCGCTGTGGTCGAGCGGCCAGAACCTGTTCTACGACGAGAACGGCTACGGCCAGCTCTCCGACCTGGCCCGCTGGTACATCGGCGGCATCCTCAAGCACGCCCCGGCGCTGCTGGCCTTCACCAACCCGTCGACGAACTCCTACCACCGTCTGGTGCCGGGCTTCGAGGCCCCGGTGAACCTGGTCTACTCGGCGCGCAACCGTTCCGCCTGCATGCGCATCCCGCTGACCGGCAGCAATGCCAAGGCCAAGCGCGTGGAGTTCCGCTGCCCCGATCCGTCGGCCAACCCCTACCTGGCCTTCGCCGCCATGCTGCTGGCCGGCCTGGACGGCATCCAGAACCGCATCGAGCCGCCGGAGCCGATCGACAAGGACCTCTACGAGCTGCCGCCCGAGGAGCACGCCCAGGTGGCGCAGGTGCCTGCCTCGCTGGAGGAGGCCCTCAAGGCGCTGGAGGAGGACCACGAGTTCCTGCTGCAGGGCGACGTGTTCACCCCCGACCTGATCGAGACCTGGATCGAGATCAAGCGCGGCGAGATCGACGAGATCCGCCAGCGTGTGCATCCCTACGAATTCGATCTGTACTTCGCGATCTGATCGCTGTGGTCTGATGGGCAGATGGGCAGCCCGCATCACACCAGACACCACCCCGGCTCGGCGCTGCCCGCGCACGCGCCGGAACCCTTGCGGCCGGCACTGCCCCTGTGGTGCATCGAACTCGGTGAGCCCGGGGTGGTGCCGCTGGGCCAGCACCTGACGGCCTCGGCCGACCGGGTGCTGCGCCTGGCCGTCCACTGTGGAGACCCGGCCGGGGAGGGATTCGATCCGACACTGGTCTGGCCGGGGGCGCTGCCGACAGGCGGCTCCCCTCGCCCTGGGCCAGTGCGCCTGGTCGACCAGCATGGGCACCGCCCGCCGTCCGATGCCCAGGTCTCCTGCCTGGTAACCGGGCAGTGGAACCTCTTGGAAGTCCACCTTCCCGACGACGGTCCTGTTCCCGACGACGATCCTGGGCCCGCGCCGGGCACCGAACTGGCGCTCGACTGTCCGCGCGGGCAGGGACGGGTGTGGGTGCAGGTGCTGCCCGCGGCCCCCACCTGGGCCAGCGAGGGCACCGCCTCCCCCGCGGAACAGGTACGCACCACCCGCGGCACCCACGGCGGCCCCGACTTCAGCCGGGGGAACACCCTGCCCGCGGCCTGCCTGCCGCACGGCGGGGTGCTCATCACGCCCGTCACCAATGCACGCACCAGGCAGTGGGTCTACCAGTGGACACCCGTGGGTGGGCCGCACCTGGAGGCCCTGGCCTTCAGCCACCAGCCCAGCCCGTGGATCGGTGAGCGCGGCGCGGTGCAGGTGATGCCCTGGCGAGGCACCCCGCACGTCGATCCGCGACGGCGACGCCTCGCCTTCGACCACGACGACGAGTACGACCGCCCCCACCACTACCGGGTGCGGCTGGCCGATGGCACCCTCGCCGAGGCCACGCCGACACTGCACGGTGGGCTCTTCCGCTTCACCTTCGAGGACGGTGCCACCGCAGACGGCGGGAGTCGCGGCGTCGTGCTTGACCTGCCGGGACGCGGCCGCTGGCAGTGGCGGGAGCTGGCCGACGGCCGGCTGGAGCTTTCGGCCCGGGTGGAACCCTCCCCCGGCTTCGGTCGGCGCCGCAGCGACCCGGTGATGTTCTGCCACGGACAGACCCGTCAACCCGTCCGGGTGCTGCGCCAGGGCCGCCGTCGCGCCGTGGTGCTGGAGTCGTCGGGACCCGAGCAGATGCTGGAAATCGCCCTGGCGACCAGCCACGTCAGCATCGCCCAGGCGCGCCACAACCTGCGGCTCCAGGTGGGAGAACGCTCCTTCGAGGCGCTGCGGGACCATGCCAAGGACCGGTGGGACGAGCTGCTCGGACGGCTCGAACTGCCCGACGCCACCCCGCGCCAACGCGTCATCGCCTGGTCGAACCTGTATCGACTGCACTGCTGGCCGATGGCCTTCCACGAGAATGCCGCCAGCGCCGAGCAACCACGCTGGGTGCACGCCTCGCCCTTCGCCGACACCAGTTACCGACGACGGCTGCGCACCCCAGCAGACCGCACCCACCTGCCGGTGCTGGCCGGGAAGTTGTTCGTCAACAACGGCTTCTGGGACACCTACCGCACCTGCTGGCCGGCGCTGGGTCTGCTCTTCCCGGACTGGGCCGAGCCCCTGGTGGAGGGGCTGCTGCCCGCCTTCCGAGAGAGCGGATGGATGGGACGCTGGAGCGCCCCCGGCCATGTGGATTCGATGGTGGGGACCAGCAGCGACGTCATCCTGGCCGACGCGTCGGCCCAAGGGGTCGCCTTCGACGAACTGACCGGCTACGACTCGGCGCTGCGCAATGCCTGCTGCCCACCCGCCGATGCGACGGTGGGCCGCAAGGGCATCGGCAGTGCCCGTTTCCGGGGCTGGGTGGCCAGCGACGAGGTGCCGGAGGCCTTCAGTTGGAGCATCGAGAATGCGATCTGCGATGCCGCGATCGCGCGGTGGTCACGAGCTCTGGCCGAGCGCTGCGAGGAGCTGGGGGCCGGTGAACGCCGGGAGGAGTTCCTGGCCAATGCCCTGTGGTTCACCAATCGCGCCCTTGCGGTGCAGCACCACTTCGATCCCGACTCCGGGCTGTGGCGAGGCCGACGCGCCGACGGCCGGTGGAGCACCCGCACGATCGATCCGCTGGCCTGGGGAGGTGACCACACCGAGAGCACGGCCTGGACGATGAGCGCCAGCCTGCCATGGGATGGCGCCCTGCTGACCGCCTTGCACGGCCGGGGCCACGGCATCGAGGAGGGCGAGCAGGCGCTGGCACAGCACCTGGACCGGCTGGTCTCCATCCCGGAGCATGCCGACCGGCCGGGCAGCTACCGCCGGGTGATCCACGAGATGCGGGAGGCCAGGGCCTTGCGTCTGGGGCAGTGCGCCCTGTCGAACCAACCCGCCCACCACCTGCCCTTCATGCACCTGCACGTCGGGCAGCCCTGGCGCAGCCAGCAGATCGTCGGCGAGGCGCTGGATCGGCTCTTCGTCGGCGACGAGATCGGCCAGGGCTACCCGGGCGACGAGGACAACGGCGAGTTGAGCGCCTGGTGGCTCCTGGCCGCCACCGGGCTCTACCCGCTGGCGCCCGGAAGTGGCGAGGTGGTGCTGGGCGCGCCGCTCTTCTCCACCCGGTGGCACCGCCCAGAGGGCAGACTGACGGTCACCGCGGCGGGCCAGGGGTCCTACATCGCGGCCGTCAGCCTCGACGGGGAAGCCTGGCACGAGGTCTCGATCCCGATCGAACGGCTGCGCGGTGAGGTGGAGATACGGGTGGAACGCTCCCCCGAGCCCACCGGCTGGGGCGCCGACAGTCGGCCCTGGAGCCTGTCGACCAGCCCCTTGGGACGTGACTGGGGGCCGTGGCGTCCGGATCGGTCCTCGTCGGCGCGCTGGACGCTGGACGCGGCACCGGCCCCGCTCAGCCTGTGGGACGACAAGGGCGACCACCCCGTCCCGATCGCGGCCGGCTCACGCCTGCGCGGCGAATGGTCCCGGGCCTGGCGCCCCCGCCTGCTGACCCTCACCGCCAGGCAAGCGGCCCTGCCCCGGGTGGTGGCGGTCCTCGACGGGAAGCGACGTGAGGTGGCGGTGCGCCACCCGGGGCCCCGGTGGCCACGGCAGAGCGTCGCGCTGCTCCTGGACGGTGACCCGCTGGAGACCGTGGAACTGCATTTCGACCAGCCGGTGGAGCTGCTGCAGGTGGAGGTGCTGTGAGGCGGTCCGAGCCCTGACCCCTGTGGCGAGCGCGGTCCATGGGCACGGCAGACTGGGGAACCCCGGTTCGCGACGAGGAGAACGATGCCAGCTCCCCAGATGTACCTCAGTGGCCTCGACCTGAGGGGCCGTCGCGTCCTGCTGGTGGGGGCGGGCCGCGTCGCCACGCGTCGCATCCAGCGCCTGCTGGATGCCGGCGCCGACCTGCTGGTGGTCGCACCGCAGGCCAGCGAACGGATCCGGAGCCTGGCCGAGGAGGGCCGACTCACCTGGCTGCCCCGTGCGGTGCAGGCCGACGACCTGGCGGGAGCCTGGTACGTGATGGCCGCCAGCGACGACGTCCGCGCCAATGAGCTGGTCTCGGCGGAGGCCCTGCGCCGTCGCATCTTCTGCGTGCGTTCCGATCGGGCCAGTGCCGCGACGGCCTGGACCCCGGCGGTGGAGGTGGTCGGCGACTTCCTGGTGGGCGTGTTGGGCAACCGCGACCCGCTCGGCTCGGTCGCGCTGCGCAAGCGGATCCGGCAGGCCCTGGACTCCTGAGGCACCCCCGTGTGACACAATGCCCGGGAGCCGCCACCAACTGGTGCCCGGCACACAATTCCAGATCGGTCCCGTGGATGCGAGGAAGCCGGAAGAGCCGGCACGGTCGCGCCACTGTGTCCACCCCGTCATGCGGGGTGGGAGTCAGGAACTCCACCGCGGGACAGACCCAACCGACGAGACGCGTCATCTCGAGAAGGAGTCACCTCATGCACATCGCTGAAGGTTTTTTGTCACCCGCGCACTGCGCACTCTGGTTCGCCGCCAGCACCCCCTTCGTCATCCATGGGGCCCGAGCTGTCATCGCCGAGGCTCGCCGCAGCCCCGAGAACAAGCTCATCCTCGCCGCGGCCGGCGCCTTCACCTTCGTCCTGTCGGCCATCAAGCTGCCCAGCGTCACGGGCAGTTCGTCGCACCCCACCGGCACCGGGTTGGGCGCGGTGCTCTTCAAACCACCCGTGATGGCCTTCCTGGGCACCGTCGTGCTGGTCTTCCAGGCCTTGCTGCTGGCCCACGGCGGGCTGACCACGCTGGGCGCCAATGCCTTCTCGATGGCGATCGCCGGCCCCTGGGCCGGTTACGCCGTCTTCGTGCTGTGCCGCCGGGTGGGTCTTGATCCCGCCGTGGGCATCTTCGGCGCCATGATGACCGCCAATCTGACCACCTATGCCGTCACCTCCTTCCAGCTGGCCCTGGCCTACCCCGATGCCGCCAGTGGTTTCCCGGGTGCCCTGGGCAAGTTCCTGGGCGTCTTCGCCATCACCCAGATCCCGCTGGCCGTCATGGAGGGGCTGGTGGGCGTGCTGGTGCTGCGCTTCCTGGGCAGCGTCGCACTGCCCGAACTGCAGCGCCTGGGCGTGACCGGCGCCAAGACCACCACCAAGGAGGCCGTCCATGTCTGAGCGGATCAGCTCCCCCCGTCCTCGGGCCTGGGTCAGCGCCCTGCTGGTGGCGGCCGTGGTCGCCATCTTCGCCCTCTCGATGGCCCTGGCGCCTCGCCCCGACGACGAGAGCGTCGAGGCCTTCGGCGGCACCGACGCGGCAGCCACCGAGGCCCTGGCGGCCCAGGGCGTCGAGCCATGGTTCGAGCCGATCTTCGAGCCCGGCTCCGGTGAGATCGAATCGGGGCTCTTCGCGCTGCAGGCGGCCGCGGGCGCCGGGGTCCTGGGCTTTGCCCTGGGCAACCTGCGCGGCCGACGAGCCGAACGCGATCGTCAGTCCTTGGCCGACTGACATGCCGTTGACCAGCATCGACGATGCCGCCTGGGCCAGCCCCTGGCGGCATCGTCGCGTGGGCGAGAAGGCGCTGCTGAGCGGTGGGCTGGTCCTCACCGCGGCCGCCGCGCCCGCCTGGCCGGGAACCTTGCTGGTCTCCGCGGTGGCGCTGGGTGCTCTGGTGGGGCCTGCCCGCATCCGGCCGGCGACGCTGGCACGCGTGATGGCGGCACCGCTGCTCTTCGTCACCGTGGGTGCCGCCTCCGTCGCGGTACGGCTGGGCGCCGCCCCCGTCGCGGCCGATCCCGGCTGGCAGTGGGGCCCGGTGGGCATCGGACCCGACGGGCTGCGGCAGGCAGTCGCCCTGCTGGGCCATGGCGTGGCCGGAGCCCTGGCGGTGATGGTCTTGGCGGCCACCACCCCGATGGTCGACCTGGTCACCTGGGGACGACGCTGGCGAATCCCCGACGCACTGTTGGAGATCGCGTCGCTCACCTACCGACTGGTGTGGGTCCTGCTGGCCACCGCCACGGCGATCCGACGGGCCCAGACGGCCCGTCTGGGCGACGCCGCCCCGCTTTCCCGCCGGCTGCGGGCCACCGCCGACGCGATGGGCAGCGTCCTGGTGCGCGCCTGGCACCAGTCCCTGCGGCTGGAACAAGGGCTGGCCGGACGGGGCTACGAGTCCTCGCTGACCACGCTGGCGCCCCGACGTGCGGCATCGTGGCCCTTCGTCGTCGTCAGCACCCTCTGCCTGGTCCTCATCTGGCTGCTGGTGGCCTGGAGCGGGGCCCACCATGGGTGACGGCGTCCCTGGCAGCGCCCCAGCTACCCCTGCCCCGGTTGCCCCTGCCCTGAGCGCCGTCGGCTTGGAGGCAGACCACGGTGGCCCGCCGGTGCTGCGGCAGGCCACCATCGAGGTTCCCGCGGGCTCCCGGATGGCGCTGCTGGGCGCCAACGGGTCGGGCAAGACCACCCTGCTTCGCTGCCTGTCCGGTGCTCTGGCCCCCACCGCGGGGACGGTGTGCGTGGCGGGACAGGCGATGCAGACCAGCCGCTCGGGTCTTCGTCGGCGCCGACGCCTGGTGCAGTTGGTGCTGCAGGACCCCGACGACCAGCTCTTCAGCGCCGACGTGACCCAGGACGTGTCCTTCGGCCCGATGAACCTGGGGCTGTCCGAGGCCGAGGTGCAGGACCGGGTGGCGCAGGCCTTGTCACTGCTGGGCATCAGCCACCTTGCCGACCGCCCCACCCACCACCTGTCCTATGGGGAACGCAAGCGAGTGGCCACCGCCGGAGCGGTCGCGATGCGGCCCCAGGTGCTGTTGCTGGACGAGCCCACCGCGGGTCTGGATCCCGTCGGGGTGCACGAGATGTTGGACTCGCTGGAGCAGCTCTTGGCCGGTGGCACCACCGTGCTGCTGGCCACCCACGACGTCGACCTGGCCTTGGCCTGGGCGGACCACGCCGCCGTGGTGCTGGACGGCAGGGTGCACCAGGGGCCCGCGCCGCGGCTGCTGGCCGATGCCGAACTGCTGCGGGCCGCCCGACTGCACCGCCCCTGGCCGCTGGAGCTCGCGGCACGACTCGGCCTGTCCCGTCACGGCCCGCCCGAGGCGGCACCCCGCCATCTGGACGACATCGTGGCCCTGCTCCAGGGCTCGCGAAAGCTGTGACAGCATGAATGGTCCCATCGTGAGGAAGAGCATGAACCGATCCATCCCACGCCCCACCGAGGGCAGCCTGGCACCACTCGAGGCAGGCACCGTCACCCTGGTGGGCGGCGGCCCCGGCGACCCCGGGCTTCTCACCGTCGCGGGGCTGCAGGCCCTGCAGCAGGCCGACGTGGTGCTGGTCGACCACCTGGCCCCGCAGGAGTCACTGGCCCAGTGTCGGCCCGACTGCGAACAGGTCTGGGTGGGCAAGCTGCCGCGCGGCGAGTTCGTCGCGCAGGAGCGGATCAACGAGCTGCTGGTGAAACATGCGCTGGCAGGCCGACGCGTGGTGCGCTTCAAGGGCGGCGACAACTTCGTCTTCGGGCGCGGCGGCGAGGAATGGCAGGCCTGTGCCCAGGCAGGGGTGGCCGTGCGGATCATCCCCGGGGTCACCTCCAGCGTCGCGGCCCCGGCACTGGCCGGCATCCCGGTGACGCATCGCAGTCTGGTGCAGGGCTTCACGGTGGTCAGCGGCCACGTCCCGCCCGGTGACCCGCGCAGCCAGCTGGACTGGGCGGCGCTGGCCGCCACCCGCACCACGCTGGTGGTGCTGATGGGGGTGAAGTACCTGCCCCAGATCGCCGAGGCGCTGGTGCAGCACGGCATGGATCCGCAGACCCCCGCCGCGGTGGTGGAGCGGGCCGGCCAACCGCAGATGCGGCAGGTGCGTGGGCCACTGGGCCAGATCGCCACACTCTCGCGTGACGTGCACCCACCGGCGGTCACGGTGATCGGCGAGGTGGCCGGGCTTCAGCTCGGCTGAAACCCCCTCAACCAGGCCAGCACCTCGTCGGGGTGGTGCACCTGCGGCCCGGGCAGCCGGGGCCGGCGCAGCATCACGACGTGGACCCCCAGTTGCGCGGCGGCCTCCAGCTTGGCCGCATGCGAGTCGCCACCCAGGTCACGCACCACCATCACCCGGTGCCCGCGCAGCAACCGCAGCTCGGTCTCCAGGGGCTGTGCGCCCCGCATCTGCACCACCTGCCAGCTGGCCGGACGGGGAAACCCGTCGTCGACGGCCACGCGTGCGGTGACCGGCTCGGGCAACAGGTGGTAGTGCCACAGGGGTTGGCGACCCACGCCCAGGAAGACGGGTGCCCCCACCTGCCCCGCGGCCTGGCAGGCCAGGTCATGGCCGTCCACCCAGGTCCAGTCGCCGGCATCGGCCCGCTCGGCCCAGCTGGGCCGCACGATGCGCATCATCGGCAGGCCCAACATGGCGCACACCCGGTGCGCATTGCGCGACATGGTGCGCGCATAGGGGTGGGTGGCGTCGACGACGGCCCAGACCTGATGACCCCGCAGCCACTGCGCCAGCCCCTGCTGGCCCCCGAAACCGCCGTGACGCACTCCCCCGGGCGGTGGGGCGTCCGTCACATCCGACGGCAGCGAGCTGACCACGTCGACCCCGCTGCCGTGCAGGGCCTCGGCCACTCGGTGGCCGATGGTGGTTCCGGAAAGCACGAGGACGGTCATGACCAGCATCCAACCAGCTCCCGGGGCCCCGAAGGCTGCTCGCGCGAACGCAGCCCCCGCCACGGAGCACTCCACAACAACAGATACAAACCCACATGATCGGACTTCTGCCCAAAGATCCACCCCGAGCATTCCAAAGCCGGTGCCAGTGGGGTAGCTTTTGCGCGCAAGAGCACCAACCATAAGGAACCCTCATGGCCACAGATCAGGCCAGGCAGATCATCGAACAGATCGGTGGGCCTGGGAACATCAAGAGTTTGACGCACTGCGCCACGCGGCTGCGCTTCGAACTCAACGACGCCTCGGTCGTCGACAAGACGAAGCTGGAGCAGATCCCGGGCGTCATGGGGGCGGTCCCCCAGTCCGGTGACCGCTACCAGGTTGTGATGGGCGGCGCCGTCGCCAATGCCTACTCCGACATCATGGCCCTGCCGGAGATGGGCAAGGCCGCAGCCACCACCAAGAGCGCCGAGGACATCAAGGCCGAGGCCCGCGCCGGCGGTGTGCGCGGCAAGCACGCCTGGGTGGACTCCTTCTTCGAATTCCTGTCCGACAGCTTCCGCCCGATCCTGGGCGTGCTGCTGGGCGCCTCGCTGATCATCGCCTTCACCGCGGTGCTGGACGCCCTCAAGCTCGTCGACTTCCGCGCCGACCCCAAGCCCGCCTCGTGGCTCTTCGTCGACGCCATGTGGCGCAGCGTCTTCTTCTTCCTGCCGATCATGGTGGCCTACAACGGCGCCAAGAAGCTCAAGGTTGACCCGTGGATCGGCGGCGCCATCATGCTGGCGCTGATGACCCCCGAGTTCAACAGCCTCAAGGACGCCGCCAACACGGTGTGCACCACCAATGCCACCCTGGGCACCGAGAGCTGCGTCGCGCGGATCTTCGGCCTGCCGCTGCAGCTCAACGAGTACGGCGGTCAGGTCTTCGTGCCGCTGATGATGGTGGCCGTGCTGGCCGTGCTCTACAGGTTCCTGCAGAAGATCTTCCCGCCGAACCTGCAGATGGTCTTCGTGCCCTTCTTCTGCCTGGCGATCATGATCCCGCTGACCGCCTTCCTGATCGGCCCGATCGGTGTCTGGCTGGGTAGCGCCATCGGCGCCGGCCTGGCCTGGATGAACACCAATGCCCCCTTCATCTTCGCGCTGGCGATCCCGATGATCTACCCCTTCCTGGTTCCGCTGGGTCTGCACTGGCCGCTGAACGCCCTGATGCTGATCAACATCCAGGCCCTGGGCTACGACTTCATCCAGGGCCCGATGGGCGCCTGGAACTTCGCCTGCTTCGGCGCCACCGCCGGTGTGCTCGTGCTCGCCATGCGCGACAAGGACATCGTGATGCGCCAGACCGCCTCCGGTGCGCTGGCCGCCGGCCTGCTGGGTGGCATCTCCGAACCGAGCCTCTACGGCATCCACCTGCGCTTCAAGCGCATCTACCCCTCGATGCTGGTGGGCTGCTTCGTCGGTGGTCTGGTCATCGCCCTGGGCGGCCTGCTGGGCATGGCCGACGGCGGCATCAAGACCAAGGCCTTCGTCTTCACCAGCCTGCTGACCATCCCGGTCTTCAACCCGATCCTGCTCTACGTGATCGCCATCGCCGCCGCCTTCTTCACCGCCATGGCCCTGGTGATCGCGCGTGGCTACATGACCAAGGAGGAGCGCGCCGAGGCCCTGGCCACCCGCTCCGCCGCTGCCGACGACCCGCTGGCCGCTGCGGCCGGCGCTCCCGTCGAGGCTGCCCCGGTTGCGGCCGCCCCGGTGGCCGGTGGTGCCGCCGCGGCGGTGGCCGAGAAGCCCGCCAAGGCCGTCAAGCCGGCCATGCAGCCCGATGCGGTCACCGAGGTGGGCGCGCCGCTGGCCGGCCGCGTCATGCCGCTGGCCGAGGTTCCGGATCCGGTCTTCAGCGCCGGCACCGTCGGCCTGGGCGTGGGCATCGATCCCTCCGGTGACACGGTCTACGCGCCGGCCCCCGGCAAGATCGTCGTCGCCCAGAAGACCGGCCACGCCTTCGGCATCCAGCTGGACAGCGGCGTGGAGCTGCTGGTCCACGTCGGCATCGACACCGTGAACCTCGAGGGTCGCGGCTTCGACGTCAAGGTTGCCCGCGGTGATCGTGTGGAGGCCGGCACCCCGCTGGTCACCTTCGACCGCGGCATCATCGAGGAGGCCGGCTACTCGCTGGTCACCCCGGTGCTGGTGACCAATGCCAAGAAGTTCGCCGCCGTCGAGCAGCTGGCCACGGGTGACGTGGAGGTGGGCGACGCGGTGGTCAGCACCACGGGCAAGCCCGCCAAGCCGACTGCCTGAACCACCTTCCCGGCATGAAGGCCGGTGTCCCGATCGGGGCACCGGCCTTCGTCGTGCCGGGGCGTCGTCACAGGTCTGCCCGCAGCAGCCGGAAGGTGCCCAGCGCACCGGGCAGGACCACCCAGACCAGCGCCGAGGTGGCCAGCATCGCCCAGCTGCGCAGGCTGGAATCCATCGTCCAGACCGGTTCGATGTTGATCCAGCCCAGAATCTCGGCCGCCCGCTGCGAGACATTGCCCAGGATGTGGGAGACGGTGGGCCACAGCAGCAGGAAGACCAGTGGAGCGGCAGCATTGCGGGCCAGCAGGCCCCAGGCCAGGCCGGTCATCGTGGTGAAGCAGAGGCTGCCAAGAACGACCGCCAGCCGGGAGGCGTCGAAGTCCAGCAGCGCCCTGGGTGCCCCGAACACAGGCGCGGTCCAGACTGCGAGCAGGCTGATGGCCAGGCCCAGTACCAGGACCAGCACCGCTGCACCCAGCAGTACCAGCGCCTTGGCCGACAGGACGCGAGGACGGTTCGGGTCCAGGGTGAAGGTGTGCACCGCGGTGCGACGGGTGAACTCGGAGCTGATGAGCAGGATCGACAGCACCATCAGCAGCCAGTTGCCCGGCCCCACCGCGGCACCGAGGATCCCGCTTGCCGACGGCTGGGTCTTGGCGATGGCGGCATAACCGATGCCGAAACAGGCCGACAGGGCCAGCAGGCCCGCGATGACGGCCTGGTTGGCCCGGGTGTCGAGCAATTTGTGTGCCTCGACGCGCAGGGCGCTGCCGAAGTTGATGGGACTGGGCTTGCTGGGAGTGGGCTTGCTGGGACGGGCGGCGAGTGGCTGGGTGGCGGACATGGCTTTCCTGTTCGGTTGGTCGGGACGGTCGGATGGTCGCGGGCTGGTCTCAGGCGGCGCGGTCGGTGCCTGCGGTGAGGGCGAAGTACTGCGCCTCGAGGTCTGCACTGGCCGCGACGCGCTGGTCGGCCAGCACTTGTCCGGCGCCGATCATCACGACGCTGTCGGCGATTCGCGCCACCTCGTGCAGCTGGTGGCTGCTGAACAGCACGGCGCAGCCGCGTTCGGCCCGCTGCTGCAAGAGCCCGGCGAGCCAGCGCTGCCCCTGCGGGTCAAGCCCATTGGTGGGTTCGTCGAGCACCAGCACGGCTGGGTCGCCGAGCAGGGCCTGGGCCAATCCCAACCGCTGCCGCATGCCCATCGAGTAGCCACCCACCCGACGTCGGGCCTCGGCGCGGGTCAGCCCCACCTCGGCCAGCACCTGGTGCACCCGTGAGGTGGGGAGCCCCTGGGTGATGGCCGCCAGACGCAGCGTCTCCAGCCCGCTGCGGCCGGGGTGGAAGCTCTCGGCATCCAGCAGCGCTCCCACCACCCGGCCGGGGTTGGGCAGTGCGCCATGGGCCTGGCCGTTGATGGTGGCGCTGCCGGAGTCGGCATGGACCAGACCGGTCAGGATGCGCAGGCAGGTGGACTTGCCGGCACCGTTGGGACCCAGGAAGCCGACGATCTGTCCTGCCGGGACGGTGAAGCTGACGTCGTCCAGGGCCCGGGTGGCACCGAAGTTCTTGTGGAGGTGGCTCATCTCGATCATGGGTCCAGCCCATCCGAGCCATCTGGGCCGTGGCATCGGGCAGCGGGCCACTGCCCCGTGGCCGATGGGCCAGCCGAAACTGGCCCATCGGCCAGGGTGACCTCCCTCGACTGCAGTGCGAGGCTGGGCAGGTGAACATCCCGACCGTCCCGAAGCACCCGTTGAGCGGTGGTGAATGGGTCGTCGCCATCCTCGGCTGGCTCTACTACGCCTCCCCCGCCGTCCTGGTGCTGACCTCTCCGGGGCACGGCCCCACCACCCTCCAGCTGCTGACGATGCTCCTCCCGGGCCTGGTGGCACTGGCCCTGCTGCCGCTGCTGCCCCGCCGTCCCCGGTGGGTCACCGGCGTCATCGCCCTCTGCTGGGCGATCTCCCCACCTGCCTTCGGGCCCGCGCTGGTGGCCCAGCGCCGCTGGGCCGCCTCGGGACAACGTCGCCTCTCGGTCGGGGTCGCCTCCTTGCTGGTGCTGGCCAAGTCTGGCCACCAGCTGGGTCTGCACCTGCTGTCTCCGGGGCGGCTCTCCCCCGCCGTGGTGGAGTGGACGATCTCGATCGTCGGGATCGTGATCGCCACGCTGCTCGGATGGCTGGCGGCCAGCCACGAGGCCGAACGGCAACAGGCCCACCTCGCCCGCCGAGCCCGTGCCGAGGCGTGGGAGGCGCGCGTGGAGCAGGCCCGGCTCGCCGAGCGGGAGCGCATCGCCCGGGAGATGCACGACGTGGTCGCCCACCGCATCTCACTGGTGGCCCTCCACGCGGGGGCGCTGGCCCACGGCATGGCGGCACGCGTCGGCCCCGGGCAGCAGGAGCCCGAGGAATTGGCCATGGTGCGTCTGATCCAGGGCAATGCGCAGGCATCGCTCGACGAACTGCGCGCCATGCTCGGCCGCCTGCGCGGCCCGGACCATCCACCGGAGCCACCGCAGCCCACCCTGGCGGACCTGGACACCCTGGTGGACGATGCCAGGCAGGTCGGCCAGCGCGTCGACCTGGTCGTCGACGGGGATCGCTCCCGCGTTCCGCAGCAGGTCTCGCGCCATGCCTACCGGATGGTCCAGGAGGCCCTCACCAATGCCCGCAAGCACGCCCCCGGTGCCCCGGTGCAGACCACCGTCGCCATCGCTGCCGACGGCGGGGTCGACCTGCGGGTGAGCAACCCCCTGGCACCGCTGGGCGCGCCCGAGGCCTCCGGCGCCGGGCTCGGCCTGGTGGGCATCGCCGAACGCGTCGAGCAGTTGGACGGCACCCTCTGGCATGGTGTGCGTGACGGGCACTTCGTCCTGGAGGCGAAGCTGCCGACGCGGGGAGGAGCACGATGATCACGCTGGCCCTGGTCGACGACGACCCGATGGTGCGTACCGGGCTGTCCTACATTCTCAAGTTGGAACAGGACCTGCAGGTCTGCTGGCAGGCCGGTGATGGCGCCGAGGCGCTACGGCTCGTGACAGAAAGCCCCGTCGACGTGATGCTGCTCGACATCCGCATGCCCGGGATGGATGGCCTGGCCACCCTCGAGGCCCTGGGCACTGCGCCGATGCGACCCCGGGTGATCGTGCTGACCACCTTCAACACCGACGACTACGTGGTGCGTGCGCTGCGGCTGGGTGCCGACGGTTTCCTGCTCAAGGACGCAGAGCCGGCCCGCATGGTGGAGGCCATCCGCCGGGTGCACGCCGGGGAGACGATGCTGTCCCCGTCGGTGACCCGCACGTTGATCGACGTGGCCACCGAACGCCCGTCGGCCCTCCCGGCGGCGCAGCAGGCGGTGGCCCGGCTCACCAACCGGGAGCGCGAGGTGATGGTGCTGGTGGCGCAGGGACTGACCAATGCACAGATCGCCAGCCGGCTGCACCTCAGCCTGGCCTCGGTCAAGGCCCACCTGACGGGCGCCTTCACCAAGCTGGGCGTGGACAACCGGGTCTCGGCGGCAATGGCCGTCCGCGACGCGGGCCTGTGACCCGACACTGTCAAACACCCTTGACACCCATGGAGCTGTCAAGGATGCTTGTCATGTCAAGGACCTTTTACACCAGACAGGAGTCCCGCCATGGGCCAGAACCAGACCCCCGCACAGAAGCAGCAGGCCACCGCCATGGCCCCGATCATGATGGGACTGCTGCTCGGCGGCACCTCCGGCGCCGTCGACGCCCAGCCCTGGCAGCGGATCATGCAGGTCGCCGCCATCCTGCTGTGCGTCGTCGGGGTCTACCTGCTCAGCAAGACCATGAAGAAGCAGTGACCACCTCGCCCGGAAACCACCCATGCTGAACGACGTGCGCACGCTGCGCGAGGCGCTCGGGTTGTCCCAGGGTGCCTTGGGAGAGCGCCTCGGCGTCTCACGGCAGACCATCAACTCCATCGAGACGGGCAAGTACGACCCGTCGCTCCCCCTGGCCATCCACCTGGCGCGCCTGTTCGGCCGCCCCGTCGAGGAGATCTTCCATGTCGACGAGAAGTGACAGCACCCTTCACCGACGGGCGACCGCCCCCTTTGCCTTCGTCGTCGTCCTCACCATCTTCGCAGCGTTGTACCCTCGGGAACCGTCGACGGCCTGGGGCGCCCTGTGTGGCGGCAGTCTGGTGATTGGCGCCCTTCTCATCGCCCAGCGGACCCGGGGCGGTAGCAACAGTGCCTTCGTCCGCGGGGCCAAGGGCCAGGCCGACGAGCGGGACACGCAGATCCTGACGAAGGCGGGGGCCTGCGTGGGGCTGGCCTCCCCGCTGGCCTGCTGCGCGGCGATGGTGGCCGTCGTCTGGGGCGTCGCCCCCTTGACCGCGCTGGGCGGGGTCGCATGGCTGCAGCTGATTGTCTTCGTCGCCTCCCACTGGTGGCTGCAGCGCCACGGATGAGGGGTGCACCCGTCAGGGACGACCGGCGAGGAACTCCTCCGCGGTGACCAGCTGCAGCCCGGCGGGTGCGACGAAACTCGCATCGTGGGTGACCAGCTCGTCGAAACCGGCAGCTCGGGCGGTCGCCGCCAGCACCGCATCACGACCCCCGACGCCCGCGGACTCCACCACGTCAATGGCGCCCCTGGCCACCTGCTCGTCGAAGGGATGGACGACGACGATGTTCAGCAACCAGCGCCTGGAGGACCGAGGTGTCGACGAAGGCAGAGATCACGAGAAGCGCTCCGCCAGCTCGGACTCCATGGCTGGAGCCGTCGCTCAAGTACCGCCATGCACATACATTGGCATGCACATGTCTGCGATCCCCTCGACGGCTCAGACGGGCAGCCGCCGCCACAGGGCCTGCGGCACCAGACCGGCCAGCGCCATCCCCGGCCCGAAGAGCCGGGGCACGTGCACCACGTCCTTGCCCTGCGCGAGGGCCCGGACCGTCGCCCGGGCCACCTCGTCGGCCTCGACGGTGAAGGCGACGGGCTGGTTGCCGGCGATCATCCCCGTCGCGACGGCCCCGGGCCGGACCACCAGGACCCGCACCCCCGTTCCCCGCAGCGCGACGCCCAGGTTCAGGTAGAAGGCGTCCATCGCGGCCTTGCTCGCGCCGTAGACGAAATTGGACCGCCGCACCCGCACGCCCGCGACGGAGCTGAGGGCCACGATCGCCCCGCTCCCCTGCCGGCGCATCGCATTGCCCAGTGCGACGCCGAGCCCCGCGGCAGCAGTGGCATTCACCGTCATCAAGCGCTGCGCGGCCGCCACGTCGGTCCATGCCCGTTCCTGGTCACCGAGCACGCCGAAGGCCACCACCGCGTGGCTCACCCGGTGCTCCGCGAAGATCCTGCCCACCAGCGCCTCGTGCTCGTCCAGGGCGGTGGCGTCGAAGTCGATCGCCCTCACGTGGCCCGCCCCCGCGGCGCGCAACCGCTCGGCCAGCACTGAATCGTCCGCCAGCACTGGATCGTCCGCGGCAGCCTCCGGACGAGGGCGCCGGGCCAGCAGCACGTCGCTGCCGGGATGCTCGCGCAACAAGGCCTCCACGATGGCCAGCCCGATCCCGGACCGGCCGCCCAACAGCAACAGTGCGCTCATCGATCTCCTCCCCAGAAGTACTTCTCCACCACCTGGCTGGCGTGCCGGGCGGTGCGCAGCCAGTCGTCGACCAGCTGTGAGGCCTGCCCGCGTTCGTGGCCCAGCATGGTGGCGATGGCGTCCACCTCACGACTGTCACCGGGGATCACGTCGCTGGGGCGGGTCCGCACCAGCATGATCTTGTTGCGCAGCCGGCTGGCCAGCCGCCACGCGTCCTCCAGCGAGCGGGCATCCTCGGCGTCGACCAGCCCGGCGACCACGGCCGAGTCCAGCGCCTGCAGGGTGGACGGGGTGCGCAGCGTCGGCACCTGATGGGCGTGCTGCAATTGCAGCACCTGGACGGTCCACTCCACGTCGGACAGACCGCCGGGCCCCAGCTTGGTGTTGCGCCGCGGGTCACTGCCGCGCGGCATCCGTTCGGTCTCCATCCGGGCCTTGAGCCGACGGATCTCCTGCAGCTGGCCGCGCTCGAGCCCGCCCTGGGGCCAGCGCAGCGGATCGATCATCTCCAGCAACTGGCCCGTCAGTTCACGCGACCCGGCACCGTGCGCGGCCCGCACCAGCGCCTGCGCCTCCCAGGTGACCGACCAGCGTTGGTAGTAGGCGCGGTAGCTCGACAGGCTGCGCACCATCGGGCCGTTCTTGCCCTCCGGCCGCAGGTCGGGGTCGATCTCGAGGGCCGGATCGGGGCCACGCGCCGAGAGCAGCTTGCGCACCGTGGTCACCAGCGAGGTGGCCTTCCTGACCGCGTCGGGGTCGTCGCTGTCGGCCATCACGAACATGGCGTCACAGTCGCTGCCCAGCCCCATCTCTCGGCCGCCCCATCGGCCCAGCGCCACCACGCCGATCTCGGGGGCCTCCGGAACCGCTCGGCGGGCCACCGCCAGCGCGGCGTCGATGGTGGCCCCGGCCAGGTCGGACAGTCCGGCACCCAATTCCTCCAGCTCCACCGCGTCGAGGATCTCGCCGGCCACCAGCCGGAAGAGTTCCGCTCGTCGGATGCCGCGCACCGCGGCGATCGCCTCGGCAGCATCGTCGTCGTGGCGCTTGACGGCACTGAGCATCGAGGCCAGCACCTCGTCGCGTCCCCTGGGCCTGAGGTTGGCATCGCTGGACAACAGCCGCACCGTGTCCGGGGCCCGCTTGAGCAGGTCGACCGCGAACCGACTCGACGACAGCAGCCGGGCCAGCCGTTCGGCCATCTCCCCCTCGTCGCGCAGCGCCCTCAGGTACCAGGGGCTGGTGCCCAGCGCCTCGGAGACCTGGCGGAAGCTGAGCAGGCCGTGGTCCGGGTTGGGCCCCTCGGCGAACCAGGCGAGCATCGCCGGCATCAGTTGCCGTTGGATCTCCACCGAGCGGGTCGAGCCGGTGGTGAGCGCCTCGATGTGGCGCAGGGCCGCGCCCGGATCGCTGAAGCCCAGCACCCGCATCCGGTCGCGGGCCTGTTCCGGGGTGAGTTTCAGCTCGTCGGTCTGCAGGCTGCTGACCGCCGCCAGCAGCGGTGAGTAGAAGACCCGCTGGTGCAGTCGCAGCACGCGGCGCGAGGTGGCGCGCCAGGTCTTGAGCAGCTCCTCGGCCCCGCCAGCCATCCGCATCGCGCGGCTGATCACCCGCAGCTCACGCTCGTCGTCGGGCAGCAGGTGGGTGCGACGCAGCTTGTAGAGCTGGATGCGATGCTCCAGGGCACGCTGGAAACGGTAGGAGGCGTCCAGCTCGGCACCGTCGGCGCGGCCGATGTAGCCGTGTGCCACCAGGGCGGCCAGCCCGGGCAGGGTGGCTCGCACGTGCAGCCGATCGTCGGCGCGGCCGTGCACCAGCTGCAGCAACTGCACGGAGAATTCCACGTCGCGCAGCCCACCGGCGCCCAGCTTGATCTCGCGATCGGCCTGGTTGGCGGGCAACAGGCTGATCACCCGTTGCCGCATCGCCTGGGTCTCGGCCAGGAAGTGCTCGCGCTCGGCCGCGCGCCACACCAGCGGGGCCACCAGATCGACGAAGGACTGGGCCACCTGCCGGTCACCGGCCATGGCGCGGGCCTTCAGCATGGCCTGGAATTCCCAGTTCTTGGCCCATTTGCCGTAGTAGGCCTCCATGCTGGCCAGGCTGCGCACCAGGGGCCCCGACTTGCCGTCGGGGCGCAGGTTGGCATCCACCTGCCAGATGGATCCCGCCGCGGAATGGGCCGAACAGATCTGCGCCACCTTGGCCGCCAGTCGGGTGGCAATCTCCACCGCCCGCGCCGAACTGGTCTGCTCGTCGGCGGGTTCGGCCACGTGGATCACGTCGACGTCGCTGATGTAGTTCAGCTCCTGCGCCCCGCACTTGCCCATGGCGACGATGCCCAGCCGGGCGTGCTCATGGCCCGGCACCTGGCTGCGCGCAATCGCCAGGGCCCCGTCCACCAGCGCATCGGCCAGGTCGGCAAGCTCGGCCGCCACGTCGTCGACGATGGCCAGCGGGTCGGGCGCCGTCAGGTCACGGGCGGCGATGCGCACCAGGTGGTCCCGATTGGCGACGCGCAGCTGGTCGGCGGCCCGTGCCCCCTCGGCCACGGGCAGGTCGGCGGCCGGATCGGCACCGATGGCCTCCATCACCTGGCGACGGATCTGCTCGGCGTCGTGACGGGAGGGCGGGGCCAGCAGCAGTTCCAACGCCTCGGGGCGGTTCACCAGGTGCTGGTTGAGGGCCTGGGAACCGCCCAGCACCGCCAGCAGCCGCAGGCTGGCCTCATCGTCCTCCAGCACCCGTGCGAGCAGCCCCTGGTGCTCCTGCGACTCGTCCAAGCGATCCAGGCCGCGCAGCGCAAGATCGGGATCGGGGGCGTGTTCGAAGCGCCGCAGCCAGCCGACCAGCTCCTCGCTGGTCTGCCCCAGCCGCGAGCCGCACCGGCCGCGTTCGACGATGGCCGCCAAGGACTCCTGCGCGCGGGCAATGTCGAGAAAACCGCGGCGGGCCAGCTGCCCGGGTGTGGTGGAGATCCGCATCTGTTCCTCCTGCTCTGCATCCCAGTTTTTCAGCTCCACGCCACGAATGTGAGTTTGATGAGGCAAGATGAGGATTTCTCATTCGTCTACCGGTCATGTCGGGGTCACCGTCCGGAAACCCCCGTGACAAAAGATTGGAGCATGAGCATCATGGCGGCACGCAGCGATCGGACCCTGCGCACCTCGTGCGAGGTCCTGATCGGGCAGTGCCGTGCGCTCAGCCAGGAAGACCTCCCGCTGCACCCGCTGGCGCGGGCCCGGATGATCGTGCTGCTCGACGACCTGATGGTCGCCCTGCAGGACCCGACCACGGCACGCCAGCAGAGTTGGGGGCAGTACCTGGAGCACCGGGCCCTGCCCGACACCAGCGACCACGGCCTGGAGGCGCTCAGCCTCGAGCTGGCCGAGAACACCCCACCGCCGACGCTGCAGCGGCTGTGCTCCACCCGGACCGCGATGCTGCAGGCGGTGCTGGACGGTCCGCTGCCGGTGGCCGTCCACAATCGCTATGGCGACACCGCAGTGGTCGACTACCTGCGTGCCACCCTGCTGGAACTCGCGGTGATCGCGGATGCCTCCGGACGCGGCGCCCTGCAGCCCGCCGCGCTGCGGATGTGCGTCCGGCTGCTCTCCCAGGCCTTGTCCGAGCGGTACCCGGGGCAGACCATCGAGGTGCGCATCCCACCCGCCAGTGCCGTGCAGGTGGGCGCCTTCGGGCAGGGACCGCGCCACACCCGCGGCACGCCGCCCAATGTGGTGGAGACCGACGAACTCACCTGGCTGCGGCTGGGCACCGGGCTGATGACCCTGGACCAGGCGCTCGACCAGGCCCGCGCCACCGCCTCCGGCACCCACTTCCGCGCGCTCGAGCGAATGCTGCCGGTGATCCAGCTGGCGCCTCAGTCCTCGTCGTAGTCGAGGCGCTTGACGCCCACCCCACCCATGATGGCCACCCCGGTGATCGTGACCAGCGGGGCATCCGGCGGCAGCGTCGCGGGGTTCACCGAACCCTCCGCCCCGAAGCCGCCCATCAGCGGCAGCCCGTGCACCCTGACGCGCACGTGAGGCGGCACGATGACCTCGACGCCACCCATGATCGCCACCGCCGTGATCGTGGTCTCCGGTTCGGTGAAGCTGGCCTCGCGCAGGTCGAGACCGACCCCGCCCATGATCGCCACCGCCACATGGTTTCCGGCGGCCGTCCAGTCCCCCGAACGGTCGGTGCCCGACATCAGGGCGACCGTCAGCGGCACCCCGGCCGAGCCGTCGGTGCGGATCACCTGCGGCAGCGTCGAGGTGGTGGGCGCCAGGGCCTGACCGGAAGGGGGCATCGCCGCCACGGGAAGGTCGCGCAAGACCTGCTCCAGATCGACGGTGGTGGTGGCGGCCCACGCCTGGTCGGTACGTTCGCTGAACTCGTCCAGGCTCAGCATGCCCAGCTCGTAGCCCTGCGAGAGCCTGTCGACGGCCTGCTGACGCTGCGCGTCCCCCACTCGCAGCGGACGTTCGGGCAGCTTCTCGCTCATGGCAGCAGCCTAGGCCCCCGGGTGGTCCAGAGGCGCTGGTTCACAGGCGGTGATTCAGAGGCGGTGGTTCAGAGGCGGGGCAACATCGTCTGCA
This sequence comes from Luteococcus struthionis, assembly GCF_048595755.1. Lineage (GTDB taxonomy): Bacteria > Actinomycetota > Actinomycetes > Propionibacteriales > Propionibacteriaceae > Luteococcus. The sequence goes on from NZ_CP184360.1 coordinate 298,845, forward strand.
GTTCGTAGGCGGTCACCTGCCGGTGGTAGGCGTCGAACTCGGCGCGCTTGTTGCGCAGGAAGTAGTCGTAGACGTGCTCGCCCAGCGTCTGGGCCACCAGCTCCGAGTTCTCCATCTCACGGATCGCGTCGTCCAGGTTTCGCGGCAGCGGCGTGATGCCCAGGGCCCGGCGCTCCCGATCGGTCAGGGCGTCGACGTCCGCGCTGACCTCCTCGGGCAGCTCCATCTCGTTCTCGATGCCCGACAGGCCGGCGGCCAACGCCAGCGCATGGGTGAGGTAGGGATTGGTCGCCGAGTCGGGCGAGCGCAGCTCGATGCGGGCGCTGGAGGCCTTGTCCGGCTTGAACATCGGGATGCGCACCAGGGCGGTGGAGTTGTTGCGCCCCCAGGAGACATAGGAGGGCGCCTCGCCGCCTCCGGCGAGGCGCTTGTAGGAGTTCACCCACTGGTTGGTCACCGCGGTGATCTCGGGGGCGTGGTGCAGCAGACCGGCGACGAACTGCTTGCCGATGCGCGAGAGCCGGTAGGCGTCGGAGGCGTCGTAGAAGGCATTGGTGTCACCCTCGAACAGGCTCATGTGGGTGTGCATGCCCGAGCCCGGGTGGTTGGTGAAGGGCTTGGGCATGAAGCTGGCCTCGATGCCCTGGTTCACCGCCACCTCCTTCATCACGACGCGGAAGGTCATGATGTTGTCCGCCATGGTCAGGGCGTCGGCATAGCGCAGGTCGATCTCGTGCTGTCCCGGCGCGCCCTCGTGGTGGCTGAACTCGACGCTGATCCCCATCTGTTCGAGCATCTGGATCGCGTCGCGGCGGAAGTCGGTGCCGTCCCCCAGCGTGGTGTGGTCGAAGTAGCCGCCCTGGTCGAGCGGGGTGGGCTCCACGCCCGGCACCACCGGGGACTTGAACAGGAAGAACTCGATCTCGGGGTGGATGTAGAAGGTGAAGCCCATCTCCGAGGCCTTGTCGAGGGCTCGCTTCAGCACATGCCGGGGATCGGCGAAGCTGGGCGAACCGTCGGGCAGCTGGATGTCGCAGAACATCCGCGCGGTGTTGGTCTGGGTGCGCCAGGGCAGCAGCTGGAAGGTGGCCGGATCGGGGTGGGCCACCATGTCCGACTCGTAGATGCGCGCATAGCCCTCGATCGCCGAACCGTCGAAGCCGATCCCCTCGGCGAAGGCCCCTTCGAGCTCGGCCGGGGCGATGGCCACCGACTTGAGCGAGCCCAAGACATCGGTGAACCACAGTCGCACGAAGCGGACGTCGCGTTCCTCCATCGTGCGCAGTACGAACTCTGTCTGCCTGTCCATGGCCCCAGTCTGCCAATTGTCGTGTTTCAGCGGGGTTACGGTTTGGCCTTGGGGCTGCCCGTGCGCGGCCACCTAGGATTGGGGACATGTCCATGCCAGGTTGGTACCCCGATCCCGCCGGAAATCCCGGTCATTTCCGCTACTGGGACGGCACTTCGTGGTCTGCGCAGACCACCACCGACCCGGCTGGCTCCGCCGCCCCCCAGCAGCCGCAGGGCTTCTCGTCGGCTCCCGGGGCAGCACCGCAGCAGCAGTCCAATCGTGGGTTGATCGCGGCCATCGCGGCGATCCTCGCGCTGAGCCTGCTGGTGTGGGCGCTGTTCTTCCGCAATGACGACGGCTTCCAGGCCGTCCCGGAGGACACGAACAGTTCCTCGCCGCAGGGGCCGGTCTGGGACGAGACCTCCCCGCCCACCCCGGAACCCTCCGGCATCAGCGAACCAGCCCCCACCGGCGGTGCGATGGTGGACTGCCCCACCACGGGCGGCAGCGTGGTGCCGATCAGCGGCGACCAGCTGCACGGCGGTGGCCTGGTGATCCCCCGCCAGGGCGACTGGGACGAGGCGACCGGGGCGGTCTTCCTGCTGCCCTGGACCCAGGACATGCAGGCCCAGACCAAGACGATCTACTCCTCGCCGCTGGGCACCCGCTGGTTCTCGGTGCAGGCGGTGGGGGCGGTGTCGAAGGCCGACGGGTTCGAGGAGCCGCGCAACAGCGCCCGGATGATGATGAGCTGTTTCGCCACCTCGGGCTACTACTCGGGCTTCACCGGCCGCAAGGACCTCCAGAGCGAGGCCGTCGACATCAACGGCAAGCAGGGCTGGCGGCTGCGCAGCGAGGTCTACGTCGACATGGAGGACCTGCCGCAGGTGGACGGCGACGTGATCGACGTGATCGTCGTCGACACCGGCGACCCCGAATCACTGGGGGTCTTCGTCAGCTCGGCCACCATCGGTGACGGCGAGACGCTGAGCCAGATCGAGGACTCGATCAGCCGGATGACCACCGGCTGACCGAGCTGGCCCGACCAGCAACTGACCCGCCCAGCAGCTGGTTCAGTCCTCGATCGGGCTGCCGTCGAAGCGGAAGCGCGGCTCGTCGTCCTCGTCCTTGCCCTCGTCGTCCTCGTCGGGATCGTTGAAGCGAGGATCGGTGACCCACTGCTCATTGCGTTCCTGCACGTGGTCGAGTGCCTTGGCAGCCTCCTCGCGCGTCGGGTAGGGGCCCAGCCGGTCCTCCGCCTTGGCCTCGCCCTCACCGACGACGCGGTGCTCCTTGAGCGACCAGTACCACTGCTCCTGTTCGGGCATCCTTGCCTCCTGACTAGACTGCTTCGAGTGACTGCAATCAAGCCCCATCCCGTCAGCCCGCGCCGTGCCGTTCCGTCATCGATTCCGCGTCCTGAGTACGTGGACAGGCCTGCTCCCCAACCGTACATGGGCAGCAATGTGCAGTCGGCCGAAGTGATCGAGAAGATGCGCGAGGCCGGTGCGATCGCCCATGGGGCCATGCACGAGGCCGGCAAGGCCGTCGCCCCCGGGGTCACCACCGACGAACTGGATCGCATCGCGCACGAGTACATGCTCGACCACGGGGCCTACCCGTCGACGCTGGGCTACCGCGGCTTCTCCAAGAGCTGCTGCACCAGCGTCAACGAGGTGATCTGCCACGGCATCCCCGACGCCCGCCCGCTGGAGGACGGTGACATCGTCAAGATCGACGTCACCGCCTACAAGAACGGCGTGCACGGCGACAACTGCTACACCTTCCTGTGCGGCGACGTCGACGAGGAGTCCCGGCTGCTGGTCGAGCGCACCCAGGAGGCGATGAACCGCGCCATCAAGATGGTGCGCCCCGGCCGCCCCATCAACGTCATCGGCCGCGTGATCGAGAGCTATGCCAAGCGCTTCGGCTATGGCGTGGTGCGCGACTACACCGGTCACGGCGTCCACACCGCCTTCCACTCCGGCCTGGTGATCCTGCACTACGACGAACCGCGCCTGGACACGCCGATGGAGGTGGGCATGACCTTCACCATCGAGCCGATGCTGTGCCTGGGCGACTACCGCAGTCACCAGTGGGACGACGGCTGGACCGTGGTCACCAATGACGGCTCCCGCGTGGCACAGTTCGAGCAGACCATCGTCGTGACGCCCGACGGCGCCGACATCATCACTCGCATGGACTGAGCCACGGATCCGCTCGCGAGCCGGGCCGTTCAGCCGTGGCTCTGGCCGGTCAGGTGCAGCACGGCGTGGGCATCCTGGTCCACCAGCCGGTAGTAGACCTCACGCCCTTCGCGGTGCCCCTCCACCCAGCCGCGCTCCCGCAGCACGCGCAATGCCTGTGAGGCCGCGGTCTGGGTGATTCCTGCAGCCTCGGCCAGGTCTGCCACCCGGGAGCTGGGATTGAGGTGCATGTGGGTGAGCAACCGTAGCCGCGTCGGGTCGGAGAGCAGCGCGAAGCGCTGCGCCCATTCGTCCAGCGCGTCGGGTGGCGTCGTGACGTTCACGTGCTTGGTCATGGCTCTCCCGTGGCTCGTTCGCTGCAGGTCGGTGCCTGTGGCGGTCATGATACGGTCCCCGATATGTTTACGGCTGGACACATGTTTGGCCGAGGTCGCACGATCGGGGAGGACCATGCACCAGACTCGGCGGGGCCTCGTCACCCTCGCGCTGGGAGCGCTGCTGTCGCTGACCGCCTGCAGCGTGACGGCACCGCCGTCCCCCGGCACCTCCCAGGTCGATCCCTCGCAGAGCGGCGCTGAGACCGGACAGGCCAGCCTGACGCTGGCAGATTCCTACGAGCTGGGCGCCTTCAATCCGGTCTCCGGTCACGGCGAGCTGGGCGTCTCCCCGCTCTACGACGGCCTGCTGAGGCTCTCACCCACCCGTGAGGACCAGCTGCCCGGCTTCGCCCCCGCGCTGGCCACCGAACTGCCGACGCACAATGCCGAGCTCACCCGCTGGTCGGTGCCGCTGCGCTCGGGCGTGAAGTTCCACGACGGAAGCACCTTCGACGCCGCCGACGTCACCGCCACCTACCAGGCAGTGCTCGATCCCAGGTCCGGTTCCGAGATCGCCTCGGCCTTCGAGATGATCCAGCGGGTGGAGGCCGTCGAGACGTCCGGGCAGCAACGTGTCGTCTTCCACCTCAAGTACCCCTACGCCGACTTCCCGGCCCGGCTCTTGCTGGCCATCGCCCCCTCGGAGAAGCTCACCGGCGGGCTGGCCTCACAGTCGTCGCTGAACCGCGAGCCGGTGGGCACCGGACCCTACCGGTTGGAGTCATTGACCGCAGACCGCGCGGTCCTGGTCGCCGATCCAGGGCACTGGCGCGGCGCACCCCAGGTGAAGCGGCTGACCACGGTGCTGCTGCCCGACGACAATGCCCGTGCCCTGCGGGTGCGCAACGGGGAGTTCGACGGCACCGTGATTCCGCCCACGCTGGCCGCGAGCTTCGCAACATCTCCCGGTCAGCAGGTGGTGACGGCACAGTCCGCAGACTGGCGTGGGGTCTCCCTGCCGGCCAACTCCGTCTTTGGCCGTGACCCTCGGGTGCGTCGGGCCCTCAACCTGGCGGTGGATCGCCAGGCGATGCTCACCACGGTGCTGGCAGGGCACGGCCGGCTGGCCCACACCCCGATGTCCCCCGTGCACGGCCAGGCCCACGCCGCCGATGCCACCTTCCCCCATGACCGGGATGCCGCTCGCGCACTGTTGGCCGAGGCCGGCTGGAGGCCGGGCAAGGACGGCGTGCTGACCAAGGACGGGCACCGCGCCAGCTTCCCGCTGGCATACACCCCCGACGACACCGTCCGACGAGACCTCGCCACCGCCTTTGCCGCCGACATGAAGAAGATCGGGGTGGAGGTGCGTCTGGAGGCGCTGGGCTGGGACCGGATCGAGCCGCGGATCGGCGAGCTGGGGATCCTGCTGGGTGGCGGCGACAAGCCCTATTCGGTCGACACGCAGGTCTACGCTGCACTGCACAGTCCGCGCGACGGCACGTCGATCTACGACAACCCGGGACGCGTGGCCAACAAGGCCATCGACCGGGCGCTGGACCAGGCCCGACGCACCTCCGACCCGAAGAGTCGCAATGCGCTGTACCGCAATGTCCAGCACGAATACCTCAAGGATCCCGCCTACGTGATGCTGGTCTTCGTCGACCACACCTATGTCACCCGCGACGCCGGTTGGAAACGCGGCCCGCTGACCGTCGAACCCCACGCCCACGGTGTCGGTTGGGGCCCCTGGTGGAATGTCGCCTCGTGGACCCGCTGAGCGCGCAGGACTTCGCCAGGGCCCGTCGGCGACGCCGCACACGGCAGATCGCAGGGCTGTTGCTGCGCCGGGTGCTGCTGGGCCTGGTGCTGCTGGTACTGGTCTCGGCTGGCCTGTTCCTGCTGGCCGAGGCCTCACCCTTCGACCCGCTGGTGGGCTACCTGGGCGATCGCTACCCCTTCACCAGCGACGCCCAGCGCGCCAACCTCGCCGAGGCACTGCAGCTGAACCAGCCGTGGAGCGTGGCCTGGATCCACTGGGCTCGTGGTCTGCTCCACGGTGACCTGGGGCATTCCCACAGTCACGCCATGCCGGTGGCGCAGCTGGTGGGGCAACGGCTTCCCTGGACCCTGCTGCTGTCGTCGGTCGCCCTGGGGCTGGCCGTCGTGATGGGACTGGTTGGTGGTCTGGGCTCGGCCCTGAGGCCCGGATCGTGGCTGGATCGAGCCGCAAGCGGTCTGGCCGTGGTGGCCCAGTCGGTGCCGCCCTTCGTGCTGGCGCTGGGGGCCATCGTGCTGGGATCGCTGACGCTGGGCTGGTTCCCGGCAGGTGGGGCCGCCCCGGCCTCGGGACCGGTGGACGCCCTCACCATCGCCAGGCATCTGGCGCTTCCCGCGCTGGTACTGGCCATCTCCCAGAGCCCGTGGCTGCTGCTGGCCGTGCGGGCCGAGGCGGTCACCGCGCTGCGTTCCGACGCGGTCCGCTCGGCGGTCTCCCGAGGCCTGCCCTGGCGGCAGGTGGTGCGCGGCCACGTCTGGCCGGTGGCGATGGCGCCGCTGGTGACCCTGGTCGGGGCACGACTGCCGGAACTGGTGGTCGGAGCGGTGCTGGTGGAGGAGGTCTTCGCCTGGCCCGGGCTGGCGGCCGCGATGGTCACCTCGGCCCGCACCCTGGACATGTCGCTGCTGGCCTTCCTCACCGTGGCCAGCGCCGCCCTGGTGCTGCTCGGCTCACTGCTGGCCGATGTCGGCTACCTGCTGCTCGACCCGAGGGTGGGCGATGACTGACACTCTGCTTCCCACGCGTGGACACCTCGACTCTGGCCGGACTCGGCCTGCCACGCTGCAGGCCAGCACGGCCGTGCTGCTGGCCGTGGTGGGCCATGCCGTGCTGACGCCGATGCTTGCCCCGGGCGCATGGCACGAGGTGGACCTGTCCATCGCCCGTCAGGCGCCATCGCTGCGGCACTGGTTCGGCACCGACAATGCCGGCCGCGACCTGTTCCTGCGCGTGGCCCAGGGCCTGCGGGTCAGCCTGCTGGTCGCGGTCTGCTGCGCCACGGTCTCCACCGTCTTCGGGCTGCTGGTGGGCACCGTCGCGGCGGCTGCGGGACGCTGGTGGGACGGGTTGTTGATGCGGCTGGCCGATGCCACCAATGCGTTGCCGCACCTGGTGCTGGGAATCGTCGTGGTCGCCTTCTTCCCCGGATCGTTGACCGCCATCATCGCCTCGGTGGCGCTGACCCACTGGCCCCAGGTGGCCCGGCTGGTGCGCTCGGTGGCACTGACCACCCATCGAATGGAGTACGTCGAGGCCGCCTACCTGGGCGGGGCTTCGCGATGGGCTGTGCTGCGAAGCCACCTGCTGCCCGCTGCCGCCGGGCAGGGCGTGGTGGCGCTGGTGCTGCTCTTGCCGCACGCCGTCTGGCACGAGTCGACCTTGAGCTTCCTCGGGCTGGGGCTCGCCCCGGATCGTGCTTCGCTGGGCACCCTGCTGGAGATCTCCCGCGGCGAGATCTTCACCGGGGCGTGGTGGACGCTCTTCTTCCCTGCGGCGCTGCTGGTTCTCACCACCATGGCCACCGCCGGTCTGGCCGCCGCCCTGCGCCGTCGACTCTCCCCCACCGAGCCTGGGAGGCTCGAATGACGCTGGCCCGTCTTGAGAACCTCACCTTGCGCATCCCCACTCGTCGCGGCGGTCGTGCCGCCTGGGTGCATGCCGCAACCGATGTCGGTCTGGAGTTGCGCGCGGGGAGAGTGCACGCCCTGGTGGGCGAATCCGGGTGCGGAAAGTCGGTCATCGCCTCGGTGCTCCAGGGGCTGCTGCCCTCCGGCACCCGGGTGCACGGGCGGGTGGAGGTTGACGACACCAATCTCACCGGGGCACTGGGGCACCCACGCCATCGTCTGTGGAGGTCGGTGCGGGGACGCGTCGTCAGTCTGGTGCCCCAGTCGCCGGCCACCTCCTTCACCCCCACCCGCACGATCGGCAGCCAGCTCGCCGAGGTGCTGCGGGCCCTGGACGATCCGCGAAGGCCGGACGAACTCGCAGCACTGGCGGAACTGCCCCGGTGGGCGCTGGCCGCCCATCCCCACGAGCTCTCCGGTGGACTGGTCGGGCGAGCCGCGCTGGCCGCTGCACTGGCCGGGACGCCCCGCATCCTGGTGGCCGACGAACCCACCTCCGCCCTCGAGCCAGCACTGGCCGACGCGGTGCTGGCCCGGCTGCGGGCGCAGGCCGACCAGGGCATGGCCGTCCTGCTCATCAGCCACGACCTGTCACGACTGGTGGATGGCGACTGGGCCGACGACGTCTCGGTGATGTACGCGGGGCGCGTCGTCGAACAGGGTGCGGCACACCAGGTCTGGCACGAGCCCGAGCACGACTACACCCGCGCCCTGCTGGCGGCCCTGCCGCGAAACGGGCTGCACCCCGTGGCAGGCGATCCGCCCGAACTCACCGACCTGGATCCGTCGGTGAGCTTCCGGGACCGCCTGCAGGCCGAGTCGAACAAGACTGCAGGGGGTCTGCCATGAGCCTGGTCGCCGACGACGTCGTGGTCACCCTGGGAGGACGACGTGTGCTGGACGGGGTCTCGCTGCGGGTGGAGCCGGGCCAGACCGTCGGGCTGCAGGGGCCCAGCGGCGTGGGCAAGACCACCCTGGCCCGGGCGCTGACCGGGTTGGTGCCGGTGCAGTCGGGCAGCGTCAGCTGTGACGGCCTGCCTCCCGGCAAACGTGGCCGGATGAGTGGCCGGGTCACGATGCTCTTCCAGTCACCACGTCGCTCGTGCAGCCCGCGGATGCGCCTGGGTGGCATCCTCGCCGAAGCCCTGCCGCCCGGCCCGCAGCGGCGTGAGCGGGTGAAGGTCCTGGCCGGGGAGGTGGGGTTGACCGACGACCTGCTGGAGCGGCTGCCCTCGCAGGTCAGTGACGGCCAGCTACAACGCGCGGCCCTGGGACGGGCACTTGCCAACGATCCCGACTACCTGATCTGCGACGAGGCCACCGCCATGCTCGACGCGGTGAGCACCGCCGCGCTGGTGCAGGTGCTGCGGCGTCGCGCCCGCAACGGCCTGGGGGTGCTGGCCATCAGCCATGACCCCGAGCTGCTCGCGGTGTGGGCCGACCACGTCGTCGACCTCGGCTCGGCTGGGTCTGACCGCTAGGTGAGGTGCCACCCATCCGGCGGCATCGGCGTGTGTATGCCGTCACATAACTGGCATGGTCTGACAATTTCTGGCCACCCAATTGGGTGCACCGATCAGTGGTTCAGCCAAGGCTCAGGTCAGTTTCCACGTAATTGCCTGTCCAGACTCTGTCGTGAAGCGAAGTTCGCTTGGCTTGAACCCCTTGACCACCTCGAAGACCATCCAGCCGTTTACGCACTTGCCCGCCGGAAGCTCTTGTATGAGCGGGAAGACTGGCTTGGGATCGGACTCCATGGTGGAACTGTCCGCGGGGAAGGTCTGGGATTCAGCATCGTGCAGGGACCACCCATCCCACCCCACCGTCAGCGCTTCCTTGCTTGTGTTGCAGGTCTTCACCAGTGCGGCGTAGGCGGGCGAATCTCGGTACTCGATCTGCTGCACCTTCACCTGCTGCGCCTGCATGGTGGCGACATTGAAGACCTCCACCTCACCCAGCTTCAGCTCCTGGTTCTCGCTCAGCTCCTCGCTGGGAGATTCGCTGGGCTGCTCTTCTGGTGCTGCGGTGACCGTCTGGGTCACGGTGACGGTGGCCGCCGGGGCGGACTCTCCCCCACTGCAGGCAGTCAGGGCGAGCAGGGGGATGATGGCCAGGGCGGCAGGCTTCATGGTCTTTCCTTCGGTAAGTGAGATGACCCCAGTATGCCTCCCGCCATAGCTGTGTGGGCCGTCCTCTCCACAGTAGGCTGCCATGTCATCATGGTCGCCAAGGCATGGGAGGCTGCAAGGGCAATGACCGACGGCATCCCCGGCGAGCCTCGGTCGCTGGCGCAACTCTTTCGGATCTAACGGTGCTACGGACGGCACGCGTTCGCTGGCCCGAGACGATCCCCGAGCCGCGACGGGCTCTACCCGACGACCCGCCGGACATCCCCGAAGACAGCACCATCTGCGGCATCTGTGGTCAGGACTTCACGCCGTTCCGGCACTACCCGAACAACCACGACTACACCCCGGCTCGAGACAAGGTGATCCGAAAAGGGGGTGATCCTATGTGCGCCCCTTCGCGGCGACCGCGTAGGCGGCACGACCCCCCGGCCCTCATTCTCACGAGTGAGAGCCGGGGGGGCTTTCTCGCGTTCACGGTGGGCCGTCGTGCCCCCCACGCCGTGACCGTGAGCACACGAAACCACGTGGCACCAGATGAACATCCACATTCCGTTGCAGGACAGCGATCCCAAAGCGCATAAGGCAATTCGGGGGACGAGTTCGCCTGTAAGCCGGGTTCTGTCCTCGCGGGTTGCCCCGCGATGGGTGACCATCCATCTTCGATGCCTGTTGCCAGACACCTTCGACGCCTCCTCCCCAGGGGAATGGCGTCGTGCGACCTACCCGGACGCTCGGGCGGGCAGCCCTCGGTCACGTCCGCAGCCGTGCAGGCACGGCCTTCTTGGTCTTGCTCCGGGTGGGGTTTGCCTGGCCATCCCAGTCACCTGGGATGCCGGTGGTCTCTTGCACCGCCGTTTCACCCTTACCAACGGTTGCCCGCTGGCGGTCTGTTCTCTGTGGCACTTTCCCGCGGATCACTCCGGGTCGGTGTTACCGACCACCCTGCCCTGTGGAGCCCGGACTTTCCTCGAAGACCTGGGTCTTCGCGGCCACCCGGCGAACTCGTCCGTCGTCCAGTCTACGACGCGGCAGGCTGGAAGGTGACCACGCCCCGCTCCAGGTCGGCCTCCTTCACCGTGACGGTGACCTCGTCGCCCAGCGCGATCCCCTTCATTCGGAAGCGCGCCTCGGTGGCCGGCTCGGCGATGGAGATGATGCCTTCGCCCTTCTTCGGGTCGTAGTCCACCACGGTGCCGGTGAACTGCTGCCCGCGATGACTGGCCAGCACCAGGGCCTCCACCAGGTCGACGATGCCACGCTCGAACTTCTTGGCGCGCTGGTCGCTGGCGCGCATCTCGTCGGGCAGGGCGGGCAGCGCATCCAGCACCCACTGCGGGATCGGCGTGCCGTCGCACAGGTGGACGCAGACCTCGCCCACATAACGATCCACCAGCCGACGCAGCGGTGCGGTGCAGTGCGCATAGTTGGTGGCCAGCGCATTGTGCTTGAGGTTCTCGCCGACGGTCTGCTCGTCCAGCACGGTGTAGGCCGCACCACGGAAGAGCCGCGTGCAGGAGGTCATCATGGCCAGATGGGTGGGCTTGCGCACGTCGAGCGAGCGCACGAAATCGGGGTAACCCATGTCGGCCGGCCACTGGATGCGCAGCCCCCTGGCAATGCCACGCAGTCGATCCACGTCCTGCTGCTGTGCCGGGGGCAGGGTACGTAGCACGCCGGTGGCGGCCCGCAACATGATCCCGGCGGCGGCCATCCCGGTGAGCAGCGAGATCTGGGCATTCCAGCCCTCGACCGGAAGCGGCGAGCGGAACTCGACGTGCCACTGGTCCCCGTCGGCGACGATCTCCTGCTCCGGCAGGTCGAGGCTGACGCCACCGCGATCGATCTCCTGCTGCTGGCGCAGCTCACCCACCTCACGCAAGAGCTGCAGCCACTCGGGGGCCTTGCCGTCGTCGAGCTGCTGCTGCACCTCGGTGTAGGTGAGGCGTTCGCGGGAGGTGACCATGGCGCGGCTCACCGTCGCGGCCCGTTCGGCACCCTTCGCATCCAGGTCCACCTGCCACAGCAAGGCCGGGCGAGGGCGCCCGTCGGCCAGCAGGCTCGCGGCCCCCTCCGACAACACCGTCGGGTGCAGCGGCGCACGCTCGGCCGGTGCGTAAAAGGTCTGTCCACGACGGTGGGCCTCCTGGTCGATGGGGCCACCGGGCTCCACCCAGGCCGCCACGTCGGCGATCGCGTACCAGACGCGGAAACCGTCACCGTCGCGCTCGATGAAGACCGCCTGGTCCAGGTCCATCGAACCCTCGGGATCGATCGTCACCAGCGGCAGGTCATTGCGGTCTGCCCACTCCCCCAGCCCGAAGGCCGCCGCGTCGACACCCGACTGGCTCGCCTGCTCCGCGGCGCGCTCCACCTCGGCTGGGAACTCGGACGGAACCTCCAGCTCGGCCCTCAACCGGTCGATGCCAGCCCGGATGGGCTCGGGAACCTGCTGGACGATCCTGATGTGACGGGCGGGCATGGCGTCTCCTGTGGTGGACGATCAGCGGACTGTCATTCCGGCAAGCCGGATTCCCTCTTCATGGTCATTCCGGCAAGCCGGATTCCTTGCTCATGGTCATTCCGGCAAGCCGGATTCCTTGGTACGCACGAGGATGCGATCACACTCCTCGCAGCGCAGCACCTCATTGGGCGGTGCCTCGGCATAACGACGCAGGTCGGCCAGATTGGCCTCCAGCTGGCAGCCCGTGCAGCGCTTGGCCTTGAGCTCGGCCGCACCGATCCCCAGGCGTCCGCTCAGCCGGGTGTAGGTAGCCACCAACTGCTCCGGAAGCAGCCGCACCAGCGACTCACGCTCGACGCGACGCTCCTCCAGCTCGGCGTCCAGGTCCTTGAACTGCGAATCCCGCTTGGCCATCAACCCACGGATGCGGTCCTCGAGCTCCTTGCGTCGGGTGTCGATCTCGCGCACCTCGGCGGTCAGGTCCTCCACCACCTGCATGGCATCCAGCTGGTCGTCCTCGAGCTTGCGGATCCGGCCACCCAGGTGGTCGATCTCCTCGGTGAGCCCCCGCAGGGCCTTCGGATCGCCCACGCTGCCGTCATTGACGCGCTTCTGGTTTCGTTCCAGCCGCTGACGGGCAGGCACCAGGTCGTCCTCGACGCGCTTCGCGTCGGCCTGCGCATCGCTCAGCCTGGTCTGGGCAGCCACCTGCTGCTCCACCATCTGCTGACGCTCGGCCATCAGCGTCTTGATCGTCTCCAGCTCCGGCAGCGTCCGACGCCGATGGTTCAGCTGGTTGACCTGCAGGTCAAGGGCGGCAAGGTCGAGCAACCGCAGCTGGTCAGCCGGTTCGGCGAGCATGTCTTCTCCTCAGTACATCTGGGTGCGCGTGTCGGCACCCGTGGGGGAAGCCTACCCATTCACGGCCCCGCACTAGGCTCGTGAGCCATGAGCACGCCGCACAGCAGGTTTCCCCGGCGGGTCTACGAGCAGGGCGACGACCCGGATCCGCGCTTCTCGCTGGCCAATGAGCGCACCTTCCTGGCGTGGATCCGCACCTCGCTCGCTCTGCTGGCCGGCGGCACTGCCCTGGTCGTGATGGCCGACGACGGCTCCACCCTGATCAGGCTCGCCGCGATCCTGCTCATGGTGGCGGGCATCCTGGGGCCGGTGCAGGCCTGGCTCAGCTGGTCGCGCACCGAGCTGGCGATGCGCCTGGGGCGTCCCCTGCCCAGCTCACCCCTGGCGGTTCCGCTGGGCGTCGTCGTGATGCTCGCGGGTCTGCTGTTGCTGTGGGCCGTGCTGTGAGCCTGTTCGATCCCGGCCTGCAACCGGAGCGCACCGCACTGTCGTGGCAGCGCACCTGCCTGGCGCTGCTGGTGGGATCGCTGACCGCCGCCCGGGTGGCGCTGCCGACGGCAGGTGGCTGGGCGCTGGGCGCCGGTGCGCTGGGCTCGGTCTGCGCCCTGGCGATGATGTGGCTCACCCGACGCCGCTACCGCACCAGCATCGACGCCCTCGGCCGCCCCGAACCGCACCTGCCCACCGACGGCCTGCTGCCCGCCCTGGCCAGTGCAATGACCCTTGCCGGGGCGCTCTTCCTGACCATCACCCTGGCGCTGATCGGCTGATCCTGCCACTGTTCGCCCTCTGCGGAAGCGTCAAGAACCCACCCTTTTGCACAGGACCCACCACCTAGGCTGACCCCAACTCTCGCTCGACGGGATTCCTGCGCAAGAGATGGGGCTGCAGTGCGGGCCTGGGCGTGGTCGTCCTGGGCGCCAGCACGATGCTGCTGCTGGCCCAGCTGGCGAGCGGTGGCCTGCTCGGCTTCCTGATGCCGATGTTCCTGGTGATGGTGGGGCTGGGAATCTGCCTGCCCAATGGCCCGGCCGTCGCGCTGCACCGTCATGGCGAGGCCGCGGGAACGGCTGCTGCGCTGCTGGGCGCCTCGCAATTCGTGATGGCTGCCCTGGTCACTCCCGTGGTGGGCGCCCTGGAGGATGGCACCTCGCGTCCGATCCCGATGGTGATCCTCACCTGTTCCGTGCTGGCCCTGGCGTTGATGCTGGCGGCCGGCCCGCGCCTGCGCGCAGACAGTTACGACTGAGGCTGGACAGGCGGCCTGGTCACACTTGCGCTGCGACGGGCTTGCACAAGTCTGACCAGTACGTGTGACCAACTCCACCGAGCCCGGAACTGGACACGACCAGCTACCATGTAATACAAAGTAGCTGGCAGCACCACCAAGGAGGCGGGATGAACGAACGGATCACCCAATTGCGCAAGGGCGCACTGGAGCTGGCAGTGATGGCGCTGCTGCTGGAGTCGCCCCGCTACGGAGGCCAGCTCGTCGACGCGCTGGGCGCTCAGAGCCTCGAGGTGAGCACCGGCACCATCTACCCCGTCCTGACCCGGCTGAAGAAGGCCGAACTGGTGGACACCCACTGGGAGGAATCGCCCTACGGCCCCCCGCGCAAGTACTACACGCTCACTGCTGCCGGCGAGGCGGAGCTGGGCGCGCTCACCGAGGCCTGGCGGAGCCTGAGCGCGTCGATCGACGCCCTGCTCACCCCCGCAGAGGTGTCGGGGCCATGACCGTCGACGAATGGCTCACCACGCTCCAACACGACCTGCTGGATCCCCGGGCCCACCGCCATGAGCTGCAGGAGCTGGCCGAGGCCCTGCGCGAGGCCGCCGACGAGCTCGGCGAGCGGGCCGCCTGCCAGGCCTTCGGCGACCCGGCAGAGGTGGCACGCCAGCTCAACTCCGGCTCCCCTGCCGAGGCTCCCGACCACCGGCCCCTGGTGGGTTCCCCGCTCGGGATCAATCCGACGACCATCGGCTCCCGGGTGGCCTCGGCCTTCGACCCGGCCGACTCCAGGATCTTGGTGCCGCACATGATGGGCCTGGGATGGCAGGTGAACCTGGGTGCCGTGGCCGCGCGCCTGCACCTGGTGGAACCCGACCAGCTCGACGAGGACGTGCTGGCTGCCCTCGATGACCGCACGTTGACGATGGCCTCCGCCACGGCCTGCCTGCCGGCGCTGCTGGGCCTGGCCCTGCTCCCCGTCGGCATGGGCCAGCAGCGCCTCCCCAACCAGTGGCCGCTGTTCGGCCCGCCGCACGGGTGGGTCGAGCCCCTCACCGGGCAGTGGCCGCTGATCGCGATGGCCCTGTTCTCCATCGGGCTGGCTGTCCTTCCGCGACGCCTCGGCGCGAGCCAGCTGTGGAGCCTGCTCCTACTGGTGGTCGCGACCATGCTGTCGGTCACCTGCTGCGGCACCATCGCGATGCAGGTCTTTGGTGGCGATCGCCCGATCGGCTGGGTGGGGCTGCCGGTGATGGCCCTCAGCGCGGCGATGGGCTTGGCCCAGGGAGTCATCCTGCTGCGCCATGGCGCCCGCGCAGCCGCCCGAGAACACGACCGAAGCCACTCGACCAGGAGTTGACCATGAACGTGCAATGGAGCGAATTGTCCCCCGGAATGCAGCTCGCCGTGGCGGTGCTGGCCGTGATCCAGGCAACCCTGTGGTTGGTCGCGCTGGTCTCCTGGGCGCGCACGCCACCCGAGCGAATGACCTTGCCGCGCTTGGCGTGGTTGGCGGTGATCCTGGTCGTGAACATCATCGGACCCATCGCCTGGTTCGTCGCAGGACGGCAGGCCGCGCCGGTGCACCAGGCACCGCCCACCCAGGACTGGGGCAACAAGCAGCAGCGCGCCGTCGACACGCTCTTCGGGGAGAGAACCGGAGAGAAATGAGCACCTCCACCCCGGTCGTGCAGATCGACGGCCTGACCAAGCAGTTCAAGGACAAGCTCGCACTGCAGGAGGTGAACCTGCGGGTCACCGAGGGCACCGTCTTCGGATTCCTGGGCCCCAATGGCGCCGGCAAGACCACCACCATCCGCATCCTGTTGGGCCTGGCCGCCGCCTCCGGGGGCAGCGCCCGCATCTTCGGCCAGGACGTGGCGACCGCCAGCAGTGACGTGCGCCGCCAGATCGGATACCTGCCCGACGTGCCCGGCTTCTACCCCTGGATGACCGCTGCGCAATTCCTGCGCCTGACCGGGAAGCTCTTCGGCCTCGACGAGGCCGTCATCACCGAACGCATCGATGCGCTGTTGGCGATGGCCGGCCTCACCGGCGTCGAGCACCGCATCGGGGGCTTCTCGCGCGGCATGAAGCAGCGGCTGGGCATCGCCCAGGCCCTGATGAATGCGCCCCGCCTGCTGATCCTCGACGAACCCACCTCCGCGCTGGACCCGGTGGGACGCAAGGAGGTGCTGGACATGATCGGCATGCTACGCGGCCGCACCACCGTGCTCTTCAGCACGCACATCCTCGGCGACGCGCAACGCGTCTGCGACGAGGTCGCCATCCTGCAGGCGGGGCGCGTGGTCACCCAGGCACCCCTGCACGAACTCCTCGCGGCCGCCGGGCCCCGCCGGTTGTCCGTCGAGGCCACCGGCAGCGACGAGGCCCGCGAGCGTTTCGCCGCCGCACTGCCCCAGCTCGCGGCGCAGACCGGCGTCGAGCTGGGGCCCGTCGAGCAGGCGGAGGCCAGCCTGGAGGACGTCTTCCTCGACCTGCTGGACACTCCCAGCCCCACGACAGGAGAGGTCCGATGAGTGCCTTCCTGGCCCTGCTCGGCAAGGAATTCCGAGAGATCGTCAGCACCTGGCGGCTGTGGGTGCTGCCGGGCTTCCTGCTCTTCAACGCGCTCACCGGGCCGCTCTCGGCGCGGCTGAACAAGCAGCTGATGGCCAGCGTGCTCGGCCCGGAGGCCGCCAGAGCCCTGCCGGAGCCGACCTTCTGGGACTCGTGGGCACAGTGGACCAAGAACCTGTCCCCCACCGTGCTGCTGGTCATCCTGGTGACCATGGCCGGCCTGGTCTGTGGCGAGGTGGCGCAGGGCACCGCGGTGCTGGTGCTCACCAAACCCGTCTCGCGCACCGCCTTCGTGCTGGCCAAGTTCGTGGCGAACCTGGTCTTCATCACCGTCGCGACCGCCATTTCCACCGCCGTCACCTGGGCGCTGACCGCAGCGCTCTTCGACGGGGTGCAGGCGGCCCCGCTGTGGCGGGCCACCGCTCTGTGGTTGGTGGCTGCGGCCTGTTACCTGACCGTCGCCCTGCTGCTCAGCAGCGCCTTGCCCTCCACCCTGGGTGCGGCGGGCGCCTCGCTCGGCGTCCTGATCGTGGTCTCCCTGCTGGGGTTGTGGGGGCCCTTGGCGCGCAACAGCGTGGTAGGTCTGCCGGGGATCGCCTCCCAGGCGGGGGCGGGTGAGGCGGTGCACGCCCTGTGGCCGGTTGCCACGTCCGTCCTGGTCAGCGCCGTGCTGCTGGCCCTGGCGGTCCGGTCACTGACGCGTCGCGAGATCTGAGCTCAGGCATTCCACCGGATGATGGCCGGCGACTCCTTCTCCTGCCCCAGCACGCACACCGCGCCGGTGGCCAGCGGGAAGGACTGCCCGCGGGCGATGTCGATGCCCAGCCAGCACAGCGCCAGCACGCGCGAGGCGTGGCCGTGGCTGAAGCAGATCGCCCGCTCCACCCCGGAGTCCTGCACCCGCTGCACCACCTTGGTGAGGCGGTCGATCACCTGGGTGCGGGTCTCCCCGCCCGGCAAGGGGTGGGTCCAGATGCGCCAGCCCGGCACCTGTTCGCGGATCTGGTGGCTGGTCATTCCCTCGTAGTCGCCGTAGGACCACTCGGCCAAGTTCTCGTCGACCTCGGGCGTGAAGCCCGCCAGTTCGGCCGTGCGCCGGGCCCGCAGGCGTGGGCTGGACAGCACCAAGCCGAAGTCGGCCGGGTCCAGCTTCTGCCGCAGGGCCTTCGCCTCCTCGACGCCGTGGTCGGTCAGGTCCAGATCGGTGACGGAGGTGTGCTGCCCGGACTTGCTCCAGGCAGTCTCTCCGTGGCGTACCAGGTAGAGCTCGGTCATGACCCCACCCTAGGGAATCGTCCTCGCTGCGCCAATGGTCGTGGTTGGCACCGACGTCGGTGCGTGCCGCGGCCGACGCGCCCCTAGAATGCCCATGGTGCCCACGAGCGAGCGGAGACAAGCATGAGCGACGAGCAGACCGGTGACGAGAAGAAGCTGCCGAACCGGCAGACGCCCTTCTCGGAAGCCTTCCGCGAGTTCATCCCGATGGACTGGGCTCCCTATTCCCAGGAGCTGCCGCCGCGGCTGCCCGCCAGCGTCGCCGCCGAACCGCGGCGCGCCGCCCTCGCCGAGACCTTCCCCGGAGAGCGCCTGGTGGTTCCTGCCGGGGCCCTGAAGGTGCGCAGCAATGACACCGACTACGTCTTTCGCCCCCACTCGGCCTTCGCCTGGCTGACCGGTCTGGGTGCCGACCGCGAGCCCGACGCCGTGCTGGTGCTGGAACCGACCGATGCCGGCCACCAGGCCACCCTGTACTTCAAGCCCCGCGCCCCGCGCACCGACCCCGAGTTCTACGCCGATGCCCGCTACGGCGAGATGTGGGTGGGCCAGCGCGAGAGCCTCGACGAGATGCGCGCCATGACCGGCATCAGCTGCGCCCCCATCAGAGAACTGCCGGCCGCCCTGGCCAAGAATGCCGAGTCGACGCAGATCCGCGTGCTGCGCGCCGCCGACGAGCAGGTGACCGCCCAGGTGGACGAGATCCGCACCGGCACCGCCCAGGAACAGGACGCCACGCAGCGCGACGACCAGCTCGAGGTCACCCTGTCGACGATGCGCCTGGTCAAGGACGACTTCGAGGCCGAGCAGATGCGCGAGGCCTGCCGGGCCACCGCCGTCGGCTTCGAGGCCGTGGTGCGCGACCTGCCCGAGGCGGTCAAGCGCGGCCGCGGCGAACGATGGGTCGAGGGCATCTTCGGCCTGTACGCCCGCCACCACGGCAATGGCGTGGGTTATGACTCCATCGCCGCCGGCGGGGACCACGCCAACACCCTGCACTGGATCCGCAATGACGGCGACCTGCGCGACGGCGACCTGCTGCTGCTGGACGCCGGCGTCGAGCTCGACAGCCTGTACACCGCCGACGTCACCCGCACCCTTCCCGTGAACGGCACCTTCTCCCCCCAGCAGCGCAAGGTCTACGAGGCGGTGCTGGAGGCACAGGAGGCGGGCATCGCCGCCGCGCAGCCCGGCGCGAAGTTCTCCGACGTGCACGCCGCGGCGATCGCCGTCGTGGCCAGGTACCTGCACGAGTGGGGCCTGCTGCCCGTCACCCCCGAGGAGTCGCTCGGCCCCGACGGTGGCCAGCACCGCCGTTGGATGGTGCACGGCACCAGCCACCACCTGGGCATCGACGTGCACGACTGCGCCCAGGCACTGCGCGAGGACTACCGTGACGGCATCCTCAAGCCCGGCATGGTGATCACCGTGGAGCCCGGCATCTACCTCAAGGCCACCGACCTGCTGGTCCCCGAGGAGATGCGTGGCATCGGCGTGCGCATCGAGGACGACATCCTCATCACCGAGGACGGCAACGAGAACCTGTCGGCCATGCTGCCCCGCACCGCCGACGAGGTGGAGGCGTGGATGGCTGACCTGCTCGGCAAGACCCATGCCTGACACCCGGCGCCTGATCCCGGGACTGCTGGGGCCCTCCCGCGCACCGATCGCCTCGCGTCGCCAGACCGCCCGGCAGTGGCACACCTCGCCGGACTCGATGGTGGCCTGGGGCTGGTACGTCGACGGTGTGCGGCAGGAGGGGATCGGCCTGGAGGCCGCCACCGAGCACGCCCGCGACGGCGAGGGTTTCGTCTGGCTGGGGCTCAAGGACCCCACCGACGAGGACATGGCCAGCTTCGTGCGCAGCTTCCACCTGCACCCCTTGGCGATCGAGGACGCGGTCGAGGGCCACACCCGAAGCAAGCTGGAACAGTTCGACGACACCCTGTTCTGCGTGATCTCCACCGTCGCCTACGTGGACCACGAGTCGGTCACCGCCACCAGCGAGATCGTCTCCACCGGCCAGATCATGGCCTTCGTCGGCGAGAACTTCATCCTCACCGTGCGTCGCGGCGAGAACACCCCGCTGCGCACCCTGCGGCACAGCCTGGAGGCGGCCCCCGAGGAACTCGCCCTGGGCCCCTCCTATGTGCTCTACAAGGTGCTGGACCGCGTGGTCGACAGCTATCTGCACGTGGTGGGCGCCTTCGACGACGACATCGACGAGGTGGAAGAGGACATCTTCAGCGTCCACGGGACCACCGGCATCGACCGGGTCTACAACCTCAAGCGTGAGCTGATCGAGTTCAAGCGCGCCGTCGTGCCGCTGGCGCTGCCCCTCCAGGCGCTCTCGACGCGCAGCTACCCGGTGGTGCCCGACGAGGTGCGCGCCTACTTCCGTGAGGTGGCAGACCACCACACGGATGCCCGCGAATCGATCCTGTCCTTCGACGAAGTGCTCTCCACCATCCTCCAGGCGGGGTTGGCGCGGGTCTCGGTGGCCGACAACCAAGACATGCGCCGGCTCTCGGCGATCGTCGCGATCCTGGCGGTGCCCACCACCCTGGGAGCGGTCTACGGCATGAACTTCGACCACATGCCGGAGCTGCACTTCCGCTACTCGTACTACATCGTGCTGGCCGCGATGGTGCTGGGCATGTTGGCGGCCTACGTCTATTTCCGGCACCGCCGCTGGCTCTGAGGCCAGCACGTCGTCGCCCTGATCACCCGCGCGCGGGCTGCTTCTTGCGTTGCCCGAGCACCTGCAGCACCGAGCTGAGCCCCTGGTGGGCACGCCCTTCGAAGATGCGCCGCTCCAGGATGCGGACGTCAAGATCAAGTCCGGGCCAGTCGGCCTCCACCATGGGGCGGGTCAGCAAGAGTGACTCGTCGGAGGGCCCACCGGTGCCCAGCATCAGCTGGGCCGGGGTGTATGCCTCCATGATCAACTTTCCCTGGGGCACCAGCCGTGGGGTCAGGGCCTCGGCCACCTGGCGACGCAGCGACGGTGGCAGGTGGCAGAAGATCCACACGATCCCGCCCCAGGGCCCCTGGGCGGCGGGCTGGTCGAGCCACTCCCCCAGCTCACCGACGTGGGCGTCAAGCTCCACCTTTCGCTCCCGGGCCAGCGCCCTGGCCTTGCCGACCCCCACCTCGGACAGGTCGACCGTGGTGACCTGATGACCCTGCTGCGCCAGCCAGACCCCATTGCGGCCCTCGCCGTCGCCGATCACCAGGACCCGGCTGCCGCGACGCAGCATCACCTCGGCCTGCACCAGGAAGTCATTGGGCCGGTAGCCGAAGAGGTTGTTCGGGTTCGAGTAGCGCGCGTTCCACATCTCCCGCAGCTGCTCGAGACCGCTCACTGCTGGGCTCCCCCACCCTGCTGGTCCTGCTGCTTGCGGGGGCCCTGCTGGCTGGTGGGAGTGGGAGGCCAGGCCGTCGGCGGCGTGGGCTGCAGCGGGGCCTGCCCCAGCGCCTCCCGCGCCTGGTGCACGACGCTGTGCTCGCCGAGCACCTCGTAACGGGTGGCGACGATGGCCTGCACCGACTGGAAGTCGCGTCGGCCACCACTCATGGCATAGCCCAGACCGCTGGAGAGCAGTCCCATGCCGATGCCGATCACCACGCCCATGAACAGCGCCTGGGTCTGGGGAATGGAGGTGAGGAAGAGCATCATCACCAGGCCCAGGAACAGGCCGGTACCCAGCCCGCTGATCGCCCCTTGGGTCAGCACCTTGCCCAGCGTGAGCTTGCCGAGCACGCGCTCCACCTGCTTCAGGTCGGTGCCGACGATGCACAGGTTCTGCACCGGGAAATCCTTGTCGGCCAGCAGGTCGACCGCACGCTGCGCCTCGGCATAGGTGGGGTAGATGGCCACCGACATCGGGTGCTTCAGGGGCATCACCGTGGCAGCAGCCTGCATCGAGGAGGACATGTCTGCAAGCCTACCGGCAGAGATCAACCGCTCCCTGTTGCAAGCCCGGGGCTGTGCCGCAAACAGAGAGCTGGCGCCCCTTCACTGCCTTGATGGCAATGAGGGTGCCTCAGCTCTCTGTTTGCGGCAGGCATCCTGTGTCACGATGCCGGCATGAGCACACGGGTGGCGTTGTTGCGGGGCATCAATGTGGGGCGGGCGAAGCGGGTCCCGATGGCGGAGCTGCGCGAGCTGGCCGCCGAGCTGGGCTTCACCGACGTGACGACCCACCTGCAGTCGGGCAACCTGCTCTACGACTCGCAGGACAGTGCCGACGATGACCGGCAGCGGCTCACCACCGCCCTGGAGAGGCGCTTCGGACTTCCCATCGACGTCGTCGTGGTGGAAGGACGGCGGCTGGTCCGGCTGCTGGAGGAGCATCCCTTCGCCGATGGGAACCCGAAACTGGTGCACGTCGGCTTCGCCTCGGGGCCGCTGCCGCAGAACCTGCGGCAGGAACTCGAGTCGCGCGCGGGCGAGTCGGAACGTTTCCAGGTGCAGGAGGACGTGCTCTACGCAGACTTCGGTTCCGGGGTGCACGGCTCGAGCGCTGCCAACGCGCTACCGCGCCTTGTGCGCCCGGGCTTCATCACGCTGCGCAACCTGACGACGCTGCGCGCACTGGTCAGCAAGACCACCTGATCCTGACCGGTGGGTGGGCTCTCAGGCGCCTTCACCGATCTTGGCCAGCGTGGCCCTGGCCACGGCCAGACCGGCACCGTCGACCATCTCGTCGTCGACGACGATGGCCCCCACCGCTCCCCCGGCCTCGGCGGTGGCGTGACGGTAGGCCGACACGATCCGTCGGGCCCGCTCGATGTTCTGCTCCGGGGGCGTGTAGATCTGGTTGCCGGCCTCCACCTGCGAGGGGTGAAGCACCCACTTGCCGTCATAACCCAGCGCGGCCGAGCTCGACGCGGAGGTGCGGAAGCCCTCAAGATCCCGGATCCCGACGAAGGGTCCGTCGATGGCCTGCAGTCCGTGGGCACGGGCGGCCACCAGGATCTGCATCTGCACGTGGTGGAAGGCATCGCCCACATAGCCGGGGGGCTGCGAACCCACATTGAGGGTCTGCATGCCCATGCTGGCCATCCAGTCACCGGGGCCGTAGACCAGGGTCTCGGCGCGCGGGCTGGCCGCGGCGATCTCCGCGACGTGCAGCAGCCCCCGGGCCTCCTCGATCTGCAGTTCCAGGCCGATGCGGCCCACCGGCAGCCCGGCGGCCTGCTCGGCCTGGGTGAGCACAAGATCGAGTGCCTTCACCTGGCTGGCACTGGTGACCTTGGGAAGCACGATGCAATCGACGTGCTCCCCGGCACCCCCCACCACCTCGACGACGTCCATCGTGGTCCAGGGGGTCGACCAGTCGTTGACGCGATAGGTCACCGTGGGTGCCTTCCAGCCCTTCGTGTCATTGAGCGCCTCGACGATCCGCTGCCGCGAAGCCTCCTTCACGGGGGGCGCGACTGCGTCCTCCAGGTCGAGGAAGACGGCATCCACGTCCAGGTCACGACTCTTGGCGATGAAGCGATCGCTGGAGCCGGGAACGGCAAGGATGGTGCGGCGAGCACGGATGGCGGCCTGGCTGGTCACGTCATTGTTCACGCCCCCAGCCTAACCGTCCCCGAACTCGCGCCACCCGACTGCCGGGACGGCCCAATTGACTTGGCCGAACGGTTAGATTTGCCGGGTGAGTGTCTCCTCGTCCTCGGTCTTCATCTCGCGCCTGCGTGGCCTGCCGGTCCTCGACGCCTCGGGTGACCAGGTGGGGCGGGTGCGTGACGTCGTCATCCAGCTGCGCACCCAGGGCCGCGCACCGCGCGTGAAGGGCCTGGTGGTGGAGCTCTTCGGCCGTCGCCGGATCTTCGTCCCGATGCCGCAGGTCCATGCCGTCGCCGCCACCCAGGTGGCAATCGAGGGCCAGGTGGACACCCGCCGCTTCAGCCAGCGCGACGCCGAGACCCTGGTGATCGACGAACTCTTCGACCGCACCGTGAACCGGCCCGACGCCAAGCGCGCCGCCATCTACGACGTGGCGATGCGTCCCACCCGCGCCAAGGAGTGGGAGGTGACCGACGTGGCGCTGCGCGAGATCACCGCCGGTGGCCGCTTCGGGCTGAGCAAGCGGGGCGCCACCGTGATCGTCGACTGGTCTGAGATTCCCAACCTGGTGCTCAACGCCAGCCAGGTCACCGACAACCTGCTGGCCCAGATGGTGGACATGAAGCCGGCCGACATGGCGCGCGAGCTGCACGACATGGCCCCCGAACGGCGCGCCGAGATCGTCGAGCAGCTGGACGACGAGCAACTGGCCGATGCGCTGGAGGAGCTCCCCGAGGACGAGCAGGTGGAGCTGCTCACCACGCTCGACCACGAACGTGCCGCGGACGTGCTGGAGGAGATGAATCCCGATGACGCGGCCGACCTGATCAAGGAATTGCCGGCGGAGATGGCCGAGGACCTGCTGCAGCGCATGGAGCCGGAGGACGCTGCCGACGTGCGCGGGTTGATGATCTACGCCGATCTCACCGCCGGCGGCATGATGACGCCCGAGCCGGTGATCCTGGCGCCCGATGCCACCGTCGCCGAGGCACTGGCCCGGGTGCGCGACGTGGAACTGACCCCGGCACTGGCGTCGATGGTCTTCATCTGCCGCCCCCCGCTGGACACTCCCTCGGGACGCTTCCTGGGCCTGGTGCACACCCAGCGCTTGCTGCGCGAACCGCCGTCGTTGATGGTCTCGGGCATGGTGGACGATGATCTTGAACCACTGCGCCCCCACAGCGACCTGGCCGCGGTGAGCCGCTACTTTGCCACCTACAACTTGGTGGCCGCACCGGTGGTGAATGACGACAATCAGTTGGTGGGCGCCGTGGCCGTCGACGACCTGCTCGACCACATGCTGCCCGAGGACTGGCGCGGCGACCAGATGGATGGCGACGATGAGGAGGTGAGCCATGGCTGAGCGGCAGCGTCTCAACACCCCGGGGGATCGCCGCAGGCACCTGTTGCCCAAGGTGGAGCTCGACCCGGACTCCTTCGGGCGTTTCGCCGAATGGGTGGCCCGCTTCATGGGCACCGCCAAGTTCCTGGTCTGGATGACCATCGTGGTGATCACCTGGGTGACGCTCAACGTGGTGAGCATCTGGCACTGGAAGTGGGACCCCTACCCCTTCATCCTGCTCAACCTGTTCTTCTCCACCCAGGCCTCCTATTCCGCACCCTTGATCCTGTTGGCGCAGAACCGACAGGAGGCACGCGACCGGTTGACCATGGAGGAGGACCGCCGCGTCGCCGCGCAGAGCCGGGCAGACATGGACTTCCTGGCCCGCGAGATCGCCGCGCTGCGGATGAATGTCGGCGATGTGGCCACCCGTGACTACATTCGCGGCGAACTGCGCAGCAGCCTGCGCGAGCTGCTGACCGAGATCGAACGCGGCGACGACGACCTGGACGAGCAACGCCGCGAGTCCTGGCTGCGCGAACAGCGCGGCAAGGACTCACGCCGCTGACCCCGCTGGCCGAGCCCACCCATCCCGATGGCCGAGCCCGTCGAGACCACCCATCCCGATGACCGAGCCTGTCGAGGCCAGATTTGCAATACGACGACCTGAGGAAAAGACTCGAGACATGAGTGACGCCGAGAACCCGCTGCTGGGCAAGATCCGCGCAGCCCTGCACACCGTTGACGACCCCGAGATCCACCGCCCGATCACCGAACTGGGAATGGTCGACGAGGTC